>DATEOK010000204.1:0-28636 GCA_035274225.1 Dongiaceae bacterium
GGCTTGTGGGCCGCCGGTGTGGCGGGTAATATTCCTTGTATGGAAAGCGATCAGAGAACCGTCGCGTTCGAGCGGCAGGTGAGGTCCATCGTGATCGACCTGTTGGTGCTGCTGGCTGACGGCGACTACGAGTCCGTCATGGAGCGCTGCGACTACTCCCTCATGGACAGCGACGACTTGCAGGCCGCCGTGGCGGAATACGGCCGCAGGGTCGTCGCGCCGCCGGCCGACTACGCATTCCTGCGCGCCTGCGAGCTCAGAGCGAGGGCGGTTCCGACCTGGCACGTCGAGGCCGACTTGTGGACCGAGGAAGAAGGTCGATCGGACCTGACCCTGGAGATGATGATCGAGTTCGAGTCGAGCGGACCGGTCATCGGCATCAACAACCTGCACGCGCTCTGAGCTAGCGCCGCGATCGCGTCGCGCAGACGTCCTGCACGCAGCCACGCAGCCAGCGATGCGCCGGGTCCGCGTCCAGGCGCGGGTGCCAGAGCAGGGAAATCGTGATCTCCGGAATGGCGAGCGGCAGTGCGAAAGTGTGCATGCCGGTGCGCAGGTTTCCGGTGTGGCGCTCGGGGACGGTGGCGATGAGGTCGGCAGCCCGCGCCAGCGCCAGCGCTTCCGAGAAGCCGCCGACGACGGTGACGATCTCCCGTTCCAGCCCAAGCGGCTCCAGCGCCTGATCGACCAGACCCTTGTCCAGGCCGCGCTGCGAAACCAGGATGTGGCGGCCGGCCGCATAGCGCGCCGGCGTGACCTTGCCGCGCGCGAGCGGGTGCTGCCCGCGCACCACGCCGACGAAGCGGTCGCGATACAAGGCCTGGGTGCGCACCTCCGGACCGGTCGATGGTCCGACCACGCCGGTGTCCAGGTCGACCGTGCCGTCGCGCAGGGGCGCGCTGTCCTTGGTGGTTTTCGGAACGAACACCAGCCGCACACCGGGAGCTTCCTTGTCGACGCGGGCAATCAGGGCCGGCCCGAAATTCTCCACGAAGCCATCGCGGCAGCGTACCGCGAAGGTGCGAACCAGCCGCTTGAGGTCCAGCTTCTCGACGGGACGCAGCACGGCTTCGCCATCCTGCACCAGCGGACCCACGCGCTCGCGCAGCTCGAGCGCGCGGGGCGTCGGAACCAGGTCGCGCCCGGCCCGGACCAGCAGGGGATCGCCCGTCGCGTCACGCAGGCGTGCGAGCTGCCGGCTCATGGCCGACGGGCTGAGCCGCAGACGCCTGGCCGCGCGTGCCACGCTGCCTTCCGCCAGCAGGACGTCGAGAGTGACCAGGAGGTTGAGATCGGGCCGCGCCATGCGCCCTACCGTAGCAAATCGGGACATGGCGTCAAATGCACGACTACAGTGCAAAGCATGCGTCTAGCGCTGCATGAGCGGAGACCCTAGGTTTCCAGCAGCCCTGACAATGGAGCCCGCATTGCAGCCAGCCCCCGCACACGCCCCAAAAACGCCCTCGGACCGTTGGGCGCTCGCCAGCCTGTCGCTTGCCATCCTGCTGTCCTCGCTCGGCACCAGCATCGCCAACGTCGCCTTGCCGACCCTGGCGCAGGTGTTCGAGGCCTCGTTCCAGCAGGTGCAGTGGATCGTCCTCGCCTATCTCCTTGCCATCACCACGCTGATCGTCAGCGTCGGGCGGCTCGGCGACCTGGTCGGGCGCCGCCGGCTGCTGCTGGCCGGTCTTGCGCTGTTCACGGCTGCTTCGGTCCTGTGCGGCATTGCGCCGACCCTGTGGCTATTGATCGCCGCACGCGCGGCGCAGGGGCTCGGCGCCGCGATCATGATGGCGCTCGGCATGGCGCTTGTCGGGGAGACGGTTCCGAAGGCGAAGACCGGCCGCGCGATGGGAATGCTGGGAACGATGTCGGCCGTCGGCACGGCGCTCGGACCGACGCTGGGTGGAATTCTCATCTCCGCCTTCGGCTGGCGCGCCATCTTCCTGGTCGGCGTGCCGCTGGGATTCGTGACGCTTCTTCTCGCCTGGCGCTGCCTGCCCGCGGGTACCGCGCGAGCCAAACCCGACCGGACTGGCTTCGACATCGCCGGCACGTTGCTGCTCGCCCTTACTCTGGCGGCCTATGCGCTGGCGGTGACGGTCGGGCGAGGCAATTTTGGCGCCCTCAACCTGGCGCTGCTGCTCGCCGCGGCACTAGGCATCGGCTTGTTCGTGCTGACGGAGACGAAAGTCGCCGCGCCGTTGGTCCGGCTGGAGATGTTCCGGAATCCCGTCCTCAGCGCCGGGCTCGCCAGCAGCGTCCTCGTCCTGACTGTGGCGATGGCGACGCTGGTGGTCGGCCCGTTCTACCTGTCGCGCGCGCTGGGCCTCGATCCGGCCACGGTCGGACTTGTCATGTCGAGCGGTCCGATCTTCTCCGCGCTGAGCGGGATCCCTGCCGGCCGGATGGTGGACCGCTGGGGCGCGCCGATGATCGCCGTCACCGGGCTCACCGTGATGGCGGCCGGCTCGCTCGCGCTCTGCGCGCTGCCGATGATGTTCGGCGTCGCGGGCTACGTTACGGCCCTGGCGTTGGTCGCTCCGGGCTATCAGCTGTTCCAGGCCGCCAACAACACGACCGTGATGACGGACATTCAACCGGACCAGCGCGGCGTCGTCTCCGGCCTGCTCAACCTGTCGCGCAACCTCGGCGGCATGACCGGCGCTTCGGTGATGGGCGCGATCTTCGCGTTCGCTGCGGGCGCGGCCGACATCGCCGCCGCGTCTCCCGCGGATGTCGCCATTGGCATGCGGGCCACCTTCGTGGTCGCAGCGCTGCTGATCGGGATGGCCCTGGCTGTCGTGCTTGGCGCGCGCGCCTTTGCGCTACACCGTCTGTCCGATCTCAAAGCCTGATCCAGGTCAACTCGTGCTTGTTGTGGTGGAGGTGCAGCAGCCGCGAGCCCGGGATCGCGGCGAATGCGCGCATGGTCTCGAAGTCGGTGGCGCCCTGGAACTTGATCGTGCAGGCGAACCGGCGAACCGTCCTGGCCTCGATCCATCGCCTGACCAGCGACAGCAGGCGCGCCGGGTAGCAGATGACGTCCGAGAACAGCCAGTCCACGCGGCCGACCGATCGCGGGTCGAGCGCGAAGGCGCTCTCGTGGCGCTCTTCGACGTTGGGCAGGTGCCCGACCGCGGGATCGAGCGGCGCCTTGTCGACACTCAGCACCTGCGCGCCGAGCCTCTGCAGCACCCAGGTCCAGCCGCCCGGGCTGGCGCCGAGATCGAGGCAGAAATCGCCCGGGCCCGGCTTCTGGTCCAGCAGGGTGAACAGCTCCCACAGCTTGAGATAGGCACGGCTCGGCGCCGTGCGGTCCTCGACGAACTGCGCCTCGCCGTTGGGGAACGCGCTCGAGCAACGGGACGCGACGATCAGTGTGTTCTGGTCGATGAGGGTCCACGACCCGAGCGGTGCGGTCGGCACGGGATCGCCGAACTGCAGCGGCTTGGCCGAGACCTTGGGCAGGCGCTCCGCGATCAGCGACGCGCGGCGGTGATGGGCGAAGGAATAGAGCGCCCAGTTGCGCTGGATCGCACGCAGCTTGTTTGCTGCATCGCCGATCGAGGCGATCTCCAGGCGCTGCGGGTCGTGCCACACATTCGCGACCCAGGCGATCGGTGTCGCCGGTACGGACGCCAGGACTAAGTTGCCATAAGTCTCTCGTGCGTGCCCGCCAAGCTCTTCCTGGAGCTGCCGCAGAAAGCCGTCCGGCGCGAGATAGCCGACAATCTCGTCAGCCATGTCATCGCGCCTTTGCGGCCTTGCCGACCGCGTCGCGGAACATCTCCGTGGTGAGGCGCCCGGTGTTGGTGTTGTATCGGGAGCAGTGATAGCTGTCGAACATGGTGAGGCCGCGCGGCAAGGCGTGGCGCGCGGCGTGCGCGAACTTGGCGGACGACTTCTTTTGACCGAGCGCCACCAGCACGGCGTCATGCGCGATCGAGCCCAGCGACAGGATCACCTTCAGCTTTGGCAGCGACGCGAGTTCCTCCGCGAGGAAGCGGTTGCAGATCTTGATCTCCTCCGGCGTCGGCTTGTTTTCCGGCGGCACGCACTTGACGGCGTTGGAGATGCGGCAGTCGACCAGCTGCAACGTGTCGTCCGGCCGCTGCTCGTATTCGCCGCGCGCCAGGCCGAATTCCTTGAGCGTGGCGTAGAGCAGGTTGCCGGCATAGTCGCCGGTGAAAGGGCGGCCGGTGCGGTTGGCGCCCTGCAGGCCCGGCGCCAGCCCGACGATCAGCAGGCGCGCCTCATCCGGCCCGAAGGGCACGACGGGGGCGTTGTGCCAGTCGGGATATTTCGCCCGCGCGGCCAAGCGGAAGTCGACCAGCCGCTTGCACAGCGGACAATCACGATCGGGAAGAATCATGCGCCGAACTTAGCGCATGGGACGAAACTTCAGGAAGCGTCGGCTTCTGACGCTTCCGCGTCCGCCGGCGCCGCCGACTGCTGCGGCGCATGGCCATGGCCGCGCTGGCCGTTGGCATGCTGGCGTGCGATCAGCGCAGACAGCTCGTCGAGCTCGATGAAATTGTCGGCCTGGCGCCGCAGCTCGTCCGCCACCATGGGCGGGGAGGAGCGGATGGTGCTGACGACCGAGACCCTGACGCCCCTGCGCTGCACCGCCTCGACCAGGCGGCGGAAGTCGCCGTCGCCGGAGAACAGCACCACATGGTCGAGGTGGCTCGCCATCTCCAGGACATCGATGGCGAGCTCGATGTCCATGTTGCCCTTGATTTTCCGGCGGCCCATGGAATCGGTGTATTCCTTGGTCGGCTTGGTCACCATGGTGAAGCCGTTGTAGTCGAGCCAGTCGACCAGCGGGCGGAGCGGCGAATACTCCTGATCTTCAACCAGCGCGGTGTAGTAGAAGGCGCGGATCAGGTGGCACTGTTCCTGGAAGTGCTTCAGCAGCCGCTTGTAGTCGATGTCGAAGCCCAAGGACCGCGCGGCGGCGTGCAGGTTGGCGCCGTCAATGAACAAAGCCACGCGCTCATTAGGGTAAAATCGGTTAAACATGGTGGTTGCCCTCGCATAATCAGTGTGTGCGCAAAGCCGCGTTGGATCGCGGCGGCGAAATATGCTGGATGGACGGCGGCCCCCTGTTTTCTCTTCCCCAAGATCGGGAAGCCGCGACGTTCGTACCGACACAATTTATGACCGAACTGACCAATGCTTGACGATCTATACATTGGGTTAGGTGCAAATCTCGCCCACCCGCGGTTCGGGCCGCCCAAGGCTACCCTGGAACATGTCCTGACGCTGTTCCCGGGGCGGGGGCTGCGGGTGCTGGCGCGCTCGCCATGGTATGAATCCGCGCCGGTTCCGGCCTCCGATCAGCCCTGGTACGTCAATGGGGTGGTGCGGGTCGCCACCGCTTTGTCTCCTCAAGAGGTGTTATCCGAACTGCACGGGATTGAAGCAGAATTAGGTAGACAAAGAGTTGAGCGGAACGAGGCGCGGGCGGTCGATCTGGATATTATTTCTTTTGGGAGAATGGTCCTAAATGGGCCGGCGGCGCCCCTGGTGCCCCATCCGCGCATGGCAGAACGGGCCTTTGTGCTGCTGCCGCTGGCCGATCTGGCGCCGGATTGGCGCCATCCTGCAACGGGAGAACGGATTTCCGGCCTGATCGCCCGGTTGCCCCGCGACCAAGTCACGCGGCCCTTGCAGGAATCGCCGGGCCCCGGTGCTTGAACGGGGGGCAAGAATAGGCTAGCTACAATCAATTAGCCCAATTCCTGGAGAGACTTGAAGAATGGCACGCGTAACCGTCGAAGATTGCGTCCTGCAGGTGCCGAACCGGTTCCAGCTGGTCATGCTCGCCGCCCAGCGGGCGCGCGAGATTTCCGCCGGCAGCCAGCTCACCATCGACCGCGACAACGATAAGAATCCGGTCGTCGCGCTGCGCGAGATCGCCGATACCACGGTCAACCTGGACACCTTGGCGGACGCCATCGTGAAGGGCCTGCAGCGCCAGGTCGAGCAGGACGAGCCGGAGGAAGAGGGCGCGGGCTTCGGCGCCGGTGCGGGCGATCTGCTGGCCGAGATGCAGCAGGCCCAGATCAGCAAGGACGAGGCGGAGGACGCCGACCTCTCGATCGACGGCGAGTTCGAGGACGCGGCGATCGCGGACGAAGAGTAAGGAGAACACCGCGGCCGGCGGAGTTTTCGGGGTTGTGGACGGGGTTGGCGGGACTGTTGAGCGAGGCACGAACGAAAGCGTGACGTCCAACCATGCGGCCACAACGATCAGATCAGACCATGATTAGGCAGTTTGAGCTGGTCGAGCGAGTCAAGGCTTACGACCCGGGCGCGGATGAGGACCTCCTCAACCGCGCCTATGTTTTTTCCATGAAGGCGCACGGCTCGCAGTCGCGGGCATCCGGCGATCCTTATTTCTCGCATCCGCTTGGCGTCGCCGAGATCCTGACGCGGCTCAAGCTCGATGCCGCTTCCATCATCACCGGCCTGCTGCACGACACGGTCGAGGACACCGACGCCACCCTCGACCAGATCGAGAAGAGCTTCGGCAAGGAGATCGGCCAGCTGGTCGACGGCGTGACCAAGCTGTCGCGCCTGGAGCTGCAGTCGGACCACACCAAGCACGCGGAGAATTTCCGCAAGCTGGTGCTGGCGATGTCCAACGACATCCGCGTGCTGCTGGTGAAGCTGGCCGACCGTCTGCACAACATGCAGACCATCCATTACATCAAGGATCCGGAGAAGCGCCGCCGCATCGCGCTCGAGACGCTGGAGATCTACGCCCCGCTCGCCGAGCGCATGGGCATGCACGAGATCAAGGACCAGCTGGAGAACCTCGCTTTCGCGCAGGTCTATCCGGAAGCCTACGCCTCGATCGTGCAGCGCCTCAGCTTCCTGCGCGAGCAGGGGACGGACCTCAGCAACCAGATCATCGCCGAGCTGCAGAAGGTGTTGACCGAGGCCGACGTCAAGTGCGTCGTGTCCGGCCGCGAGAAGACGCCGTACTCGATCTGGCGCAAGATGCAGAAGAAGCGCACGGAGTTCGAGCAGCTCTCGGACATCATGGCGTTCCGCATCCTGGTGGACGACGTGACCGCGTGCTACCAGGCGCTCGGCGTCATCCACAGCGAATATTCGATGATCCCCGGGCGCTTCAAGGACTACATCTCGACGCCCAAGCCCAACAACTACCGCTCGCTCCATACCGGCGTGATCGGCCCGCTGCGCCACCGCATCGAGCTGCAGATCCGCACATCGGAGATGCACGAAGTGGCGGAGCTCGGCGTCGCCGCGCACTGGCAATACAAGCAAGGCCAGCCGGTGCAGATGGAAGGGCGGCAGTACCGCTGGCTGCGCGAGCTGCTGGACATCCTGGAGCACGCCTCGGGGCCGGAAGAGTTCCTCGAGAACACCAAGCTCGAGATGTTCCAGGACCAGGTGTTCTGCTTTACGCCCAAGGGCGATCTCATCGCCCTGCCGCGCGGCGCGACGCCGGTCGATTTTGCCTACGCGGTCCACACCGAGGTCGGCAACACTTGCGTCGGCGCCAAGATCAACGGCCGCATCGTGCCGCTCAGGAGCGAGCTCCATAACGGCGACCAGGTCGAGGTCGTCAATTCGAGGGCGCAGACTCCGTCACCGACCTGGGAACGCTTCGTCGTCACCGGCAAGGCGCGCGCCTGCATCCGCCGCTTCATCCGCACCCAGCAGCGCGCGCAGTATATCGAGCTCGGCCGCGCGATGATCCAGAAGGAGTTCCAGCACGAAGGCTACGAATATGCCGACAAGTCGCTGGACGGGGTACTGAAGAAGTTCAAGGCCGAGGACACCGGCGACCTGCTGGCGCAGATCGGCGAGGGACTCCTGGGCGCGCGCGAAGTGGTGAACGCGATCTTCCCCGGCACCCGCGCCAAGGCGCTGCTGGAGAAGGTGGTGCCGATCGGCCGCCAGCGCGCCAAGACGACCAAGGGCAGCGCGATTCCGATCCGCGGCCTCATCCCCGGCATGGCGATGCACTTCGCCGGCTGCTGCCATCCGCTGCCGGGCGACCGCATCGTCGGCATCGTCACCACGGGCAAGGGTGTCACCATCCACACCATCGACTGCGAAACGCTCGAGAGTTTTGCCGAGACGCCGGAGCGCTGGCTCGACGTTGCCTGGGACCAGGACCCGAACTCGACCGAGCAGCATGTCGGCCGTCTGTCGGTCGTCATCACCAACCAGCCGGGCAGCCTCGGCAGCCTCACCACCGTGATCGGCAAGAACCAGGGCAACATCTCCAATCTCAAGATCACCAACCGCTCGATCGACTTCTTCGAGGTGCTGGTGGATGTCGAGGTCAAGGACGTGCGGCATCTCACCAACATCATCGCCGCCCTGCGCGCCACCCCCGCCATCAGCTCCGTCGACCGAGCGCGCGGGTGATGATGGAACTCCTTCGCAATGCCGCACTCCTCCGTCATGGCAAGGCTTGGCCTTGCCATCCACGAGTTTCAATGCACGCTGCCGTGCTCGTTCAGGCAAACTCATGGATCCCAAGGCCAAGCGCCGTCGGCGAAGGCCGACATACGTCGGCGGGGATGACGGGGTGGAAAACGGAGGGCGGCGTGAAGTCTCGAAGCAGCCGCGCCGCATGATCCTCGGCATCGGCAACGACATGATCGATATCCGGCGGGTGGAGAAATCCATCGAACGCTTTGGCGAGCGGTTCCTCGGCCGTGTCTTCACCGACGTCGAGCGCAAGAAGTCCGACCGGCGGGCGCTGCGCGCGGCCTCCTACGCCAAGCGCTTTGCCGCCAAGGAAGCCTGCGCCAAGGCGCTCGGCACCGGGCTCAATGCCGGGGTGTTCTGGCGCGACATGGGGGTGGTCAACCTGCCGTCCGGCAAGCCGACCCTGAAGCTGACCGGCGGCGCCCTGAAGCGACTGCAGGCGATCACGCCGCCTGGCATGGAAGCGCAGATCGACCTCACCATCACCGACGATTTTCCGCAGGCCCAGGCCATCGTCATTATCTCCGCCAACCCCGCCTGATTCGACCCAAGTTTTTGAAAAGCCAGATGAAAAGACTATCGGACCCGACGGCTGAGTTTCTTGACTTTGCCGGCTGCGGCTGGCTTGATCCCCCGCGGTCGGGCGAGGCGGCGCTCGCGCCGCTTGGTCCCGTGTAACAAAGAAGTCGACATGTCACGCAAAGATTCCGGCGCCTTCAGTGAATTCTGGGAAATCGTCAAGACGCTGCTGTGGGCGGCGGTCATTGCGATCGTCATCCGCACCTTTGCGTATGAGCCCTTCAACATCCCGTCCGGCTCCATGGTGCCGACCCTCCTGGAAGGCGACTACCTGTTCGTCTCCAAGATGGCTTACGGCTACTCCAAATTCTCCTTCCCCGGCGGGCTGGTGCCGGTCAAGGGGCGGATCTGGGAAGGCGCGCCGACCCGCGGCGAGGTGGTGGTGTTCCGCCCAACGCGTGATCCGGAGACCGACTTCATCAAGCGCGTGATCGGACTGCCCGGCGACCGCATCCAGGTGCGCGACGGCCGGCTCTACATCAATGACGTGATGGTGGAGCGCCAGCGCATCGAGGACTACGTCGATTCCGACGATCCGGCCGCCAAACCGAAGGACCAATACCTGGAGACGCTCCCAGGCGGCGTCACGCATCGGATCATCGAATCCGCAGGAGATGCCGGTGGTTTCGACAATACGCCGGCCTACGTCGTGCCGGCCGACCACTATCTCATGATGGGTGACAATCGCGACGGCTCGAACGACAGCAGAGCGCTCGGCACCTTCGAGGATTTCATGGTGGGGGTTGATCCAAATGACAGCAAGGCCGTGCAGCAGGCGCAATCGGACTTCGAGACGCAGTGTACGAATGACGTGACCAACACGATCGACGAGAGCCGTGCGAAATGCCTGGGCACTGTCGGCTTCGTGGCCAAGGAGAACCTGATCGGTCCGGCCAAGATCCTGTTCTGGTCCTACGGCGACACGTTCCATTGGTACAATCCGATCAGCTGGGTCACGGCCCTGCGCTTTGACCGTTTGCTGAACGTGATCGAGTGAATGACGAAGAACGGAGAGGCGCCGCTCGAGCAATTGATGCAGGTCCTGGGGCACAATTTCGGTGACCCCGACCTGTTGCGGACGGCGCTCACCCACCCCAGCGCACTGACGCGCCGCACCGGCCGGCAGGGGCCGCGCCAGAAGGGCGGGCAGGACAACCAGCGGCTGGAGTTTCTCGGCGACCGCGTGCTCGGCCTTGTGGTCGCGGAGATGCTCTATCGCACCTTCGGCAAGGAAGACGAGGGCGCGATGGCCAAACGGCTGGCTGCCTTGGTGCGGCAGGAGGGCCTGGCCCACGTCGCGCGCTCGATCGATCTCGGCAGCCATCTCATCCTGTCGCGCGGCGAGGCGGAGGGCGGCGGACGCGACAACGCCGCGACCCTGGCCGATGCCTGCGAAGCGGTGATCGGCGCGATCTATCTCGATGCCGGGCTGGATACCGCGCGGCAGTTCGTCGAGCGCCACTGGGCCGAGCTGGTCGCCGCCGATTCCAAGCCGCCGCAGGATGCCAAGACTGCGCTGCAGGAATGGGCGCAAGCCGCCGGCCTGCCGCTGCCGATCTACGAGGTGGTGGAATCGAGCGGCCCGCCGCATGATCCGACCTTTACCGTCGAGGTGCGGGTCAGCGGCAAGCGCACCGCCAAGGCCAGCGGCAAATCCAAGCGCTCGGCGGAGCAGGCGGCCGCCGCCTTTCTGATGTCGGAACTGCGCTCGTGACCGATACAGATTTGGATTCTGGGACGCGATGCGGATTCGTCGCGCTGATCGGCGCGCCCAATGCCGGCAAGTCGACCCTGCTCAACCGCCTGATCGGCGCCAAGGTCTCGATCGTCAGCCCCAAGGTGCAGACCACGCGCCGCCGTGTGCTCGGCGTCGCCATGCGCGGCGATGCGCAGGCGGTGTTCGTCGACACGCCCGGCATCTTCGCGCCGAAGCGGCGTCTCGACCGCGCGATGGTGGCTGCCGCCTGGAGCGGGGCGGGGGATGCCGACCGCATCGTGCTGCTGGTCGATGCCACCAAGAAGAAGATCGACGCCGATACGCGCGCGATCATCGAAGGCCTCAAGAAGGACAATCGCACCGCGATCTGTGCCATCAACAAGGTGGACGCGGTCAAGCACGAGGCCCTGCTCAAGCTGGCGGCCGAACTCAACGCCGCATTCCCATTCGAGCAGACGTTCATGATCTCCGCCGAGACCGGCGACGGGGTCGAGGATCTGATGGCCGAAGTGGTCGCGCACCTGCCGGAGGGCCCGCACCATTTCCCCGACGACCAGCTGACCGACCTGCCGGTGCGCCTGCTGGCGGCGGAGGTGACGCGCGAGCATCTGTTCCGCCAGCTGCACGAGGAAGTGCCCTATGCACTGACGGTCGAGACCGAGTCCTGGGAAGAGTTCAAGGATGGCAGCGCCAAGGTTTCGCAGGTCGTCTACGTGGCGCGCGACAACCAGAAGGCCATCGTGCTGGGCAAAGGCGGCAGCCGGATCAAGCAGGTGCGCGAAGCGGCGCAGAAAGAGCTTGAGGAGATGCTCGAGCGCAAAGTGCATCTCTTCCTGTTCGTGAAAGTGCGCGAGAACTGGCAGGAGGACCCCGAGCGCTATCGCGAAATGGGGCTGGACTTCGAAAGGTAGTCGTTTGCGCCTGCCGCGCTTAGCGTTCGGTTAACTATGTTGAGGCCATTGTCGGCTGGCCTGCGCATGATGCGCGGAAGGGGCCTTCATGACGGCGTTTTTCAGGGTGGCGGCGGTTTGCGTGCTGATGCTGGGCGCCCTTCCGTCCGGTGCCCTTGCCGAAGACGACAGCATCGAGATGCTGGTCGGCCGGAACCCGCCCAATGTGCGATGGGAGAATGGCAAGCTGACCGGCTATTGGGTCGAGCTCTCCCGACTCGCCGCGCAAAAGGCGAATGTTCCGATCCGTGGTTTCCAGAACCTGCCCTATCAGCGCTCGCTGGAGGAGGTGGCCGGTGGATCGCATGTCTGCCACCCCTTCGTTGCCCGGACGCCAAAGCGCGAATCATCGTACCGCTGGATTGCGCCGACGCGGCGCATCGTCACGACGGTGTTCGTCACCGGCGACTTGCCGAATCCGCCCACGACCGTGGAACAGCTGAAGCAGCACGAGATCGCGGTCCAGCGCGGCACCCTCGGCGATCAGGCGCTGGAGGAACTCGGCATTCCGGCGATGCGCATCACCGATACCAATCGGCTCGCCATCCTGCTGGCGCATGGCCGGGTGTCGGTATTCGTTGCGGAATACGCCTCGGGTCTTGCCGCGGCAAAGGAAGCATCCGTGAGCGTGAAGGAGGCGATGCCGTTGGCGGAGACGATGGGATATTTTGTCTGCTCGCCGGGCGTCGATGCCGCCGTCGCCGATCGCCTGGCCGGTGCGATCGACGGCATCTTCGCCGATGGCCTCGACCGGCCGCTCGCGGCGGCCGACGGGATGGACGCGCCGATGTACGATCGCGTGCGCCCGCCGCTGTCCCAGGTGAGCGTTCAGCCAACGCAATAGGGCTGGATTTCACCGCGCGAACCGGGCAGCGTCTGGCCCGATGGATTGGCAGGATCAGGGCTTCGTGTTGGCGGCGCGGCGGCATGGCGAGAGCGATGCCATCCTGACCGTGTTGACGCGCGAGCACGGCCGGCATCTCGGCATCGTCAAGGGCGGCACCGGCCGGCGCCAGCGCGCGGTGGTGGAGACCGGCAATGCCGTCACCGCCCACTGGCACGCGCGGCTCAGCGAACACCTTGGGCGCTTTCAGGTGGACCTCAGCGCTCCCCATGCAGCGCTGTGCATGGCGGACCCGGCCCGGCTCGCGGCGCTGACCGCCGCCTGCTCCACCCTCGACGCCGCCCTGCCGGAGCGCGAGCCGCACGAGGACGTATTCGATGATTTCGCCGCGCTCGTCGAGCAGCTGTCGCGCCAGGCGGTGGACTGGCCGACCCAGTTCGTCCGCTGGGAAGCGCGCCTGCTGTCCTCGCTGGGGTTCGGCCTCGACCTCGCGCAATGCGCGGTGACCGGCGCGACCCATGGCCTCGCCTTTGTCTCGCCGAAGACCGGGCGCGCGGTGACGGCGGAAGCGGGCAAGCTGCACAAGGACAAGTTGCTGCCGTTGCCCCCGTTCCTGACCGAGCCACAAAGTCGACCGGGTCGCGACGATCTGGCCGCCGGCTTGCGCTTGACGGGCTATTTCCTCGACCGGCATGTATTCGCCCATGCGCCGAGACCCGGCGCGTCGGAAGCGCGGGCGCGGCTGATCGAACGTCTGACTGGGCGGAACTGAGGGGGAATCTTGGGCAAGAACATCTTGGTGATCGGCGCCGGCATTGTCGGCTGTTCGACAGCGCTCTGGCTGCAGCGCGATGGGCATCAGGTGACCATCGTCGATAAGAAGGGTCCGGGCGAGGGGACGTCGTTCGGCAACGCCAGCGTGATCGCCACCGAATCCTGCATTCCGGTCGCGACGCCGGGCATCCTGTGGGACATGCCGAAATATCTCAGCGATCCGCTCGGTCCGCTTGCGATCCGCTGGTCCTACCTGCCCAAGCTGGCGCCCTGGCTGTGGCGCTTCGTGCGGTCGAGCGGAGAGACGACGGTCGAGCAGATCTCGATCGCCCTGCGCACCCTCATGGTCGAGGCGCTGGCGGCGCACAAGGAGTTGGCCAAGGCAGCGGGCTGCGCCGACATCATCCAGGACACCGGCTGGCTCGGCATCTTCGAGAGCGATGCCAAGTTCCAGTCGTACCAGTGGGACCTGGAATTGCAGAAGCGCCGCGGCGTCAAGTTCGACATCCTCAAGGCCGAGGAGATCAAGCAGTTCGAGCCGAGCCTGGCGCCGATCTACAAGCACGCTGTCTATTACCCGGAGAATTCCTACGTCCTCGACAATTACCGGCTCGTGCGCACGCTGGCGGAAGACGTCACCCGCAATGGCGGCCGCGTGGTGCAGGACGAGGTCCAGGATTTCGAGATCGGCGCCGACGGGCCGAAGGCCGCCATCGGCAAGAACGGCCGCTATCCGTTCGACGCGGTGGTGGTGACGGCCGGCGCCTGGTCGCGCGTGCTGTCCGCGAAGCTGGGTGAAGACGTGCCGCTGGAGACCGAGCGCGGCTATCACGTGACCCTGCCGCACGCGAAGAAGCCGCGCATGCCGCTCTATTCCGGCGATCACTCCTTTGCGGTGACGCCGCTCGACATCGGCCTGCGTTTCGCCGGCACGGTGGAACTGGGCGGCCTGGAGCTGCCGCCCAACCCCGGGCGCAACGAGGTGCTGCTGAAGCACGGCCGCCGCATGTTCGGTTCGCTCGACGAGCGCGACCGCAGCGACTGGATGGGGTTCCGCCCGTCGATGCCGGACTCCAAGCCGGTGATCGACCGCGGCCGCCGCTTCAAGAACGCGTTCTTCGCGTTCGGCCACGGGCATGTCGGCCTGACGCTGGGACCGATCACCGGCAAGCTGATGGCAGACCTGGTGAGCGACCGCAAGCCGAAGATCGATCTGAAGCCGTTCGCGGTGGATCGGTTCTGAGATGAAAAAATGGCTCATCGCGGCGATCGCCATCCTGCTGGTGATTGCCGGCGGCTATTGGCTGCGGCAGCAGTCGCTGATTGATGGTTGCTTGGATAGCGGCGGCCGCTGGGACTATGCCGCGGGCGCATGTGAGCGATAGCCCGCGCACGCCTCGCTCGTCCTGGTCGTGCTTGGCACGACCATCCACGAGTTTGCTGCAATAACACGCTCTTGCCCGTCGAAACTCGCGGATGGTCGGACCAGGTCCGAGCATGACGAATTGGCGAGCGGTGAGCTGCCGAGTCGCAGGCCGTTTTGCTTGACGCCTCAGCGTCCACGCCTAAATTGACGACAAATTTTCCGACTCGGAAGCATAATGGCCAAATCCGCTGCACCCGTTCCGCCGCCTGAGGGCGAGATCCGTATTGCCAACCTCGCGGATGCACTCGGGGAGCGTTATCTCTCCTATGCGCTCTCCACCATCACCGCGCGTTCGCTGCCCGATGTCCGAGACGGGCTCAAGCCCGTCCATCGGCGTCTGCTCTACGGCATGCGGCAGCTCAACCTGGAGCCGGGCGCCAAAGCCAAGAAATCGGCGCGCGTGGTCGGCGACGTCATGGGCCAATACCACCCCCACGGCGACCAGTCGATCTACGACGCCATGGTGCGCATGGCGCAGGAATTCTCCCAGCGCTATCGGCTGGTGGACGGGCAGGGCAACTTCGGCAATATCGACGGCGATAACGCGGCGGCGATGCGCTACACCGAGGCCAAGCTCACCGACGCCGCCGCCCTGATGCTGGACGGCATCGACGAGGAGACCGTCGATTTCCGCCCGACCTACGACGGCGAGCACAACGAGCCGCTGGTGCTGCCCGGCGCGTTTCCGAACCTGCACGCCAACGGCGCGCAGGGCATCGCGGTCGGCATGGCGACCAGCATCCCGCCGCACAACGTGGCGGAGATCTGCGACGCGCTGCAGCACCTGATCAAGACGCCGAACGCGCGCACCGAGACCTTGCTGGGCTACATGCCGGGCCCGGACTTCCCGACCGGCGGCGTGCTCAGCGAAACCCGCGAGACCATCGTCGAAGCCTACAAGACCGGCCGCGGCTCGCTGCGGGTGCGGGCGCGCTGGATCAAGGAGGACCTGAAGGGCGGCGTCTGGCAGATCGTCATCACCGAAATCCCGTACCAGGTCGCCAAGGGCAAGCTGATCGAGAAGATCGCCGAGCTGCTGAACGAGAAAAAGCTGCCGTTCCTCGACGACGTGCGCGACGAATCCGCCGCCGATGTGCGCATCGTGCTGGTGCCGAAGAGCCGCAACGTCGATCCCGAGCACCTGATGGAGCAGCTGTTCCGCACCACCGACCTCGAGATCCGCTTCGGCCTCAACATGAACGTGCTGGACGCCAACCAGGTGCCGCGCGTCATGTCGCTGGCCGAGGTGCTGCGCGCCTATCTCGACCACCGGCGCGAGGTGCTGCAGCGCCGCACCAGGTTCCGCCTGGCGGCGATCGCGCGGCGGCTGGAAATCCTCGAAGGCTATCTGAAGGCTTATCTCAACATCGATGCCGTCATCCGTGTCATCCGCACCGAGGATGATCCGAAGGCGGTCATGATGAAGAGGTGGCAGCTGACCGACATCCAGGCCGACGCCATCCTCAACATGCGGCTGCGCTCGTTGCGCAAGCTGGAAGAGATCGAGATCAAGACCGAGCACAAGAATCTCACCGGCGAGCAGAAGGACCTGAATGCGCTGCTCAAGAGCGAGGATAAGCAGTGGGACAAGATCTCCGGCGAGGTCGCTGAGCTGAAGAAGCGCTACGGCCCGAAGACCGAGCTGGGCAAGCGCCGCACCGAGCTGGGCGAGGCGCCCAGCGCCATCGTCATCCCGATCGAATCCCTGGTCGAGCGCGAGCCGGCGACGGTGATCTGCTCGTCCAAGGGTTGGATCCGCGCCATGAAGGGCCATGTCGATGACACCAGCGAGATCAAGTTCAAGGAAGGCGACCGCGCCAAGTTCGAGCTCAAGTGCGAGACCACCGACAAGCTGCTGGTGCTCGGCACCAACGGCAAGATCTACACCATCGGCGTCGACAAGCTGCCGGGCGGGCGCGGCCATGGCGAGCCGATCCGCCTGATGATCGACCTCGGCAACGAGCAGGACGTCGTGCAGCTTTTGATCTACAAGCCGGCGCAGAAGCTGCTGGTCGCCTCGGCCGACGGCCGCGGCTTCATCGTCAACTCCGACGAGGTGCTGGCGCAGACCCGCTCCGGCAAGCAGGTGCTGTCGCTGCCCGAAGGCGTCGAGGCCCAGGTTTGCACCCCGGCCGAGGGCGACATGGTCGCCTGCATCGGCGAGAACCGGAAGATGCTACTGTTCCCGATCGACCAGGTGCCGGAGATGACGCGCGGCCGTGGCGTGATGCTGCAGAAATACAAGGACGGCGGCTTGAGCGACGCCAAGGTCTACACCAAGAAGGAGGGCCTCAGCTGGCGCCTCGGCGACAAGACGCGCACCGAGACGAATTTGCGCGACTGGATCGGCGAGCGTGCGCAAGCCGGCAGGCTGCCGCCGCAGGGCTTCCCGCGCGGGAACAAGTTCACCTAGGCAAGCGCGCTCTACGTTCCATTTCATATGTCATCCCGCGCGGGCCGCGCACCGGCACGACCGGGGACCCATGCGGCTCGTCGACGCCTCGGTGAAATGGCATGGGTCCCGGCTCTCGCTGCGCTCGGCCGGGATGACATTGAGAGTGGTTACCGCGCTCCGCCGCCATCCACCACGATGGTCTGGCCGGTGATGTAGCCGGCGCCGGCGAGCAGGTAGAAGATGACCTCGGCGTAGTCCTCCGGCTTGCCGGCGCGGCGCAGCGGCAGCTTGGCGATGTGCCGTGCCAGGTCGTCGGGGTCGAAGCGGCACTCCCAGCTGGAGCCGTCCACCACGTTCGGCGCGATGGCATTGACGCGCACGTCAGGCCCCAACGCGTGCGCCCATTCCTTGGTCAGCAGGATGAGCGCGGCCTTGGTCGAGGCGTAGACCGAGGACGAGCCGCCATAGCCGAGGCCCGCGGTCGAGGCGATGTTGACCACCGCGCCCTTGGCCGCACGCAGATGCGGCGCGGCGGCCTTGAGGCAGCGGTAAGGGCCGACCTGGTTGATCGAGAGCAGCTTCATCCAGAACGCCTCGTCCTGGCGCTCGAAATCGCTCGGCGGGATCGGCGCCTTGGTGCCGGGCGTCGCGGCGTTGTTGACCAGGAAGTCGAGGCGGCCGAAATGGCGCACCGCCGCTTCGACCATCGCGATGACCTCTTCCGGCTTCGAGACATCGCCGGCGAATGCCGCGATGTCATGGCCGGTGGCGCGCAGCCGCGCGACCTCCTGCTCCAGCCGCGGATTGCCGCCGAGGTCATTGATCGCGACCTTGGCGCCGTTCTTTGCCAGGCGCTCGACCGTCGCTAGGCCGATGCCCGATGCGCCGCCGGTGACCAGCGCCACCTTGCCCGATAGATCCGCTGTGATCATCACTCCTCCTCGTCGCGAAATTCGCCGCTCAGCGTCAGGCCTTCGATATTGGTGGCGCCGTTTTCCTTGATGACGCGCCGCGCCTTCTTGCCGGTTTCTTCGTACAGTGCATCGGCCAGCGCCTCCGAGTGCGTCACGATCCAGATGCGCGTGCGCTGCGCCGCTTGCGCGATCAGGCGCGCGAGGGGCGGCAGGAGCGAGGGATGCAGGCTCGCCTCCGGCTCGTTGAGGGCGATCAGGCTCGGCAGGCGATAGCCCATCAGCGCGCCGAGCAGGCACAGATATTTAAGCGTGCCGTCGGACAGCTCATGCGCGCCGAACGGCCGTTGAAATTCCGGATAGCGGACCGATAGTTCGCACCAGCTTCCGCTATCGCCCGCCATCAGGAACGCACCTGGAAATGCGTCGGCAAAAGCGCGCTGCAGATCGGTCGTCTCCTGACGGATGACTGACAGGGTGCCGAGCACTGCCGCCAAGTCATGCCCGTCCGCGCTCAAGGTCGCCGTCGAGATGGCATGGCAGGGTTGGCGGATCGGCGAGGCATCGTCGGTGCGGAAATCGTGATAGAGCCGCCAGTCCAGCATCTCCTGCCGGACCATCTCGATCTCCGGATAGCGCGCACCGTCGCGGAAGGCGACCAGCGCGGTCTCCGACGACAGGACTGCATCCTTGTGCATCTCGCGTGCACCCTCCGCGTTGCGCAGATTCACGACCGGCCCCATCCGCTCCAGCATCGTCACCTTGCGCTTGGCGACGGTCGCGATGATCCGCTCTTCCTTGACCAAAGGCTCGATCTTGAAGGCGGCCTGGGCCGGACTGGGCAAGCCGACCTCGACTTCGTAGCGGAGATGATCGATGTCGGCCTTCAGGATCAGCCGTACGGGTTCCCGGCGCATGCGACCGCCACCGGCCCACAGCACGGATTCAACGCCGCCTTCCTCCGCGATCGCGCGCGTGATCGTGCCTTCAGCAGCGGCGCGCAACAGGCCGAGCGCCTTGTAGAGATTGCTCTTGCCCACACCGTTCTCGCCGACAAAGACGGAGCAGGGCTCGACCTGGAGATAGAGATTGGGGATCGAGCGGTAGCCCTTGATCGAGATGGCGTCGAGCGGCATCGGAGTCTCTATTCGCGTGGCAGCGGCAAGTTGTACAGCCGCAGGAAGCTGAGCTTGTCCCAATAGCCGCGCTGGAACTGAATCCTGCCGTCCCGCACCTGGAAGAAACCGCAGCCGCGCAAGCCCTTCGGATCGCGCCACTCGAGGATCGCCCACTCGCCGTCCTCGAAGATGTTCTCCGGGATGCACACCATCTCCGCGTTGGCGAACTCGCGCGCGAACATGGCTCGGATCGCGGCGCGGCCCTCGACCGGACTCTCCGCCACCTGGTGGTTGACGGCACTTTCGGCATAGAAGCCGGCCAGCGCATCGGCGTCGGCGCGGTTGAAGGTCTCGACCCAGGCTTTCACGAGTTGCTTCGGCGTCATGATCTTCCTCCGGGCGTGAGATTGACAGAAGTCGGCCCGGCTCGCTACCAAAGCATGCCTCCCTCCGGGAAGCGGTCGTATGCGCGTGATCCAGTCCACGACATTTGGCGGAGCGTCATTATGAGTGATCCAGCCGGAAGAGAACCGATCTACGATCCCCAGGAATTGGAGCGGCAGTTGGTGGTCAGGGAGAACGCAGGCGACGTCAGTGGCATGACCGCCTTGTTCGAGCCGGACGCGGTGATTGAGCTCAACGACGGACGGCTGGTGCGAGGTAAGGACGCTATCCGCGCGTTTTTCACCAAGCTCCAAGTGACCGGCTTGGGACCGGAAGGACGAAGGTTCAAGCTCGGGGAGCAGCGCCCGGCACTTATTTGCGGTGATCTGGCCCTCACCTCGACGCGCAGCGTTGATGGTGACATAACCTCCGAGGTTGCGCGGCGCCAAGGCGATGGAACGTGGCTTTGGGTGCTCGACAGGTGGTCTGTCACTTGGTGAGGCTCAACGTATGACGGCTGCACCCCTGTTCGATATCAAGGATCGTGCCTACATCGTCACCGGCGCTGGGCGCGGCATCGGCGCGGAGCTGGCCGCCGGTCTTGCGGAGTCCGGCGCCAGTGTCGTGGTGGCCGGGAGGACGGCGGCGGATTGCGAAAAAGTTGCCGCCGGCATTGTGCAGCAGGGCGGCCGCGCCATCGCGGTCCCGTTCGATGCCCGCGACGAGGCGCAATGCGCGGCCTTGATCGCCGAAACGGAGAAAGTGTTCGGCCGGCTCGACGGCGCGGTGGTCAATCACGGCATCGGCCTGCATCGCGATGCGCTCGACACCACGCGCGACGAGTTCGCCGACATGCTGGACGGCAATCTCACCAGCTATTTCCTGATGTGCCGCGAGCTGGGCCGCCGCTGGGTGGCAGCGGGCAAGCCGGGCTCGATCGTGCTCATGTCGTCCAACGCCAGCTTTCTCGCCTACGAAGAGCTCGCGGCCTACGGCGTGTCGAAGGCCGGCGTCGACCAGTTGTGCCGGCAGCTGGCCACCGAGTGGGCGCGCTACGACATCCGCGTCAACGCGATCGGCCCCGGCTACATGACGGCGTCGATGAAGGGCATCGAGAGCATCTACGACGCGCCCGAAGTGAAGGCGAAGATCCTGCCCAGGATTCCCGCCGGCCGCTACGGCGCCCTGCGCGAGCTGCTTGGCGCGACGTTGTATTTCCTGTCGGACGAGGCGGGCTACACCACCGGCCAGTATCTCGCCATCGACGGCGGCTATTCCCTGATCTGACCCCCGACCTATTGCTGAGTTGATGAGGCGATTTGACAGCCATACTGTCGGATTTCTTAACGACGCAGCGAGGTGATAAGGCCGCAACTTTCCAGGGGTTTTAACGTTAGTGAACCGCCGCCTCTTGCCGCATTGGGGAGCAGGAAGGCCTCGGAAGAAGATCCAAGGGAGGAATACATGAGGCTCATGACGTCGCTGGCCGTGTTGGCCGGCATCTTCTCCGCATCGGTCTCCGCCGCGGAGGCGCAGGATTATCCCGCCAATCCCATCACCGTGATCGTGCCGTTCGCGGCCGGCGGACCGACCGATACGGTCACCCGCCTGGTTGCGGAATCGATGTCCAAGACATTGGGTCAGCAGGTGATCGTCGAGAATGTCGGCGGCGCCGGCGGCACCCTCGGCGCGGCGCGCGCCGCCAAGGCGGAGCCCGACGGCTACACTCTGCTGCTGCACCACATCGGCATGGCGACCAGCGCCACGCTCTATCGCAAGCTGCCGTACGATCCGAAGACCGCCTTCGCGCCGATCGGCCTGGTGACGGAGGTGCCGATGATCCTGGTGGCGCGCAAGGACTTCCCCCCCAACACCCTCCAGGAGCTGATCGCCTACGTGAAGGCGCACAAGGACGAGGTGACCTACGCCAACGCCGGCGTCGGCGCGGCCTCGCACCTGTGCGGCATGCTGTTCATGCAGGCGATCGAGACGCCGCTGACGACGGTGCCGTACAAGGGCACCGGCCCGGCGATGACCGACCTGCTCGGCGGCCAGGTCGACCTGCTGTGCGACCAGTCGACCAACACCACCGGCCAGATCAAGGCGAACGAGATCAAGGCCTATGGCGTCTTCACCGATCAGCGCCTGGGCAACCTGCCCGACCTGCCGACCATCAAGGAAGGCGGCCTCGACGGAATGAGCTTCGCGATCTGGCATGGCCTCTATGCCCCGGCCGGCACGCCGGAGCCGATCATCGCCAAGCTCGAAGCGGCCCTGAAGGCCGCGCTCGCCGATCCCAAGGTGGTGCAGCGCTTCGCCGAGCTCGGCACCGCGCCGGTGCCCGCCGATCAGGCGACGCCGGCCGCGCTCCAGCAGAAGGTCGTCTCCGAAATCGAGCGCTGGAAGCCGGTGATCGAGAAAGCCGGCGAATACGCCGACTGACGCTACTCTCCGATGGCGGCGCCAGGCCGCCATCGGAGCCGCGCGACGGGGGTGGCGATGAACGCCAATGCCAAGGATGTCTCCGCCGGACTGCTCTTCATCGCGGTCGCGGTGTTGTTCGCGCTCGGCATCATCGATCTTGATCTCGGCACCGCACGCAAGCTCGGGCCTGGTGCGTTTCCGCTGCTGCTGTCCGGCGTGCTGGCGCTGCTCGGCGTGATCATCGTGGCCAAGGGAATCCGCACGCCTGCTGCGCACGACATGACGATGCCGTGGCGCGGCATCGTGCTGATCGTGCTGGCGCCGGTCCTGTTCGGACTCACGGTGCGCGACTTCGGCCTGATTGCCTCGATCGCGATCGTGGTCGCGGTCTCGGCCTACGCCAGCCGCCGCATGACGCTGAAGCTCGCGGTCGCACTGATCATCGGCCTCACGCTGTTCTGCGTGCTGGTCTTCCATGTCGGCCTGGGTTTGCCGGTGCGGCTCGTCGGCCGGTGGCTCGGAGGGTGAGATGGACCTGCTGATGAATCTCGGCCTCGGCTTCGAGACCGCCTTCACCCCCGTCAACATGCTCTACTGCTTCGTCGGCGTGCTGCTCGGCACGCTGATCGGCGTGCTGCCGGGAATCGGCCCGACCGCGACCATCGCCATGCTGCTGCCGATCACGCTGTCGCTGTCGCCGGTGACCGCGCTCATCATGCTCGCCGGCATCTACTACGGCGCGCAATATGGCGGGTCGACCACCGCTATCCTGGTCAACTTGCCGGGCGAATCATCCTCGGCGGTCACGGCGCTCGACGGCTACCAGATGGCGCGCCAAGGGCGGGCAGGGCACGCCCTTGCGGCTGCGGCGCTGGGCTCGTTCGCAGCGGGAACGGTCGCGACCGTGTTCCTGGCCCTGCTGGCCCCCCCGCTCACCAGCGTCGCGCTCGAATTCGGCCCGGCCGAGTATTTCTCGCTCATGGTGCTCGGCTTGGTGACCGCGGTCGCGCTGGCCCACGGCTCGATCGTCAAGGCGCTGGCGATGGCGGTGCTGGGCCTGCTGCTCGGGATGGTCGGTACCGACATCTTCGAAGGAACGCCGCGCTTCACGCTCGGTTTCCCGGAGCTTGCCGATGGCGTGAACTTCGTCGCGGTGGCGGTCGGTGTGTTCGGCATCGCCGAGATCCTGCGCAACCTCGAGAACGAGCGCGATCGCGACGTGACGGTGGCGCATGTCGGCACGCTGCTGCCCGGCCGCGACGACTTGAAGCGCATCGTCAAGCCGGTCATGCGCGGCACGCTGCTGGGATCGGTGCTGGGCGTGCTGCCCGGCGGCGGCCATATCCTCGCCTCCTTCGCGGCCTACACGCTGGAAAAGCGCATCTCGAGGACGCCGGAGCGCTTCGGCACGGGCATGATCGAAGGTGTCGCGGCGCCGGAGTCGGCCAACAATGCCGGGGCGCAGACGTCCTTCATCCCGATGCTCACCCTCGGCATTCCATCCAACCCCGTCATGGCGCTGATGATCGGCGCCATGATCATCCAGGGCATCACGCCCGGCCCGAACGTCGCGACCGACGAGCCGGAGTTGTTCTGGGGCATCATCGTGTCGATGTGGCTCGGCAACCTGATGCTGGTGATCCTGAACCTGCCGCTGATCGGGCTCTGGGTGCGGCTGCTGAAGGTGCCGTATTTCATCCTGTTCCCGGCGATCCTTGCCTTCAGCGCCATCGGCATCTACAGCATCAACAGCAACGCCTTCGACCTCTTCGCCGTGGCGGTGTTCGGCCTGCTCGGCTACGTCCTGGTGAAGTGCGAGTGCGAGCCGGCGCCCCTGCTGCTGGGCTTCGTGCTGGGGCCGATGCTGGAAGAGCATCTGCGCCGGGCCATGATCATCTCGCGCGGCGATCCGACGGTGTTCGTCACCCGGCCGCTCAGCCTGGCGCTGCTGGTCCTTGCCGTGGGCGTGCTGGTGGTGGTCCTGCTGCCGAATGTCGCAAAGAAACGCGCGCAGGTGTTCGTGGAGGAGGATTGACCGCTTAACGATTCTTACCGCGGCGACTTCAAGACCTAGTGGAATATGCCGCCATGCGCCCCCATCGGTGGTGATATGCGCCCGGTGAAACCGGGGTCAACGCTTTGAAATCGCGCGCTTTTCATTGTCCTGAGAATTGCTTGACGCCCCAGGGTCGAATCAATATATTCCGCGCGCCTTTAAGGGGGCTGGTGGTAGGCCAATCGCGGCTTAGACGCTGTCCCACTCTTAAGCAACGAGATACATAGCGGCCGGCGCGGCTCTCATGCCCCAGGCTGCAAAGTGGCTCAAGACCGCATCGGAGCAGCCCGCGGGGTCCGCTTTTAAAGGACCCTGATCGGCGTTTCGATGAGGTTGTTTTGCACATGGCTGTTTCAAGGCGCCAATGGGCACGGCCCGGACGCGCAAAGGTGAGGATGGAATGCCAACGATCAACCAGTTGATCCGACACTCGCGCGCGCCGTTGAAGACGCGCAACAAGGTTCCGGCGCTGCAAGCCAGCCCGCAGAAGCGCGGCGTCTGCACGCGCGTCTATACGACGACGCCGAAGAAGCCGAACTCCGCCCTGCGCAAGGTCGCGCGCGTCCGTCTCACCAACGGCTTTGAAGTCACCTCATACATCCCCGGCGAAGGCCACAACCTGCAGGAACACTCTGTCGTCATGATCCGTGGCGGCCGTGTGAAGGATCTGCCGGGCGTTCGCTACCACATCATCCGCGGCACGCTCGACACCCAGGGCGTCAAGGACCGCAAGCAGCGCCGTTCCAAGTATGGCGCCAAGCGGCCGAAGTAAGGAGAGATCGCGATGTCCCGTCGTCACGCTGCTGAGAAGCGCGAAGTTCTGCCGGATGCCAAGTTTGGCGATCTGGTGATCACCAAGTTCATCAATTCGCTGATGTATGACGGCAAGAAGTCGGCCGCCGAGACCATCGTCTATGGCGCGCTGACCCAGGTCGAGAAGAAGTCGAAGGCCGATCCGGTGAAGGCGTTCCACGATGCGCTGGATAACGTGAAGCCGCACCTCGAGGTGCGCTCCCGCCGCGTCGGCGGCGCCACCTACCAGGTGCCGGTCGAAGTCCGCCCGGACCGCGCCCAGGCGCTGGCGATCCGCTGGATCATCCAGACCGCGCGCGGCCGTTCCGAGCAGACCATGACCGACCGCCTCAGCGCCGAACTGCTCGATGCGTCGAACAACCGCGGCGCTTCGGTGAAGAAGCGCGAGGACACCCATCGCATGGCGGAGGCCAACAAGGCCTTCTCGCATTATCGCTGGTAAGCCGGCCGAGAATAAGGAACGCGTAACATGGCCCGCACTCACCCGCTCGAGCGATACCGCAATATCGGCATCATGGCCCACATCGATGCCGGCAAGACCACCACGACCGAGCGCATCCTCTATTATACCGGCCGCTCCCATAAGATCGGCGAGGTGCACGAAGGCATCGCGACGATGGACTGGATGGAGCAGGAGCAGGAGCGCGGCATCACCATCACGTCGGCCGCGACCACCTGCCAGTGGCGCGACCACCGCATCAACATCATCGACACCCCGGGCCACGTCGACTTCACCATCGAAGTCGAGCGTTCGCTGCGCGTGCTCGACGGCGCCGTAACCGTGTTCGACTCGGTCGCCGGCGTGGAGCCGCAGTCCGAGACGGTGTGGCGCCAGGCCGACAAGTACGGCGTGCCGCGCATCTGCTTCGTCAACAAGATGGACCGCACCGGCGCCGACTTCTACCGCTGCGTCCAGATGATCAAGGACCGCCTCGGCGCGAAGCCGCTGGTCGTGCACATGCCGATCGGCGTGGAGAGCGATTATGCCGGCCTGGTCGACCTGGTCGCCATGAAGGGCGTCATCTGGAAGGACGAGACCCTGGGCGCCGAGTTCGTCGTCGGTGACATCCCGGCCGACATGAAGGACAAGGCCGAGGAGATGCACCACGAGCTCGTGGAAATGTGCGTCGAGCTCGATGAGTCGGTGATGGAAGCCTACCTCGAGGGCAAGCAGCCGGATGTCGAGACGCTGAAGAGGCTGATTCGCAAGGGCACGATCACGGGCGCCTTCGTGCCGGTGCTGTGCGGCTCCGCCTTCAAGAACAAGGGCGTGCAGCCGATGCTGGACGCGGTGGTCGACTACCTGCCTTCGCCGCTGGACGTGCCGGACGTGAAGGGCCTCGAGGTCGACGGCGACAAGGAATTGACCCGCAAGGCGGACGATGCCGCGCCGTTCTCCGGCCTTGCTTTCAAGATCATGACCGATCCGTTCGTCGGCTCGCTGACCTTCGTGCGCGTCTATTCGGGCGTGCTGAACAGCGGCACGCAGGTCATCAATTCGGTGAAGGGCGACAAGGAGCGTGTCGGCCGCATGCTGCAGATGCATGCCAACAGCCGCGAAGACATCAAGGAAGCCCGCGCCGGCGACATCGTCGCGCTCGCGGGCCTCAAGGGCACGACCACCGGCGACACGCTGTGCGATTCGAGCAATCCGATCGTGCTGGAGCGCATGAAGTTTCCCGAGCCGGTCATCGAGGTGGCGGTGGAGCCGAAGTCGAAGGCCGACCAGGAAAAGATGGGCGTCGCGCTCAATCGCCTGGCTCAGGAAGATCCTTCGTTCCGCGTCAGCTCCGATCAGGAATCGGGCCAGACGATCATCAAGGGGATGGGCGAACTCCATCTCGACATCATCGTCGACCGCATGCGGCGCGAGTTCAAGGTCGAGGCGAATGTCGGTCAGCCGCAGGTCGCCTATCGCGAATCGATCACCAAGAAGGTCGATTGGGACTACACCCACAAGAAGCAGACCGGCGGTTCGGGCCAGTATGCGAAGGTCAAGATCCGCTTCGAGCCGGGTGAGCCCGGCAGCGGCTTTGTGTTCGAGAACGACGTGGTCGGCGGCGCGGTTCCGCGGGAATACGTCCCCGGCGTGGAGAAGGGTCTGACCCTGGCCAAGGAAACCGGTGTGATCGCCGGCTTCCCGGTCATCGACCTCAAGTGCACGCTGATCGATGGCGGCTACCACGACGTGGACTCGAACGTCATGACGTTCGACATCGCGGCGCGCGCCTGCTTCCGCGAGGCGATTCCGAAAGCCGGTCCCCGCCTGCTCGAGCCGATGATGAAGGTCGAGGTCGTGACGCCCCAGGAATACATGGGCGACGTGATCGGCGACCTGAACAGCCGGCGCGGCCAGGTGCAGGGCATGGACAGCCGCGGCAACGCGCAGGTCATCACCGCGATGGTGCCGCTGGCCAACATGTTCGGCTACGTCAGCACGCTGCGGTCCATGACCCAGGGCCGTGCGCAGTACAGCATGCATTTCGATCACTATGAGCAAGTGCCGCCGGCGATCGCGGATGAAGTCCGCGCCAAGTTGGCTTAGCGCGGAAGGTTAAGGGAGCAAGACGATGGCGAAGGCAAAGTTTGAGCGGACGAAGCCGCACTGCAACGTGGGCACGATTGGGCACGTTGACCACGGCAAGACGTCGTTGACGGCGGCGATCACGAAGGTTCTGGCCGAGACGGGCGGGGCGACGTATACGGCCTACGACCAGATCGACAAGGCGCCGGAAGAGCGCGCGCGCGGCATCACGATCTCGACGGCGCACGTTGAGTATGAGACCAAGGCGCGGCACTACGCGCACGTCGACTGCCCGGGCCATGCCGACTACGTGAAGAACATGATCACGGGCGCGGCGCAGATGGACGGCGCGATCCTGGTGGTTTCGGCTGCCGACGGCCCGATGCCGCAGACCCGCGAGCACATCCTCTTGGCGCGCCAGGTCGGCGTCCCGGCGCTGGTTGTGTTCATGAACAAGTGCGACATGGTTGACGATCCGGAGCTTCTGGACCTGGTCGAGCTGGAGGTGCGCGAGCTGCTGTCGTCGTACCAGTTCCCGGGCGACAAGATCCCGGTGGTGCGCGGCTCGGCGCTGATGGCGCTGGAGGACAAGAACCCGGAGCTGGGCAAGCAGGCGATCCTGAAGCTGATGCAGGCGGTGGACGAGAGCATCCCGCAGCCTGACCGCCCGAAGGACCGTCCGTTCCTGATGCCGGTGGAAGACGTGTTCTCGATCTCGGGCCGCGGCACGGTGGTGACCGGTCGTATCGAGCGCGGCATCGTGAAGGTTGGCGAGGAAATCGAGATCATCGGGCTGCGTCCGACGGTGAAGACGGTGGTGACCGGGGTCGAGATGTTCCGCAAGCTGCTGGACCAGGGCGAGGCGGGCGACAACATCGGCGCGCTGCTGCGCGGGACCAAGCGCGAGGAAGTCGAGCGCGGCCAGGTCCTGGCCAAGCCCGGCTCGATCACGCCGCACACCAAGTTCAAGGCGGAAGCCTACGTGCTGACGAAGGAAGAGGGCGGCCGTCACACGCCGTTCTTCTCGAACTACCGTCCGCAGTTCTACTTCCGCACCACGGACGTGACGGGAACGATCGTCCTGCCGCAGGGCACGGAAATGGTGATGCCGGGCGACAACGTGTCGATGGAAGTGCACCTGATCGCGCCGATCGCGATGGACGAGGGCCTGCGCTTCGCGATCCGCGAAGGCGGCCGCACCGTCGGCGCCGGCGTCGTCGCCAAAATCGTCGAGTAAAGG
>DATEOK010000205.1:0-9900 GCA_035274225.1 Dongiaceae bacterium
TGCAGTTGCATGCCGTAGTCGTGGCACGGCAGGAAAACCGGCAGTAGCCGGCGCCGGCAGCTCACGGTGTGGACAATGCGCGGCGCCTTGCTGGGTTCGACGGCGAGCTCCTCCAGCCAGTGCTCTTCGATCTCGGCGGCGAGCGCGGGGTGGCCGAACCGCAGGTCCTGGATGCGCAGCATGGGGCCAACCGCCTCGATCTCGGGGAAGCAATCGAGCAGCTCGTCATAGAGCGCGAACGCATCGGGCGAGGTGTGGGAAAAATCGATCGCGCCGGAGGCGATGGCATAGCGCTGCGGCTCGCCCCAGCGTTTGAAATAGTTCTGGATGATGTACTGCAACGACCTGGCCTGCTGCTCCGGCGTGCCGGGGTCGATAACGCGGACCTGCGCGCCATCCTGCTGTAGGGCCTCGATCGTCTGCTGCGTCTCCAGGCCGGCGGCACCGCCATCGACCAGGACTATCTCGGTCGGGATGGATTGTCGTCGATAACCAGCGGCGATCTGCTGCAGTTGCATGCCGTAGTCGTGGCACGGCAGGAAAACCGGCAGTAGCCGGCGCCGGCAGCTCACGGTGTGGACAATGCGCGGCGCCTTGCTGGGTTCGACGGCGAGCTCCTCCAGCACCGCGCGGGGCAGGGCGTTGCTCAGCGCGCGCTCGTCAATCTTCATGTCATGCAACGCCGCCACCGCGGCCAGGTCGTTCGCCCGCGGCCCAGCGCCGGGACGCAGTGGCGCGGTCGCCGGCTTGTCCGCCAGCGAGAACCAGTCCTGACAGGCAAAGGCGCGTGCCGGGTCGTCATCGGACTCGAAATCCAGCCACAGGTTCGGAATGCCCAGCGCCTCGGCCAGGATCAGCCCGCTCAGCGATGTGCTGGCGATCGCCTCGCACGCCATCATCCGCGCGAAGAACACCGGCGCCGGATCGCGCACGTCCAGCAACGCGACGCCTTCCTGACTGCGCAGATGGGCGATGGCCGGGTGATCGCGATCCACCCGTTGCGGAACGATGCCCAGGCGATGCGTGACCGGGCGGGACGGCATGAGCGCGGCGACCCGCCGCCCGACCAGGTACAGCGGATCGCCGAGCGGGACATCGCGCAAGCCGGCGATCTCCGGCTTCAGCAGGTCGTAGGTGAGCTTGCCGCGCAGCGCCCAAATCCGCTCACCGTCCAGGTCCCCCACCGGCTCGGCCGGATCGAGGCCGGTACCCCAGACATGCGACAGCGGCGTCGCCCAATGCAGGATGCTGCCGCTGGCCAGCAGATGCTCGTCGGGCGCAGGGCGCGTCCAGACCGTCGGCCGCCCGGTCGCGTGCTGCACGGCGATCGGGGCGAGCCGGTCGCCGATCTCCTTGACGCCGATCGGATAGGCGAGCGCGATCGGCGGAGCCTTGGTGGCCGGCGGCTCGCCCTCGGGCGAGAGACAGGCGCTCTGCACGATGTCCCCCTCGCCGTTCGCTCCGACGCCGCGGATGCGATCGAACAGCGTGGCAAGCGTAGCCTTCATGCGCTCACGGCCACATCACTTCCGGCGGCAGCGACATCAGGATGGCGTCGGTGTTGCCGCCGGTCTTCAGGCCGAAAATGGTGCCGCGGTCGTACAGCAGGTTGAACTCGACATAGCGGCCGCGGCGGATCAGCTGGCGGCGGCGCTCCTCGTCGGTCCAGTCGCGGCTCATGTGGCGGCGCACGATCTCGGGATAGATCGCCAGGAACGCCTCGCCGACCGCGCGGGTGAAGCCGAAATCCTTGTCCCAGTCGCCGGTGTTGAGGTTGTCGTAGAAGATGCCGCCGAGGCCGCGCGGCTCCTAGCGGTGCGGCAGGTAGAAATACTCGTCGCACCACTTCTTGAAGCGCGGATAGTAGTCGGCGTCGAACCGGTCGCAGGCGCCCTTGAGCGCGGCGTGGAAGTCGGCGGCGTCCGCAACATGCGCCTCGGGGAACATCGGCGTCAGGTCGGCGCCGCCGCCGAACCAGCTCTGGCTGGTGACGATGTGGCGCGTGTTCATGTGGACCGCCGGCACGTGCGGCGAACGCATGTGCGCGACCAGCGAGATGCCGCTGGCCCAGAACGCGCCGCTCTCGTTCGCACCCGGGATCTGCTTGCGGAACTCCTCGCTGAAGGTGCCATGGACGGTGGAGATGTTGACCCCGACCTTCTCGAACACCCGCCCCTTCATCGCCGCCATGGTGCCGCCGCCGCCATCGCCGCCGCCGGGGTCGGGGCGTTTCCAGGAGGTGCGCTGGAACCGCCCGGCCGGCAGGTCGCGATGTCGCGTGGTGCTGAACTCGTCTTCCAGCTGCTCGAAGCCCGCGCAGATGCGGTCGCGCAGCCGCTCGAACCAGGCGCTCGCCTGCTGTTTGTGGTCCGCCGGATAGGCGCTGGCGTTCATGACTCGGGATACCCCAGTTGCCGCATCGCTTCGCCCGCGACGATCGCCGCCGCCATCGCCACGTTAAGCGATCGCAAGCCGGCGCGCATCGGGATCCGTATGCGGAAATCGGCGGCCGCGTGCACGTCCTCCGGCACGCCCGCGCTCTCGCGCCCGAGCAGCAGCGAATCGGATGCCTCGAATCGGATGTCCGTATGCGGCACCGCGGACTTCGTGGTCAGGAGAACGAGCCGTCCCGCTTTGCGCGCCGCCCGATACGCCTCCCAGGAGCGATGGCGGTGCACCTCCACATGATCCAGATAGTCCATCCCTGCGCGCCGCATGCGGCGGTCGTCGAAGGCGAATCCGCACGGCTCGATCACGTCGACCGGCAGCCCGAAACAGGCCGCGAGACGCAGGATCGCGCCGGTGTTCTGAGGGATGTCCGGTTGGTAGAGCGCAAGCCGCATGGGCAGAGCCTGATCCTTTGCAAATCAAGGACTTTTCCATTATACCGGCGGCCGGGGTGAAGCCAGTTGGAACCGCCAATCACGGAGACCTCCCACCAATGCGTCGGTTTGTCGCAATTGGGTCCGGGGGCAGCCTCCCAGGCGCGTGATATAAGGCGGCACCCAACGAACAAGGGTCGCTGAACCGCCGGGGAAAATTGGACTTTCGGGCGCTCGCTTGAATCAGTCCAGGGGCTCCGCGGATCCGGGGAAAGCGGCCGGTTAAGGGATGATTCTTATGGCGGATACCACGCATGGCGGGTCGGATTCCGGCACCCGCCGCGACTTCATCAATTTGCTGGTCAACACCACCGCGGTCTTCGGCGCCGCGGCCGTGGCCTGGCCCATCATCAGCAGCCTCAACCCGTCGCAGGACGTGCTGGCGCTGTCGTCAATCGAGGTCGACCTAGGGCAGATCGAGGTCGGACAGGCGATCACAGTGAAGTGGCGCGGCAAGCCCGTTTTCATCCGCCGCCGCACGCCGGAAGAGATCAAGTCCGCCGAGGATGTGGATGTCACCACCCTGCGCGATCCGCAGCCGGATTCGGCGCGGGTGCAGAAGCCGGAATGGCTGATCCTGGTCGGCGTGTGCACCCACCTTGGCTGCGTGCCCCAAGGCCAGAAGCCGTCGGAACCGCGCGGCCAGTTCGGTGGCTGGTTCTGCCCATGCCATGGCTCGGAATACGACACCTCCGGACGCATCCGCCGCGGCCCCGCGCCGCTCAACCTGGCGGTGCCGACCTATGAGTTCGAATCCGACTCGCTCGTGAAGATCGGCTGAGGGAGGAGAGAGAATCATGGCTGCTCCCGTCTTCAAGAACCCGGTCATCCGCTGGATCGATCATCGCCTGCCGGTCTTCAGCTACCTGCATCACGAGGCGTACGAATATCCGACGCCGAAGAACCTGAACTACTGGTGGAACTTCGGCTCGCTCGCCGGTTTCATGCTGGTCGTGATGATCGTGACCGGCCTTATCCTCGCGATGCAGTACACGCCGCACGTCGATTACGCCTTCAACTCGGTCGAGCGCATCATGCGCGACGTCAACTGGGGCTGGCTGCTGCGCTATCTCCACATGAACGGCGCGTCGATGTTCTTCGTCGTCGTCTATATCCACATCTTCCGCGGCCTCTATTTCGGCTCCTACAAGGCGCCGCGCGAGCTGCTGTGGCAGCTCGGCGTCGTCATCTACCTGCTGATGATGGCGACCGCGTTCATGGGCTACGTGCTGCCGTGGGGCCAGATGAGCTTCTGGGGCGCGACCGTCATCACCAACCTGTTCTCCGCCATCCCGGTGATCGGCAACGACATCGTGACGCTGCTGTGGGGCGGCTTCTCGGTCGACAACCCGACGCTGAACCGCCTGTTCGTGCTGCACTTCCTGCTGCCGTTCGTGATCCTGGCGGTGGTGGTGGTGCACATCATGGCGCTGCACCGCTTCGGCTCGAACAACCCGCTCGGCATCGACACCAAGGGCCCGCAGGACACCATCCCCTTCCATCCGTACTACACGGTGAAGGACATGTTCGGCCTCGGCATCTTCATGATGTTCTATGCCTTCTGGGTGTTCTGGGCGCCGAACGCGCTGGGCGATCCGGTGAACTACGAGCTGGCCAACCCGCTGTCGACGCCGGAGCACATCGTGCCGGAATGGTACTACCTGCCGTTCTACGCGATCCTTCGCTCGATCCCGGACAAGCTGATCGGCGTCATCGCGATGGGCGCCTCGATCATCGTGCTGTTCTTCCTGCCCTGGCTCGACCGCTCGCCGGTGCGCTCGGGCACCTACCGGCCGGTGTTCAAGTGGTTCTTCTGGATGCTGGTGTTCGACTGCGTCATCCTGATGTTCTGCGGCAAGTATCCGCCGGAATCCTACTGGATGCCGTTCGCGGGCGAGATCGTCGACGCGGCGACCTTCACTGACCGGGTGGCCGAGCTGCAGGGCATCCCGCATGACCAGGCGCTCAACGCCGTCGGCGACATGTGGGGCGTCAACGCGGCCGGCGGATCCTTCGGCATCAAGATCGTGCGCCTCGGCCAGTTGGGCACGCTCTACTACTTCGCCTACTTCCTGATCGTGCTGCCGCTGCTGTCGATCTTCGAGACGCCGCGCCAGGTGCCGCTATCGATCAGCAAGCCAGTGCTGGGCGGCGGCAAGGCCGCGGCTCACGCCACCGCCAAGTCGATGGAGAAGGCGTGATGTCGAAGCGTCGCATTGTTCTCGGGCTGATCACGGCCGTCGCCGGCCTCGCGGCCGTCGCGATCGTGGCGGCCAATCCGGTCGCGCATTCGGAGGTCCGCACCCAGACCTGGAGCTTCAACGGCTTTTTCGGCTCGTTCGACCAGGCGCAGCTGAAGCGCGGCCACGTGATCTACAAGGATGTCTGCTCCGGCTGCCATTCGATGCACCTGCTCGCCTATCGCGACCTGCAGGACATCGGCTACACCGAGGACGAGGTGAAGGCCTTCGCGGCCGAAGTGCAGGTTGAGGACGGCCCCGACGATACCGGCGAGATGTTCGAGCGCCCGGGCAAGCCTTCCGACCGCTTCAAGTCGCCGTTCGCGAACGAGCAGGCGGCGCGCGCGGGCAACAACGGCGCCCTGCCGCCGGACCTGTCGCTGATCGCCAAGGCGCGCGCGGGCGCCGGCTTCCTCGGCTATGACGGTGCGGACTACATCCACAGCCTGCTGACCGGCTACGAAGAGCCGCCGGCCGGTGTGACCGTCCCGGAGGGGATGCACTACAACAAGGCCTTCAAGGGCCATCAGGTCGCGATGCCCCCGCCGCTGTCCGACAGCGAGGAGGCGAGCCTCGACCAGCAGGCGCAGGACATCGCCGTGTTCCTGACCTGGGCGGCAGAAGGCAACCTCGAGGAGCGGCACCGGACCGGCATCAAGGCGATCCTGTTCCTGGTCATCTTCACGCTGCTGGCCTATGCCACCAAGCGCAAGGTCTGGGCCAGCGTCCACTGACCTCGACTTTCTAAGACCATGACGACCGCCGCCGAGTGGCTTACATTCGGCGGCGGTTTTCTTTTGGGACGGCGTGAATGGCGCTCGACAGCTGCGGCATCACCGGCATCGACCATACCCTGGTCGGCGTGCGCGACCTGGAGATGGCGCGCGCCACCTGGACGCGGCTCGGCTTCACTGTCACGCCGCGCGGCCGCCACATCGGCTGGGGCACCGGCAACTACTGCGTGATGCTGGAGGAGGGTTATGTCGAGCTGCTCGGCATCGTCGACCCCAGCCGATTCAGCAACAACCTCGATAAGCTGCTGGAGAAGCGCGAGGGCCTGCTCGGCCTCGCCTTCGCGACGCCGGACGCCAATGCCTGCCGTGACGCGCTCGACGCGGCGGGGCTGAAGCCGGACGGCCCCAAGCAGCTGAAGCGCGACCTCGAGCTGCCGACCGGCACGGTCACGCCGGAGTTCCGCCTGGTGTTCCTGCCGCCGGACTCGACGCCGGAGGTCAGTGCCTTCGTCACCCATCACCTGACGCCGGAACTGATCCGCCGGCCGGTCTGGCTGGCGCACGCCAACACCGCGCAGCGCCTGCTGTCGGCGACGGTGGTGTGCGCCGACCCGGTCAGCGCGGCGCTCGGCTACCTGCCGATCTTCGGCCCCGACCGGGTCAAGGTCACCGACCATATGACCTCGGTCTCTTGTGGCACCGGTGCGCTGCGCTTCATGAAGCCGGATGATTTTCCGCGGGTCTATCCCGGCATGGTTCTGCAGCCGATGCCCGACGTGCCCTTCATTGCCTCCATGAAGATGCTGGTGGCCGACAAGGCGCGCTGCGTCACGCATTTGAAGAATGCAGGGGTTTCATTCCATGCCAGCGTCCGCGGCTGCCTGGTGCCGCCGGACGAGGCGAACGGGGTCATATTGGAGCTGGTCGAAGGCTGAAGCTCACCTGATTCGGAGGTCGCTCATGGTTTCCGAACACGAACTGAATCAATTCCACGATGTCGAGCTCGATGGCTGGCGCAGGCTCGCCGCCGGCTACGCGCGGCAGCTGGCGCAGTTGATGTCGCAGGCGATCGACCCGCTATTGGACGCCGCCGCATTCACGGCGGGTGCATACGTGCTCGACCTGTGCTGCGGGCCGGGCCACGCCTCGGATGCCATCCGCCGGCGCGGCAGCGTCCCGCTCGGCATCGATTTCGCGCCGGAGATGATCGTGCTGGCCAGGCAGAAGTGGCCCGGCCTCGCATTCGAGGTCGGCGATGCGGAGAACCTGGCGGAGCCGGACCAGTCGTGCGACGCGGCGGTGATGAATTTCGGCCTGCTGCATTTGGCGCGGCCGGAGGCGGCGCTGCACCACATCGCGCGCGTGCTGAAACCGGGCGGACGCTTCGCCTTCACCGTCTGGGCGACGCCGGCGGACAGCGTCGGGCACCGCATCATGCTGGGCGCGCTCAATGCGCACGGCACGATGGACGTGGGGTTGCCGGCCGGGCCGCCGCTGTTCCGTTTTGCCGATCAACGGGAATGCACCGCGTTGTTCGCCGGCGCCGGCCTTGACGACATGACGTTCCGCAAGCTGCCGCTGCGCCTGGATGTGCCGGCGCCAGACGGGCTGTTCGATGCTTACACGGCCGGCGCGGTCCGTATCGCCATCATCCTGGCGCGGCAAACGCCGGACGCGCTGGGCAGGATCCGCGATGCCGTGCGCGCGGCCTGCGCCGAGTACGAGCACGACGGCATGCTGCACGTTCCGATGGCGGCGGTGCTGGTAAGCGGGCGGAAGGCGTGAGCTATTTCCAGCTCTGCTCGGCGACGCGCAGGAAGTTGAGGCCGAAGATCTTGTCGATGTCGCTCGACCCGTAGCCGCGGCTGCGCAGGTTCTGCTCGATCTCCGGCAGCACTTCCGGGCCGGCGCCACCCGACAAGGTGCGGCCGTAGCGGCCGCTGGGCGGCCACCAGAAGGCGCGGTCCTCGTTCTTCGGATGATCGTCGAGCCCGAGGTCGAACGAGATGTCGACGCCGATCCCAACATGATCGGGCCCGACCCGCTGCACCATGTAGTCGATGTGGTTGGCCATCGGCTCGGCGAACTTGTCGTCGGTGCCGAGGAACAGGCGGATGCCGTTGATGCCGATGACGCCGCCGGTCGCGGCGCAGGCATCGATCTGCCGGTCGGTGATGTTGCGCTGGTGGTCGATCAAGGCGCGGGCGTTGGCGTGAGAGAAGATCACCGGCTTCTCCGACGTCTCCATGATGTCGAGGCTGGTGCGCTCGCCGTTGTGCGAGCAATCCATCATGATTCCGGCGCGGTTGATCGCGCGCACCACCTCGCGGCCATAGGCGGTGAGGCCGCTGTCCTCGTCGTGGCAGCCGCCGCCGACGGTGTTGTTGCGGTTATAGATGAGGTGCGCCTGCCGCACGCCGAGGTCGCGGTAGACCTCGACCATCGCGACATCCTCCAGCAGCATCTTCGAGCCCTCGAGGTCGAACGCCACCGCGAGCTTGCCTGCGGATTTCGCCGCTTTCACGTCGGCGAGCGTGTCCACCAGGCGGAATTCGTCGGGATGCTGGCTGAGCCAGTGGCGGAACCAGGCGATGGTCGTCATCACCTGCTCGATCGGGTTCATGTCCATGCCGACATTGATCGAGACGAAGTCGAACCCTGCCTTCTTGTGCCGCCTGAGCGCGCCCATGTCGATGCCGCTCAGCAGCGGCAGGCAGGAATGGGCGTCCCAGCGAATCGACGTGGCAGGCGGCATGATGGTCTCCGGCTTCGGGACGGCGATGGTCGGCGATCATGGCGCCGATTGCAACCCGGTTCGGCGCATGCGATTCAGGAGCGCGAACCGGGAGGAAACCATGCCGCAGGTGCGAATCGAGACCCGCGATCATTGGCTGCAAGGCCGCAACGCGCAGCTGTTCCAGGCGATCCAGGACGGCCTGGTCGAAGGCATCAAGATTCCGCCGGACGACCAGTGCTTCCGCCTCATCACCTACGATGCCGCGCATTTCCCGACGCCGCCGGGCAAGACCGACCGGTGCATGGTGATCGAGGTCGCGCTGGTCGCCGGCCGCACCCTGGCGGCGAAGCGCGGTGCCTACGCCGCGATCGCGCGCAACATCAAGGCGGCCTTCGGCATCGATCCAAGCGATCTGCGGATCGTACTGGAGGAGGTCAACCTCGATAACTGGGGCATCAACGGGAAGCCGGCCAGCGAACTCTAGGCGGAGCGTATCGAAGCGGGCGCCGTTCCGTCACATCCTACCGCTTCCAGCAGCCATGCCCGAAAGGCGCGCACCGCCGGCTGCACCATGCTCTCCGGCAGGTAGACCAGATGATAGGCCACGCCCTTCGGCAGGCCTTGCGGCAGCGGGGCGACCAGGCGGCCGGCGGCCAGCTCTTCGCCGATCAACGACCGGCGCGCCAGGATGATGCCCTTGCCGGCGACAGCGGCCTGCACGCCGATGGCGGTGTCGACGAGGAGAGGGCCGCGCTTCCAGTCGATCTCGATGCCCTGGCCGGCGAACCACAGGCGCCAATCGTCGCGCGTCTCGATATGCAGCAGGCGGTGATGCAACAGATCGGCAGGCTTCTTCACGCGGCCCTTGCCGGCGATAAGGCGCGGGCTCGCGACCGGCACCAGGTCATCGTCGATCAGCTTCTCGCTCACCAGGCCGGGATAGCGCCCGTTGCCGTGGCGGACGGCGAGATCGACCTGCTCGACCTTGAGGTCGAGCAGGCGCGTCGAGGCATCGATGCGGACATCGATGTCGGGATGCAGGTCCTGGAACTGCTGCAGCCGCGGCACCAGCCACTGCACGGCGAAGCCCGGCGTGCAGGTGATGCAGATGGAGCGCGGCACGCGCCCGGCCGACAGCTCCTCGGTGGCGGCGGCGATCTGGTCGAACGCGGCGCTCACGGCGGTCAAGTACGCGCGGCCCTCGGCAGTCGCCTGCACTTGGCGGGCGCGGCGCTCGAGCAGGGGAAAGCCGATCCACTGCTCCAGATTCTGGACTTGCTGGCTGACCGCGCTCGGGGTGACGTTTA
>DATEOK010000206.1:0-3435 GCA_035274225.1 Dongiaceae bacterium
ATGGCCAAAGAGAAGTTTGAACGCAATAAGCCGCACTGCAACATCGGCACGATTGGTCACGTTGACCATGGGAAGACGACGCTGACGGCGGCGATTACGATGACGCTGGCGAAGGCGGGTGGCGCGAAGGCGATGAGCTACGCGGACATCGATGCGGCGCCGGAGGAGAAGGCGCGGGGGATCACGATCAACACGGCGCACGTGGAGTATGAGACGGCGAACCGTCACTATGCGCACGTGGATTGCCCGGGGCACGCGGACTACGTGAAGAACATGATCACGGGCGCGGCGCAGATGGACGGTGCGATCCTGGTGGTGTCGGCGGCGGACGGTCCGATGCCGCAGACGCGTGAGCACATCCTGCTGGCGCGTCAGGTGGGGGTGCCGGCGCTGGTGGTGTTCATGAACAAGGTGGACATGGTCGACGACGAGGAGCTGCTGGACCTCGTGGAGATGGAAGTGCGTGAGCTGTTGAGCGGCTACGACTTCCCGGGGGACGACATTCCGATCGTGAAGGGCTCGGCGCTGGCGGCGGTCGAGGGCCGTGATCCGGCGATCGGCGAAGACAAGATCATGGAACTGATGACGGCGGTGGATACGTACATCCCGCAGCCGGACCGTCCGGTGGACCTTCCGTTCCTGATGCCGGTGGAAGACGTCTTTTCGATCTCGGGCCGCGGCACGGTGGTGACGGGTCGGATCGAGAAGGGGATCGTGAAGGTCGGCGAGGAAGTGGAGATCGTGGGCATCCGCGACGTGCAGAAGACGACCTGCACGGGGGTGGAGATGTTCCGCAAGCTGCTGGACCAGGGTCAGGCGGGGGACAACGTGGGGGTGCTGCTGCGCGGCACCAAGCGCGAGGACGTGGAGCGCGGCCAGGTGCTGTGCAAGCCGGGCTCGATCACGCCGCACACCGAGTTCCTGGCGGAAGCCTATATCCTGACCAAGGAGGAGGGCGGGCGTCACACGCCGTTCTTCACCAACTACCGGCCGCAGTTCTACTTCCGGACGACGGACGTGACCGGGATCATCAAGCTGAAGGAAGGGGTGGAGATGATCATGCCGGGCGACAACGCCGAGCTGACCATCGAGCTGATCACGCCGATCGCCATGGATCAGGGGCTGCGCTTCGCGATCCGCGAGGGCGGCCGCACCGTGGGGTCGGGCGTGGTGTCCAAGATCATCAAGTAGGCCACGCGCTTACCTGGGACCTTACAATGGGCCGCCGAGGGCAACCTCGGCGGCCTTTTCCGTGAGGGGGGCAGCGCCGAGCCTTGCGGCCGGCGCCATCGGCTTGGTCATGAGACTGGCGCGCACCCCCTAACGGTCCGCGGCCCGTTCGCTCCCACGCAAGAGGCTTGAAAACCGGGGGCGCTTGCGTCATACGCCTGCGTCCTACCCGACATCGTGGAGTCTTGAGTTTTCTAGCCGCCCAGCGCGGTCCACGGGCCTTCGCCCGGGACAGGAAACCAGGCGAGACGGCCGGGTAGGGGTGCTGAAGGAGTGTAGCTCAGCTGGTAGAGCGTCGGTCTCCAAAACCGAAAGTCGTGGGTTCGAGTCCCTCCACTCCTGCCACCACCTATATAGTTCCAGGATTGAACCGGAGCGCGGGGGCCCCTCAAGGCGCGCGTTCCAGATGAGAGTTTGAAGCGCCGCATGGCCAGGAAACCGGGACAGAGCCCGCAAGCGATCCGTGAGCGCGCCGCGAAGACGGCCGCGGTCATGGCCACGCCCAGCGCGGTTGCGGCTCAAGCCCCCAAGAAGAAGACCAGCATCTCGCAGTTCGCCCGCGAGGTCCGCGCCGAGGCGCGCAAGATCACCTGGACGAGCCGCAAGGAGACCTGGATCACGTCCGTCATGGTGGCGATCATGGTGGTCCTGGCCGCGCTGTTCTTCTGGATTGTGAACAGCGTCCTCAACTTCGCCATCACATGGCTGCTCCGTGTGGCCACGGGCGGGTAAAGAAGAACAAAGATGTCTGAAGCTGCCGCCTCCGCCCCCAAGGGCAACCCCCGCCACAAGTGGTACATCGTCCACGCCTACTCGAATTTCGAGAAGAAGGTGGCCGAAAGCATCCGTGAGCAGGCCAGGAACCAGGGCCTTGAGGAGAACTTCTCCGAGATCCTGGTGCCGACCGAGGACGTGGTGGAGATCCGCCGCGGCCGGAAGGTAAACTCCGAGCGCAAGTTCTTCCCGGGCTACGTCCTGGTGAAGATGGAGCTGACGGATGAAGCCTACCACCTGATCAAGAACACCCCGAAGGTGACCGGCTTCCTGGGCTCGGGGTCGAAGCCGATCCCGGTTTCGGAAAAGGAAGTCCAGCGCATCGTCGGCGCCATCGAAGAGGGCGTGGAACGGCCGAAGCCGACCATCTCGTTCGAGATCGGCGAGACCGTGAAGGTCATCGACGGCCCGTTCGCCAGCTTCAACGGCTCGGTGGAACAGGTCGACGAGGAACGCGCGCGTCTGCGCGTCACCGTCTCGATCTTCGGCCGCGCCACGCCGGTCGAACTGGAATACGGCCAGGTCGAAAAGACCAGCTAGGTCGTTCGAACAGACTTGCTGAACGTTCCGGGCCCCCGCGAAAGCGGGGGCTCTGTCGTATTGGAACCGCAGAAGACGCAGAAAGGCGCGGAATCGCGGCTGCGGCATTCTGCGTTCTTCTGCGTTTTCCGCGGTTTGGATTTGGGCCGATCGTTGCAATAGGAAGCGTTCGCTGATAATGCCGCCCGCTTCGCGGTTCGCCGTGATTTCAAATCCGTGGGAGGGGGCGGCCACCGTGACCCCGCACCACGGCTCATAACCGGCCGGGTTTCCGGCCATGAGGAGCAAAGATGGCCAAGAAGATCTTGGGCTATATCAAGCTGCAGGTGCCCGCGGGCTCTGCGACCCCTTCGCCGCCCATCGGGCCGGCGCTGGGTCAGCGCGGCGTCAACATCATGGGCTTCTGCAAGGAGTTCAACGCCCGCACCGAGAAGGAACAGAAGGGCACGCCCCTGCCGACCGTGATCACGGTCTATCAGGACAAGTCGTTCACCTTCGTCACCAAGACGCCCCCGGCGTCGTACTTCATCAAGCAGGCGGTCGGCCTGAAGTCGGGCTCCAAGCTGCCCGGCCGCGACAGCGCCGGCAAGATCACCCGCACCCAGCTGCGCGAGATCGCCGAGAAGAAGATGAAGGACCTGAACGCGAACGATCTCGAACAAGCCGCCAAGATCATCGAGGGCTCCGCGCGCTCGATGGGCCTGCAGATCGTGGAGGCCTAAGACCATGGCAAAGCAAGCCAAGCGCATGAAGGCCTGGACCGGCGACACCACCGTCGCCCACCAGCTCGCGGACGCCGTGAAGCTGGTGAAGGCCAACGCCAACGCCAAGTTCGACGAAAGCATCGAGATCGCCGTCAATCTGGGCGTCGACCCGCGTCACGCCGACCAG
>DATEOK010000207.1:0-3119 GCA_035274225.1 Dongiaceae bacterium
GTTGCGCCCGCGCCGGCACCGGCCCCGAAAAAGCCGGGGACGGCGCGCGTCGGCGAGCTTGATAGCCGGCTGCAGGAGATCAAGCAGAACGTCTTCAACGACCTGATTTCGACGGTCGACCTCGCCGAACTGGCGAAGCTCGACCACAAATCGGTCCGCGAGGCGATCGGTGAAGTCGTTGCGGAAATCATCAATCTCCGCAACCTCACCATCAGTGCCGCGGAGCAGCAGCTCCTCGTCACCGACATCTGCAACGACGTCCTCGGCCTCGGTCCGCTCGAGCCGCTGATCGCCCGCGACGACATCGCGGACATCATGGTCAACGGCCCGGACAAGGTCTACATCGAAGCCAACGGCAAGATCGAGCTGACGGACATCAAGTTCCGCGATCAGCAGCAGCTGATGAACATCTGCCAGCGCATCGTCTCGGCGGTCGGCCGCCGCGTCGACGAAGCGAGCCCGATCTGCGACGCGCGCTTGATGGACGGCTCCCGCGTCAACGTGATCGCCCCGCCGCTCTCGCTCGACGGCTGCGCCCTCACCATTCGTAAATTCAAGCGCGACCGCCTGACCCTCGATAAGCTGATGAATTTCGGCTCGATCTCGCCGGCGGGCGCCAAGCTGCTGCAGATCATCGGCCATTGCCGGCTCAACACCATCGTGTCGGGCGGCACCGGCTCGGGCAAGACCACCCTGCTGAACTGCTTGACGCAGTTCATCGACAAGGGCGAGCGCGTCATCACCTGCGAGGACGCGGCGGAACTTCAGCTGCAGCAGCCGCACGTGGTGCGCCTGGAAACCCGGCCGCCCAACCTCGAAGGCGTCGGCCAGGTCACCATGCGCGACCTCGTCAGGAACTGTCTGCGTATGCGACCCGAACGCATCATCGTCGGCGAAGTCCGCGGCACCGAGGCATTTGACCTGCTGCAGGCCATGAACACTGGCCACGACGGCTCGATGGGCACCATCCACGCCAACAACCCGCGCGAATGCATCTCGCGTCTCGAGAACATGATCGCGATGGGCGGCTACAACCTGCCGGCCAAGACCGTGCGCGAGCAGATCGCCGGCTCGATCAACGTGATCGTCCAGGCGGCCCGCCTGCGCGACGGTTCGCGCAAGATCACCCACGTCACCGAGATCATCGGCATGGAAGGCGACGTCGTCACCCTGCAGGACCTCTTCATCTACGAGATCCAGGGCGAGGACGCCTCCGGCCGCATCGTCGGCCGCCACAAGTTCACCGGCCTGCGTCCGGCGTTCTGGGACCAGGCCAAGTATTTCGGCCGTGAACGCGACCTCGCGGATATCATGGGAGAAGACGTTGATTGAGAAAATCGCCCAGCTCGACCCCATGATCATGGGCGCCGTCGGCGTCCTGGTGCTGGCGCTCATCATCGTGTCCTACGGCTTGATGAACAGCCTCTACGGGCCGCGGGCGCGCCTGGAGCGGCGGTTGAACACGGTCGGTGGCCCGACCGGCAACGGTGGCGGCGGCAAGGGTGGCGCCAAGGCCCAGTCCAGCATGAAGCGCAAGGACATCGAGGCCAAGCTGAAGGCCGCCGAGCAGATGAAGCGCCAGCAGCGCGGCTACAAGCTGCAGGAAAAGCTGATCCAGGCCGGTCTCAAGATCACGCCCAAGCAGTTCTGGATCTACAGCGTGATCAGCGGCGCAGCGTTCACTGTCCTCATCTACGTCATCAGCGGCATCGTCTACACCATCCCGGCCGGCCTGCTGGTCGGCACCTTCGGTATTCCGCGCTTCGTGCTGCGCTACCTGGTCAACAAGCGCCTGAAGGCCTTCACGGCGAACTTCGCGAACGCCATCGACCTCATCGTGCGCGGCGTGAAGACCGGCATGACCGTGGCGGAATGTCTGTCGATCGTCGGCAAGGAAATGCCGGACCCGATCGGCATCGAGTTCCGCCACATCACCGAGAGCATCCAGATGGGCATTACCCTGGAGGATTGCCTCAACCGCCTGATCACGCGGGTGCCGACCAACGAGGCCCGGTTCTTTACCATCGTGCTGATCACTCAGCAGACCACCGGCGGTAACCTCGCCGAGACGCTGGCCAAGCTGTCGAGCATTCTGCGCGACCGCAAGAAGATGCGCGACAAGATCAAGGCGCTGTCGAGCGAAGCGAAGTCCTCCGCCGCCATCATCGGCGCCATGCCGTTCGCGGTGGCCGGCGTCCTCAGCTTCACCGCGCCGGACTATGTCAGCCTGCTCATCACCACCAACGCCGGAAACTGGTGCATTGTTGTCGGCGCCTGCTCGTTCGGCACCGGCATCCTGGTGATGCGCAAGATGATCAATTTCGAAATCTAGGGATCGCCGCGCCATGGAGCAATTCGGAGTAGATTTTTCCAGCGGCTTCAACATGACCAGCATGATCGTGCTGATCGTGTTCGTGGCCACGATCGCGACGATCTTCGCCCTCGCCCTGCCCTTCATGCGCGGCGAGCGCTTCGAGCAGCGCCTGCGCGCGGTGCGTGACCGCCGTCGGCAGCTGTCGACGGCGCAGAGCCAGTCCTTCCAGGCGCGCAACCGCCTCCAGGCGGTGCCGAACAAGGGCATCAAGGGCTTTGCGCTGCGCGGCATCAGCATGGCCGACCTGCTGGACGCCAAGGAACTGCGCATGAAGCTGGCGCGCGCCGGCAAACGCAGCCCGAGCGCGGTCGCCAACTACCTGTTCAAGCGCATTGCGCTGCCGATCAGCTTCGTCATCATCTCATTGCTCTATGCCTGGATCGTGTTCCCGGAGAAGCCGCTTGCCGTCCGCCTGGCCGGCGTGCTCGCGGCCGGCGCCATCGGCTACCTGACGCCGCAGATCCTGCTCAGCAACGCCATCACCAAGCGCCAGAAGCTGCTGCAGCGCGGCTTTCCGGATGCGCTCGACCTGATCGTCATCTGCGTCGAATCCGGCATGTCGATCGAAGCCGCCTTCAACAAGGTGACCGAGCAGATGGCCGAGCAGTCGCCCGAGATGTCGGAAGAGATGGGCCTCACCTCCGCCGAGCTCGCCTTCCTCAGCGACCGGCGACAAGCCTTCGAGAACCTCTCCGAACGCACCGGCCTGGCGTCGTTCAAGTCGCTCGCCACCATGCTGCTGCAG
>DATEOK010000208.1:0-2159 GCA_035274225.1 Dongiaceae bacterium
CGCGTCGACGAGGAAAACCAGCGCCGCATCGCGGCTGCCGGCCTGGGCGCGCTCAGCGCGGAGGCCGCGGCTTTCGCGCGCGTCGGCCGCAACGATCCGTGCCCCTGCGGCAGTGGCAAGAAGTACAAGCAGTGCCACGGCAAGCTGAGCTGAGCTGAAGTCCCCGCACCTTTCATTGAGAGAAATCCCATGCCCGTGAACCTGTCCGCTCCCGATCCCGCCGCCTTGCATGCGGTGCCCGGCGTCCGCATCGGCGTGGCCGAAGCGGGCGTGCGAAAAGCCAACCGCAAGGACCTGACGGTCGTGCTGATCGACGAGGGCTCGGCGGTCGGCGGGGTGTTCACCCAGAACCGTTTCTGCGCCGCGCCGGTGCAGGTCTGCCGCGACCATCTGGCCGCGAACTACGGCATCCGCGCGATGGTGATCAACACCGGCAATGCGAACGCCGGCACGGGCGAAGACGGCCTGATGCGCACGCGCTCCACCTGCATTGCGCTCGCGCGCAAGCTGGAAATCGCGCCTGAGCAGATCCTGCCGTTTTCCACCGGCGTGATCATGGAGCCGCTGCCCGTCGACCGCATCGAGGCGGGCCTGCCTGCTGCACTGGCCGATGCCGATGCGAACCACTGGGCGCGCGCGGCCGAGGGTATCATGACCACCGACACGATCCCCAAGGCCTTCAGCCAGCGGGTGCAGATCGGCGATGCCACGGCCACCATCACCGGCATCAGCAAGGGCGCCGGCATGATCCGTCCGAATATGGCGACCATGCTGGGCTTCATGGCGACCGACGCGAAGATCGATCCCTCGCTGATCCAGCCGCTGGCCAAGCTGCTGGCCGACGCCTCGTTCAACCGCGTGACCATCGACGGCGACACCTCGACCAACGACTCGTTCGTGGTCATCGCCACGCAGAAGGCGGCGCACGCCCCCATCACCTCGCTCGACTCGGCCGATGGCCAGGCGTTGGTGGCCGCGATGCAGAACGTGGCGCGCCAACTGGCGCAAGCCATCGTGCGCGACGGCGAAGGCGCGACCAAGTTCATCACCATCCAGGTCGATGGCGGCAAGGACGCTGCCGAGTGCAGGCAGGTGGCGTACGCCGTGGCGCATTCGCCGCTGGTCAAGACGGCCTTCTATGCCAGCGACCCGAACCTGGGCCGCATCCTGGCGGCCGTCGGCTATGCGGGCATCGCCGACCTCGACCAGACCGGCATCGACCTGTTCCTCGACGACGTGCACGTGGCGGTCAAGGGCGGGCGCAACCCGTCGTACCGTGAGGAAGACGGCCAGCGAGTGATGAAGCAGAGCGAGATCACGGTGCGTATCGGCCTGGGCCGCGGCAATGCCAGCGAAACCGTGTGGACCTGCGACTTCAGCCACGAATACGTGACGATCAACGCCGATTACCGGTCATGAACGAGAAGTTCGAACGCCTGATCGAGCGCGCCGAGCAACTGATCGGCCGCATCGAATCCATCCTTCCTCAGCCGCTCGCGGCGCCCGCCGACTGGGGCGCCTCGATCGCCTGGCGCTACCGCCGCCGCAGCTCGGGCCATGGCACGCTGGAGCCGGTGCGCCACCTGGCGCCCATGCCGCTCGATGCGCTCAAGGAAATCGACGTCCAGAAGGAAAAGATCGAGCGCAACACGCGCCAGTTCGTCGAGGGCAAGCCGGCCAACAACGTGTTGCTGACCGGCGCCCGCGGCACCGGCAAGTCCTCGCTGATCCGCGCCTGCCTGCACGCCTATGCGCCGCAGGGCCTGCGCCTGATCGAGGTCGACAAGGCCGAGCTCACCGACCTGCCCGACATCGTCGAGGTGGTGTCGCAGCGGCCCGAGAAGTTCATCGTCTTCAGCGACGACCTGAGCTTCGACGAGGGCGAGCCCGGCTACAAGGCGCTCAAGTCCATCCTCGACGGCTCGGTGGCCGCGGCCACGCCCAACGTGCTGATCTACGCGACCAGCAACCGGCGCCACCTGCTGCCCGAGTACATGAAGGACAACCTCAGCTACACCCACACCGAGGACGGCGAAGTCCATCCTGGCGAGGTGATCGAGGAGAAGATCTCGCTGTCGGAGCGCTTCGGCCTCTGGGTCAGCTTCTATCCGTTCAGCCAGAACGAGTACCTGGCGATCGTTGCGCAGTGGCTGTCTTCC
>DATEOK010000209.1:0-3719 GCA_035274225.1 Dongiaceae bacterium
TAGGATGCGATGTTGAAGGGCACGCCGAGGAAGACGTCGGCCGAACGCTGATAGAGCTGGCACGACAGCTTGCCGTTGGCGACATAGAACTGAAACAGACAATGACAGGGCGGCAACGCCATCTTGTCGACGTCGGCCGGATTCCACGCGCTCACGATCAGCCGCCGCGAATCCGGGTTGCGCTTGATCATGTCGATGACGTTGGAAATCTGGTCGATGCGGCGCCCGTCAGGCGCCGGCCATGAGCGCCATTGCGATCCGTAGACCGGACCGAGATCGCCGTTGGCGTCGGCCCACTCGTCCCAGATCGAAACGCCATTGTCCTTGAGATATTTGATGTTGGTGTCGCCGGCGAGAAACCACAGCAGCTCGTGGATGATCGCCTTCAGCGGCAGCCGCTTGGTGGTCAGCATCGGAAACCCGGCCGACAGGTTGAACCGCATCTGGTGACCGAAGATCGACAGCGTGCCGGTGCCGGTGCGGTCCTGCTTCTCCGCGCCGTCAGAGAGGATCCGTTCGAGCAGGTCGTGATACTGGTTCATGGCTGACGTTTGGGCCTTTTGGGAAACGCGAATTTAACGGCCGGGATAGCCGATCAACACGCCGATTCGGCCGCGCGCTCCGATTATACCCGGAAAAATGATCATCCCCGGCACAAACGACAAGGGGCGGAACTCGCGTCCCGCCCCTCGCCCAAAATGTTGATTTTGTGGATTAATTCACCGGCTTGAGCACCGGCGTCCACTTCGCGATTTCGTTCTTGACCAGGGTTCCCAGCGCGGCCGGGGTGCGATCGGCGCCGGCCGGAATAACGCTGCCGAGTTCGAGCAGCCGCTTGCGCACGGCCTCGTCATCGAGCGCCTTGACGACCGCCTCGTTCAGCTTGGCGACGATCTCCGGCGGCGTGCCCTTCGGCGCGAAGATCGCATTCCAGGCCTGGGCCTGGAACGCCGGCAGGCCCGCTTCTGTCGTGGTGGGAACATTCGGCAAAGACGGGTTACGCTCGGCCGTCGCCACCGCGTAGGCCTTGATGGTGCCGCCGTTGATCTGCGGCACCGCGTTGACGATCTGGTCGCACATGTAATCGACCTGCCCCGCCACCAGCGCGTTCATCGCCGGACCGGTGCCGTTGAACGGCACGCCGACCGGCTTGACCCCCAGCACAGAGTTCAGCAGCTCGCAAGACACGTTGGAGACGGAGCCGATGCCGGCATGCGCCGCGTTGACCTTGGTCTCGTTCGCCTTCACGTAGGCGACGAATTCCTTGAGGTCCTTCGGCGCGAAATCCTTCCGCGCCAGGATCAGGATCGGCGTGCCGGCCAGCAGCGCAACCGGCTCGAAATTCTTCTCGGGGTGGTAGGCAAGGTTGGGATAGAGCGGCACCGAGGCCGCATGCGTGCCCATGTGGCCGGTGATCAGCGTATAGCCGTCATTGGCGGCGCGGGATGCGCGCGTGGTGGCGGTGGTTCCGCCGGCGCCGACCACGTTCTCGATGATGATGCTCTGGCCCAGCGTCTGCGCCATATGGCCGGTGACGATGCGCGCGATCACGTCGGTCGGACCGCCGGCCGCGAACGGCACGATCATGGTGATGCTGCGCGTCGGATAGGATTGAGCCTGCGACGACCCGGAAAGCAATGTCAGCCCGGCAAGCGCAGCCAGGAAGCCGCTCGCGAGCGAGCGTCCATACCAGTTCATGTTGAGTTCCTTCAGCCCTTAGACAAAATGCCGGCTCTCCCAAGCCGGCATTTGCATGTCATATCAGGTCACGCGAACTCGAACAGACTGCAACCTGCGGCGCACCGCCGCAGGTCGATCAGTTCTCGGACTCGACGAACACCTCGTCGCGCTTCCTGCGCAGGGCCGGCAATACCGCCAGCAAGAGCAGGAACGCCGCGATTGCGATCAGCACCGCCGACAACGGCCGGGTCAGGAACACTGACCAGTCGCCACGCGAGATCAGCAGTGCCCGCCGCAGGTTCTCTTCCATCAACGGACCCAGCACCATGCCGAGCAGCAGCGGCGCCGGCTCGAAATCGTGCTTGATCAGCCAGTAGCCGACCAGACCGAACGCGCCCGCAAGGACGACGTCGGTTGGCGCGTTGTTCACCGAATAGATGCCGATCGAGCAGAAAATCACGATGCAGGGGAACATCAAGCGGTACGGCACGCGAAGCAGCCGCACCCAGATGCCGACCAGCGGCAGGTTGATGACCAGCAGCATCAGATTGCCGATCCACATCGAGGCGATCATGCCCCACACCAGGTCGGGCTGCTTCTGCATCACCTGCGGGCCCGGCACGATGCCGTGAATCGTCATCGCACCGACCATCAGCGCCATCACCGCGTTTGGCGGGATGCCGAGCGTCAGCAGCGGAATGAACGAGGTCTGCGCCGCGGCATTGTTGGCGCTCTCCGGCGCTGCAACGCCTTCGATGGCGCCGCGGCCAAAGCGCTTTGGATTTTTGGAGATCTTCTTCTCCAGCGTATAGGCCGCGAACGACGCGATCACGGCGCCGCCGCCCGGCAGAATGCCAAGGATCGATCCGAGCATGGTGCCGCGCAGGATGGCCGGCGCCGAATCCTTCAGATCCTTCGCCGTCGGCATCAGGCCCGTGACCTTCTGCTGCACCAACTGGCGATCCTCTTCGCCGCCGGCATCGAGGTTGCGGATGATCTCGGCGAAGCCGAACAGGCCCATCGCCACCGTCGCAAAGCCGAGACCGTCGGCCAGTTCCGGAATGTTGAAGGCCATGCGCGAGGCGCCGGTTTCGATGTCGGAGCCGACCATCGAGAGCAGCAGGCCGAACACGATCATCGCAATCGCCTTCAGCACCGATCCCTTGGCGAGCACCACCGCGAAGATCAGGCCGAGCACCATCAGCGAGAAATATTCGGCCGGGCCGAACGCCAGCGCGAGCTTGGTGAGCGGCGCGCCGAGCACGGCAATCAGAACGGTCGCCACGCAACCGGCGAAGAACGAACCGATCGCGGCGATCGCCAGCGCCGGACCGGCCCTGCCCTGCTTCGCCATCTGGAAGCCGTCGAGCGCCGTCACCACGGACCCGGCTTCACCGGGAATGTTGACCAGGATCGAGGTGGTCGAACCGCCATACTGCGCGCCGTAATAAATGCCGGCGAGCATGATCAGCGCGCCGACCGGCGGCAGACCAAAGGTGATCGGCAGCAGCATCGCCACCGTGGCGATGGTGCCGATCCCGGGCAGCACGCCGACCAGCGTGCCGACGAGCGCGCCAATAAGGCACAGCATGAGATTGACCGGGGTGAAAGCAACGCCGAAACCGAGGGCGAGGTTGGTAAACAGATCGGCCATCACGCCCTCACTGAATCATGAAGCGCGGGAAGAGCTGCAGCGGCAGCCCGAGCGCATAGGGGAAAAGCAGGCTGCAGCCGACGGTCAGGCAGATGCCGACGATCATCGTCTCCTTCCATCGCGTCTCCGGCGTTCCCATTCCCGCAATCATGAAGGAGACGAATGCCGAGATGACGAGGCCCATCGGACGGATCGCCACCGCGAAGCAAAGAATAGAAAGTACGACGAAGAACGGTCCCCGCCAGTGATACTTTGCGATCTGCGGCCCATCGAACACCAGGCCCATGACTGCAATGCCTACGCCCAGCAGCAGCAGCAGGACCCCGAACATGCGCGGTGCCGTACCTGCGCCAAAGGAGAACCCGCGCATCCCCTGCAAGTCGCT
>DATEOK010000210.1:0-18019 GCA_035274225.1 Dongiaceae bacterium
CGATGGGCGCCAACATCGTCGAGCTGAACTCCGAGAGCGTCCCCGGCGCCGGCGCCGCACGCTTCCTGCTGCGCATGGCGATCTCCGTGCCCAAGGGCAAGGAGGCGGTGTGCATGGCCACTATCGCGAACACCGCGGGGCAGATGAACCTGTCGTGCAAGTGGGAGCAGGTGTAGGCGCATTTCCCTCGAAAATCCCCTTCCCCCCTTGCGGGGGAAGGATGCGCAGCCTTAGCGAGCGAGAGCGAGCTTAGGCGAAGCTGGATGAGGGGGTGCGTGCCGACAGGCACGCGCGCTCGCAAGAGCGCCATAACTCCTGAAGAGCAAATCGGTCAACAATAGCGCTCGCGCGCTGCGCGCCTATCGGCGCGGCCCCCTCACCCAGCTTCGGCTAAGCTCACTACGTTCGCTAAGCCTTCGCAGCCCTCTCCCGCGAGGGGAGAGGGGAATCCTCGGTGGGAGGGTGATGCTACGGCTTCGGGCACACCAGGTTCTCTTGCGCCTTCTCCACGTCCAGTACGTAGCGCGGGCGGGTGGTGCATTGCGGGTTGTAGGTCTCGATGGTGGCGCGCAGCTGGTTCAGCTGCTGGGTGTAAGCGGGGCGGATCTGCAGCTGGATCAGGTTACGCAGCGCGATCTGCTGGCCGATCAGATCCTGCAGCACCTGCTGGCCGACCTGGTCGCTGGACGGCGTGCGCGCCGCCTGCGCCTTGATCTGGGTGTCGAGATTGGTCAGCTCCTGCTGGCGCTCCTGCAGCAGGCCGCCCTGCACCTCCACATTCGACTGCTGCTGGTCCAGCAGCTCCTTCTGGCACAGGCAGGCAGCGATCTCGTCCGGCGTCATGGCGGGACCGGCCGGCGGCGTGGACTGCGCCGTCGCCGGCAGCGACGAGCCAGCCAGCGCGATTGCGATCAGCAGAACGGAGGAAAACAGCGGGCGGGCGGCAGGAAGTCGGCGCATGACGGCTCCGGTGTAATTACAATATCGGTTCCGTCCCGATTATGGCAGTCTTGCGCTGTTTTCAACAACCTCGACGACCGACCTCCCTCCCATGCGCATTGCAATCGTCGGCGCCGGCCTGCTGGGCGTGGCGTCCGCCTATTACCTGGCGAAAGAAGGACACGAAATCCTGGTGGTGGACCGCCAGTCCGCGCCCGCGCGCGAGACCAGCTATGCCAACGCCAGCCTTCTGACGCCGAACCATTCCTTCTCCTGGGCCGCGCCAGGTGCACCCTGGCGGCTGTTGAAGTCGCTGTGGCAAAAAGACACCGGGCTGCGCCTCAAGCCGCACATGAACGGCCAGCTGCTCGACTGGGGCTTGCGCTTCTTGCGCAATTGCACGCCGGCCCGGCACCGCGCCAACAGCCTCGCCAAGGCCAGGCTGTGCTTCTACAGCATGGCGGAGACCGAGCAGGTGACGCGCGAGACCGGCATCCACTGGCACCGCGATACCAAGGGTGTGCTGTATCTGTTCCGCGATCGCCATGAACTGGAGATGGATGACCGGAGCCTGGAGCTGCTGCGCGAGGCCGGCGCAGCGATCAAGCCGATCTCGGTCGACGAAGTGGTCGCGCTCGAACCCGCCCTCGCCCACACCCGCTCCAAGTTCGTGGGCGCCATGCTCGGCACCTCGGACGAAATGGGCGACGCGCGACGCTTCACCGAAGGGTTGGCGGAGGTGTGCAAGGAGCGCCGCGTCACCTTCCGCCTCAACACTGTGATCGACGGGCTAGCGGTCGACGGCGGCCGCGTGACCGCGCTCAAGACTGCGAGCGGCGAGATCAAGGCGGACGCCTTCGTGCTGGCGGCCGGCAGCTACTCGCCGCAGCTCGCCCGCCAGGCCGGGCTGCATCTCCCGATCTATCCGATCAAAGGCTATTCGATCACGGCGCCGGTCGGCGATCCGGAACAGGCGCCACGCACCGGCGGGCTCGACGAAGGCACGCTGGTCACCTTCGCGCGGCTGGGCGATCGCGTGCGCATGAGCTCGGTCGCGGAGGTGGTGGGCTACGACGCCGGTCACCGTCCGGAGAATTTCGCGAAAATTTTAGCGGCCGGGCGCGAGTTGTTCCGCAATGGCATCGCCCTCGACCGTGCGGAATATTGGGCCTGTCTCCGCCCGGCAACACCCGATGGGCCGCCCTATATCGGGCCAACTCCCGTGCGCAATCTGTGGCTTAACACCGGCCACGGTTATCTGGGCTGGACCATGTGCTGCGGGTCCGCCCGGCTGCTGGCCGATCAAATGTCCGGGAGGCGGACGGAACTGGACACCCGTCTGTATCGTTATGGACGATATTGATGCGATTGCGTGATACTCTTGGTAATCGACGGTTAAGGCCCCTAGATTAGCGTTATGAGCATGCGAATCACGCGAACCCTTCTGGCCTGTTCGGCATTCGCTTTGCTGCTCGGCCAACCGGCTTTGGCGCAGGACGCCCCCAGCGACTGGGAGCAGGCGTCGATCGACGGCAACGCTGTCGCGATCGTGAGCGCCACCACCTACACCCCCATTCCCGCCGGCGCCGCCCTCGATGTCTCGAGCGCCGATGGCAGCCAGTTGGCCGGCAATGCGGTTGAGCTGACCAGCGGCACGCTGAAGCAGGGCGGCTACACGATTTCGCGCGATGCGCCCTATGCGCTGGATGTCACGGCGGTCCTCGTCCGCGGCGTCGGGCAGGAACAGAACGTGCCGCGCGGCTATCAAGGATCGACCCGCGGCGATGGCTACACCAATCCGGAGAATACCGCGCCCGGCGATTCGCTGACCCAGGGCAACTTCTTCGACAATACCCGCGGCGCGTTCTTGTCGCCGGCGGAGCCGCAGCGCGGCGGCCACCTGCTCCGCGTCACCTTGTCGGTCTACGACCGCAAGAGCGGGCTCTATGTCTGGCGTGGCCAGGTCGAGCGCGACAGCGTCGAAGTCAACGTCGATTCATCCATGCAGCAGATGGTCCCCGCCCTGCTCGCGCATTTCGGCGAAGCGCTGCCGCCGACCGCCGTTGCGCTGAAGTAGTTTCCTTCTTCGCTACATGAAGTCCCGCGGGATGGAGAACGCATCCTGGTCGGAGAAGATTCGCTCTCCGTTGAAGTAGGCATCCACCGTCGCGATGAAGTGGAAATGTGTCGCGTCGCCCTTGAGCGCCGTGCGCGTCACGCTGCGCGCCACCCAGTCGCCGCGCGACAGCTCGTGGTGATAGATGCAGTCGGCTTCGGCTGACAGCGGGTCGTCCGGCCTGATGCGATAGCGCTCGGTGCCGGCGCAATCCAGCCGCCAGTCGATGTCGTCATAGCGCACGCCGCCGCTGTCTTTCACCATTACCAGCTCGGTCGCACCGGTTGCCACATCTCTCGTGATCGTGCGGTGCCAGTCGGCTTCGCGCGTGACGGTGCACGGCCCCATCGCGGACTTGGCCGGTGGATCGAAGGCGCGCAATTCGCTGTCCTCGGGATGCGGTGGCCGCACCGGCAGCTCGAGCCGGCTGTCTCCGGTATGGACCGTCACCGTGGCCGCGAAAGGACCGGGCCAGAGCTGCGGCCAGCATGCGGTCGAGATCGCGACCCGCAGGCGGTGGCCGGCGGACACTTGGTACGCGATGGTGTTGAGCGGAATGGCGGCGCGATAGATCTTGCCCGGCACCAGTTGTGTCGGATCGGCCTGGTTCCAGGCGTGGTTGAGCCCGAACAAGGTGTAGGTGATCCGCGTCGAAGCACCGTCCGGCGCAACGTCGTTGAGGCGCACGCCAACCTTGGCGACCGGCTGATCGACCGAGAATGCGAGGTGCAGGCGCGGCGTCCCGAAGAAGGCCAGCGGCGTGCCCAGCGGCAGCGAGTCGAAGCACAGCGAATTGCCGTCATCGATCCGCTGATCGCCTGGAAAGTCGCCATCGCCGCCGCCGTAGGAGCACCACTCCACGGTCATGATGCCGGTGTTCTGCGGCGACTTGATCGACAGGGCGGCGTCGGGTTGCCGCGTCGGCTCCAGCCCGCGCGCGCCGAGCCAGAAGTCCCGCATGGTGACATTGGGCGCCGGCCAGTCGCGATGCGCGATCCAGTGTCCCGGCCGCTCGGCGGCGCAGGGATCGGGCGGGTGCGAGTGGTTCATCCAGACGCGCAGCTTCGGCTCGCGCATCAGGCCGGTGTCGCGGCCTTTGAGCCAGTGATCCCAGAAGCGCAGCGACTCCTGCAGGAAGCCGATCGCCGGTCCGGGCAGCGCGTTGTGCGGATAGGCATGGCCCCATGGCCCGGCCAAGCCGAGGCAAGGCGCCTTCAGCTTCTCGATCAGTCGCGCGACGGCGTTGGAATAGCCGTCCTCCCAGCCGCCGACGGCAAAGACCGCGCATTCGATCGCGTCGTAGTTCTCGCAGGCGGAGCCCTGACGCCAGTAGTCGTCGCGGCGCTGGTGCCCGTACCAGATGTACCCCGGATACTTGTAGTGCTTCAGGCGCTCCATCCACATGTCACGCCAGCGCTCGCCGACAATGGCGGGATCGGGCGGCTGCGAGACGAAGGCATACATCGCCGACGACCAGGCGAAGTTGTCGTGCAGCAGGCAGCCCTGCATGTAGTGCACATCGTCGTTGTAGCGGTCGTCCGAAGCGCAGACCGTGATGATCGCCTTCAGCGCGGGTGGGCGGTGCATCGCGACCTGCAGAGAATTGAAGCCGCCCCAGGAGATGCCCATCATCCCGACCCTGCCGGTGCACCATGGCTGCTGCGCGATCCAGGCGATGGCGGCGACCAGGTCCGCCTGCTCCGCCGGGGTGTATTCGTCGTCGGGCAGGCCTTCGGAATCGCCGGTGCCGCGCAGGTCGATGCGCAGCGACGCATAGCCGTGGCCGGCGAAATAGGGATAGATCTCCTCGTCGCGGCCCTTGAGGCCGTCGCGCTTGCGATACGGCAGGCAGTCGATGACGGCCGGCACCGGATCGGCCTCGGCATCCAGCGGCAGCCACATCCGCGCCGCCAGACGCACGCCGTCCGTCATCGGAATCCATAGATTCTCGACGCAGCGGATGCGCCGCGGGAACTCGGTCACCACGTCCATGGCAACCTCACCGCATCAAGGCTATCGCATTTGAAGCCGCGCGCTGCTTTTCCCCTTCCCCCGCCTCGGGGGAGGGAACTGAAGCGAGCACTTCGAACGCCAAATCCAACTGTCCTGCTCACTGCAGGACGAAATACGCGAGCAGCGGCAGGGTCAGGAACGACAAGGCGGTGGAGATCACGACCATCGCCGCCACGTCGGCATGGGCCCGGCCGTAATATTGCGCGAACAGGAAATTGAACACCGCCACCGGCATCGAGCTCTGGATGATGAGCACGCCCGCCGCCTTGTCCGGCAGGTCGTAGACGTGCACCACCAGCAGCGCGATCAGGAACCCGCCCGCCAGCCGCACGCAGGACAGCAGCAGGTTGCGGCCGAGCTCGTTGACCTTCAGCTGCGCCAACGACACGCCGAGGGTCAGCAGCATCATCGGGATGGTGATGTCGCCCAGCACGCCGATGGTGTTCTCGATCCAGGTCGGCAGCTCGAGCCCCAGCAGCAGCACGGTGATAGAGATCGCCACGGCATAGATGGTGGGTGTGCGGATCAGCCGCGACAGCGACAGGTTGCCGGCCGACAGCGAGATTCCGAGGGTGAACTGCAGCGACACCGTGCAGCTGAAATAGACCACGGCCAGCGCCAACCCCTCCTGCCCGAAGGCGAACAGCGCGAGCGGCAGGCCCATGTTGCCGGTGTTGGGGAAAGTGAGCGCCGGCAGGTAGGAATTGATCGACAGCTTCAGGACCCTGAGCACGACGAAGCCAAGGACCAGGAATCCGGCCACCGCGGTCAGCACCGCGACGCCCATCTCCGCCATCGCCTTGGGCGTGATGTCCAAAGTCATTAGCGAATGCGCCACCAGGCAAGGCGTGCCGATGTTGGTCGCGATGTCGGTCAGGAACCCGCTGTCGAAGCGCCGGCCCATCTTGGCCCAGGTGAATCCGATGCCGGCCACCAGCAGCACCGGCAGCACCACCGCGCTCAATTGGCTCAGCACTCAGCAAATCCCCCGCACTCATGACCCAGGCCCCCGCTTATTGCATAGGAACGGCGATTGCCGCAGCCCCGACGTTCGCCCTACGATGGATGCCGATAAGCTGTATACAGCTTCGCACAAGTTGGCAACACGACGGGGAAATTGGCATGCGGCCGAATCAGGTTGGCGGTCATGCGGCGATCGCGCTGCTGGAAGCCTACGGGGTCGATACGGTGTTCGGAATTCCGGGCGTGCACACGCTCGAGCTCTATCGCGGCCTCGCCGACCGCAAGATGCGCCACATCGGCGTGCGCCACGAGCAGGGCGCCGGCTTCATGGCCGATGGCTACGCCCGCGCCTCCGGCCGACCGGGCGTGTGCTGCCTGATCACCGGCCCCGGCCTAATGAATGCCGCGACGCCGATCGGCCAGGCCTATTCGGATTCGGTCCCCGTCCTGGTGCTAGCCAGCGTCAATGACAGCGCCGACCTCGGCAAGGGCCGCGGCCGGCTGCATGAGGTGACCGACCAGCATGCGGCGATCCAGCCGCTGACCGGGCTCACCCGCACCATCAAGTCTCCGGCCGAGCTGCCTGAGGCCATGGCTGACGCGTTCCGCCTGTTCGAGACCGCACGTCCCCGCCCGGCGGTGTTCAACCTGACGCTGGACATGCTGCGGGCGCCGGCGACCGTGGGCGACGTCCGACGCCTGCGTGCCGAGCGGCCCGAACCGAAGAATGCCGACCTCGACGCCGCGGCCAAGCTGATCGATGCGGCGGAGCGGCCGATGGTCATCTTCGGCGGCGGCTGCGTCGACTGCGCGGAGGAGGCACGCGCCTTCCTGCGCAAGTCCGGCGCCATCGCCGTGACCACCACGGCTGGCAAAGGCGTGATCGCGGATTCCGATCCGGCGACCGTCAGTTCGACTCTGGGAAGCAGCGCGACACAGGAGGCCCTGGCCGGTGCAGATCTGGTCATCGCCATCGGAACAGAACTTGCAGAAACAGACTCTTGGACGGACTCGCTGACCTTCCACGGCAAGCTGATCCGGATCGATCTCGATGCGCCGACTCTCGTCCGCGATCACCCGCCGGCGGTCGCCCTGCTCGCCGATGCAGGCCCGACCCTCGCCGCCCTGACCGCGCGCATCCGCGCCGGCCGGTCACACGACGCGGCGCGTGTCGGTGCGATCCGCACGTCCAACACGACCGACATCCCGCCGCTTGAGCAGAAGCACATCCGCGTCCTCGAGGCCGTGCGCGCCGCCCTGCCGCGCGATGGGCAGGTCTTCACCGACATGACCCAGATCGCCTACACCGCCAATTTCTATTTCCCCTGCGAGGTGCCGCGACGCTGGTTCCATCCGCTCGGCTTCGGGACCCTGGGCTATGCCGTACCAGCAGCGATCGGCGGCCAGATCGCCTGCCCCGACCGGCCGACCATTGCCATCGTCGGCGATGGCGGCTTCCTGTTCACGATGCAGGAGTTGGGAACCGCGGTGGAGCTTGGCCTGCCGCTGCCCATCCTGGTCTGGAACAACGATGCGTTCGGGCAGATCGCTTACGGGATGAACAAGCGCGACATCCCTGAGCTCGGGGTGCGGCAACGCAATCCCGATTACCTCGCCCTGGCGCGCGCGTTCGGCGCCGAGGCTGTGCGACCGGAAAGCCTGCCCGCTCTGACCAAGGCGATCGAAGCAGCCTTTTCGGCCAAGGGACCGACCCTGATCGAGGTCCGGGAGGACGCGCCCTTTCTGTCTTGAGGCGGCAAATATTGCCGACCTAAAGCGCGAATCTAAAGCTGTAACACACTGATTTTGCGGGATATTTCCGTGGCACAGGGTTTGCGTTAACGATTCCTGGTTAGAAGAACCAAGGAGATTACCCCGATGCTACCCGCTCTGGCTCAAGCCATGGAAGATCCGCGTCCGATGACCGACGCGGAGCAGCGTCTCGCCTGCTGGGAAATGTACAACACGTTCTGGCAGGACGCGTCCGACCGCGGCATCCCGTTCGACACCATCGGCACCATGTCGATTTCCGCCGCCTTGTTCGCGCTGGTCGCGGCCCATGGCCAGGATACGACCGCCGAGTTCGTGCGTGACCTGGCCGACATCGTCCGCTCCGGCGAATTCAATTTGCCGATAGCGACGCACTGACGCGTTCGACACCGGCCGTCGAAACCATTAAGACTACCCCCGCGCCGCATTGGCGCGGCGGTGGGTTGGATATTCGAGGGCCGATGCTGGTTCGTATTGCGATTTGCCTGGCGTTGCTTGGCAGCGCCATGGCGCCGTTCATGGTGGCGGCACCGGCCTATGCGGTGACGATGGACGACGTGCGCAAGGCGATCGCCGAGAAGCGCCCGTTCGACGCGTTCCAGGACCTGAAGGAGCTGGCCGCGACCGGAAACCCCGAGGCTCAGTATGAGCTGGGCGGCTTCTATCATTGGGGCCGGGTCGGCCCGGCCAACTTCGCCACAGCGCGGCAGTGGTACGAGCGTGCGGCCAAGCAGGGCAACACCGACGCCATGCTCGGCCTGGCGGTCATCTATGGCGCTGGCCAAGGCGTTGCGCAGGACAAGGCCGCCTCGTTCCGGTGGCTGGTCCTAGCAAGCAGCCAGCATCTGCCGCCCGAGGACGCGGCCCGCGTCGCCGCCGCACGCGACGATCTGGCCAAGCACCTGACGCCTCAACAGATCGAGGCGGCCCTCGCCGAAGCCCGCAGCTTCGTCCCCAAGCCGGAATAGCCGGATGCCGGGCGCGCCGCGCATCGCAGACGCCGCCGACCTGGTGCACAACGTCATCGGCGCCAGCCCGCAGATCTCCTGGCCCCTGCTCTCCCACCGCCTTGGCGTCGAAACCTGGGTCAAGCACGAGAACCACCTGCCGACCGGCGCCTTCAAGGTGCGCGGCGGCCTCACCTACATCGACCACCTGCGCCGCGAGCAGCCGAACGTCCGGGGCGTCATTGCCACCACCCGCGGCAACCACGGCCAGAGCATCGCTTTCGCGGCGCGCCAGTTCGGGCTGCCCTGCGTGGCAGTCGTGCCGCATGGCAACAGCCGCTCCAAGAACGCCGCAATGCGCGCCTATGGCGCCGAGTTGATCGAGACCGGCGATGACTTTCAGGCCGCCTACGAAGCGACCCAGGCGATCGCCGAGGAGCGCAAGCTGCATTTCGTCCGCTCGTTCCACCCCGCGCTGGTCGAGGGGGTCGCGACCTATGGCTGGGAGCTGTTGCGGGCGGTGCCGGACCTGGCGACTATCTACGTGCCGATCGGCCTCGGCTCCGGCATCTGCGGCACCATCCAGGCGCGCGACCTGCTGGGGCTGAAGACCGAGATCGTCGGCGTGGTTGCGGACAATGCCGCCGCCTACGCCCTGTCGTTCGAAGCCAGGCGGCCGGTCTCGACCAACAGCGCCGACACCATCGCCGACGGCGTCGCCTGCCGCGTGCCTGCCGAGGACGCGCTGCAGGTCATCTGGCGCGGTGCCGCGCGGGTCGTCCGTGTCAGCGAGGACGAGATCAAGGCCGCGATGCGCACCTACTTCGCCGACACCCACAACGTCGCCGAAGGCGCCGGCGCGACCCCGCTCGCCGCCGCGCTCAAGGACAGGGAGCGCCGACCGGGAAAGGTCGGACTCATCCTCTCCGGCGGCAACGTCGATACCGACGTCTACGCCCAGGTGCTCAGCGCGTAAGCGGCGTCAGCGCTCCGCAACGCAGGAGTAGTACGTCGCGGTCTGGTGGAAGTTGGTGTCGACCGCGCGCACCTTCACCTTGCTCGCGCCCAGGATCTCGACGCAGCCTTCGCTGATGTTGCCGCTGCTGTACCAGTAGCTGTTGGCGCGATAGCGGACATGCACCGCGCTCTTGCTGCTCGGGTCGACGCATACGGCGACGTTCAGCTTGTCGCCGTCGGCGCGGGCAACCGATGCCTCGCGCGGTCCGTCGAGCGTCATGGTCTCCGATTTCTCACCCGACTTGCACGCGGTCGCGGCGTCGGGAGCAACGCGATATTCCTCCGCCTGGGCAAACTGCGATTGCCAGACGACGGCTGCGGCAACGACGGCCGACAGCCTCCACACATGCGCAAGTGTCATGGAACGGCCTCCCTCTTCCCCAAGAGGCCTAAAGCGTACACGAGCTATGGCCCGCGGATCAACGCGGCAAACGAAGAGGGCCGTTAACGTTTGTCCGCTCAGCCCTTGTGCAGGTAAGGAATCGTGCCGGCAGCGTCGGTGTCGTCGATCAATTGGAAGCGGCTTTCGCTGCCCTCCTGGCGCATCCGCCCATAAGGAGCGTAGGCCGGATCGGTCGCGAATGCCTTGGCCGCCTCCTCGGTCGGGAACTGCAGGATGGCGATGAGGGTGGTGTCGAGCGGCTTGCCCTCGAGCGTCGTCACGTTGGCACTGCGCGAGAGATACTTGCCACCGTGCTTGTGCACGATGTCGTGGACGGCCGCGGCGTATTCGGGAATCCAGCTGGGGTCCGTCACTTTGACGTCCGCGATCAAATAGACGCTCATGGTTCCGCTCCCTGCAATCGAGTTCAGGAGAGCCTAGCCATGCGGATGCATGCGAACAACCGATCAGGGCTGAACTTGGTCCAAAGACCTAGGCGCGTTCACCAGCCGCCGGTCTGCAGCCACTCACGCACCTCGCCGAGCCGGTCGTTGCCCCAGAATGGCTCGCCGTCGACGATGAAAAAGGGCGAGCCGAACACGCCTTTGTCTATTGCCTGCTGGGTCGCGTTCCGCAGCTTCTCCTTGATCGCGGGGTCCTGCATGCCGGCGAGGATGGCGGCGCGATCGTGGCCAAGCCCGACCGCCAGCTCCACGGCCGCCTCAGGTTCCGCCGGTGGCTTGTTGCGCACGAACGCGGCGTCGAACACGGCGCGGGCATAGGCCTTGGCGTCCTCCGGCGCGCGGCTGTCGAGCCAATAGAAGGCGCGGCACGGATAGACCGAGGAGAAGGGGAACGCCTCCGGCAGGGCGAACTTCACGCCGAGCTTGCGCGCGCTGCGCGCCATGTCGCGCGCGGAATAGGGACCGCGCATGGTCTGGCTGACCAGCGGCGACTGGCCGGTGACCTTGAAGATGACGCCGAGCAGTACCGGCCGCCACAGCACCGTGCGGCCGAACTCGGCAGCAACCGTCTCGACGCGCTGCGCGCCGAGATAGCCGTAGGGCGAGGAGAAGTCGAAATAGAACTCGATCGGCGCCGCTGCCATGGTCTGTTGCCTCTCCTCTTACGTCATTGCCGGGCTTGACCCGGCAACCCAAGTCCACTTGCGCGTGACGGATGCAAATTTGGGTCGCCGGGTCAAGCCCGACGATGACGGTGGAGGGTTGTAGGGCGGGCGATCACGCACTCAACAATTCGCGCGAGATGATGATCTTCTGGATGTCGCTGGTCCCCTCGTAGATCTTGCAGACGCGCACGTCCCGGTAGATGCGCTCCACCAGGAAATCCTTGAGGAAGCCGTAGCCGCCGTGGATCTGGATGGCATCGGAGCACACTTTCTCGGCCATCTCGCTGGCGAACAGCTTGGCCATCGCCGCATGCTTGAGCGCACGTGCACCGCTCGCTCGCACGGCGCAGGCATGCTGCGTCAAGGTCCGCGCCGCCTCGATCTGAGTCGCCATGTCGGCGAGGCGGAACGCAATCGCCTGGTGCTCCGCGATCGGTTTGCCGAAGGTCTTGCGCTCCTTGGCGTATTTGACCGCCTCGTCGAGCGCCGCGCGCGCCATGCCGATGGCCTGCGCCGCGATGCCGATGCGGCCGCCCTCGAGATTGGCGAGCGCGATCTTCAGCCCCTCGCCTTCCTCGCCCAGGCGCAGGTCGGCGGGGATGCGGCAATCCTGGAACACCAGCTGCGCGGTATCCGATGCCCGCTGTCCCAGCTTGTTCTCCAGCCGCGCAACCTCGAAGCCCTTGGTGCCCTGCGGCACCAGGAAGGCGCTGATGCCTTTCTTGCCGGCGGCGGGATCGGTGACCGCGATCACCAGCGCGACGCCGCAGCGCTTGCCGTTGGAGATGAATTGCTTGCTGCCGTTGAGCACGTAGGAATCGCCGTCGCGCACCGCGCGGCACTTGATCGCCGCTGCGTCCGATCCGGCGCCGGGCTCGGTCAGGCAGAAGGCACCAACCATGCCGCCGGTCGACAGCGGCTTGAGGAAGCGCTGCTTCTGCGCCTCGGTGCCGAAGTTGAGGATCGGCAGGCACACCACCGAGGTATGCACGCTCATCAGCGTGCTGACCGAGGCATCGCCCGCGGCCAGCTCTTCCACCACCAGCGCATAGGTGCCGTAGTCGACGCCGGCGCCGCCCCACTCCTCCGGCACCAGCATGCCCATGAGGCCGAGCTCGCCCATCTTGGTGACGACCGCGTCGGGGATGTAGCCGGCCGCTTCCCATTCCGTCGCATGCGGCTTCAGCTCGCCCTCGGCGAAAGCGCGCGCCATGTCGACGATCGCTTGCTGTTCTTCGGTCAGGACCATGGATGTCTCCCGCGGAGAAGACCCCCTTCCCCCCTTGTGGGGGAAGGTTGGGATGGGGGGTGCCGCCGCACGATTGCAGGTGAGAGAAAATGGATTGCTTGCAACATCGATTGGACGAGCGACTTCTTCGCGCTCAACTTCCAATGATCGTGCGGCGGCACCCCCCATCCAGCTGCGCCTAAGCTCACTTCGTTCGCTAAGGCTCCGCATCCTTCCCCCATAAGGGGGGAAGGGAAGTACCTATGTGCTGCCAAGCTCTCCATTCTCACCACGGCAGCTGCTTGCCGGTGTAGTCGTAGAAATGGCCGGTCTCGGCCTGGGTCGCCTTGTCGATGATGCGGCGGAGGCCGGTGATGCTCTGCTCGATGCCGACCGGCGCGGTCGGGCCGCCCATGTCGGTCTGCACCCAGCCGGGATGAACGAGCAGGATGGTGATGCCGCGGTTCTTCAGCTCGTGCGCCGCATTCACCATCGCCATGTTGAGCGCGGTCTTCGACGAGCGGTAGGCGTAGGAGCCGCCGGAAGGACCATCGCCGATCGAGCCGACCTTGCTGCTGATGTTCAGCACCTTCTTGTGGTGGCTGGCGGCGACATTCTCCAGCAGCGCCGCCAGGATCTGCACCGGCGCAATGGTGTTGACCTCGAAGATCTGCTTCCACAGCGCGACATCGGTCTCGCCGAACATGCGGCGGTCGCCGTGCATGCCGGCATTGTTGATGAGCACGTCGACCGGCGTGCCGTTCAGCGCTTTCGCAAGATGCTGGATCGAATCCGGCGAGGCCACATCGAGCGCATGGACCTCGGCCTTGATCTTCTTCAGCTCCGGAGCGTCCTTGGGGTTGCGGCAGCAGGCGATGACGCGCCAGCCATCTGCCGCGTACTGGCGGGCAAACTCGAGGCCAAGGCCGCGGTTGGCGCCGGTGACAAGGACGGTGCCGGTCTGCATGAGCTATCTCTTGCGTGCTGTGATTTCGATCTCGATCTTCATGCGCGGGTCGATCAGGCCGCAGATCAGCGCGGTTGATGCCGGCCGCGATTCCGCGAGGAACTCCTTGAACACCGGATAGATCTTCGGCCAATCGTCGGCATTCACCACGTAGTAAGTGACGCGCACCGCATCCTTGAGCGAGGAGCCGGCCTTCTGCAGCGCCGCCTCGATGTTGCGGAAGGTCTGGCGGGTCTGTTCCACCACGTCGGCGGAGATCGTCATGGTGGAGTAGTCGAAGCCGGTGGTGCCGGAGACGAACACGAAATCACCGTCCAAGACCGCGCGGGAATAGCAGGCTTCGGCTTCGAACTTGGAGCCGGACGAGATGAGTTGGCGGGACATGGATGCTCCTGATCTGGGGTCGAATGGCATCCTGCCACCCAACTACACCAGGAACAAGCTCGCCAATCCCAGAAACGAGAAGAAGCCGAGAACATCGGTGGTTGTGGTGAGGAAGGGTCCGGCGCCGATGGCCGGATCGAGCCCAAGCCGGTCCATCGCCAGCGGAATCAACGTACCAGCCATGCCGGCCCAGACCATGTTGAAGATCATGGCGCCGGCCAGCACGTAGCCCAGTTCCACGTGGCCGAACCACCAGGCCGCGATCACGCCGAGGATCGCGGCGAACACCAGGGCATTCAGGAAGCCGACCACCAGTTCCTTGCCGACGATTCGCAAAAGATTGCTTTGCGGCGTGATATCGCGCGTCGCCAGCGCCCGCACCGTGACAGTGATGACCTGCACACCGGCATTGCCGCCCATCGCCGCGACGATCGGCATCAGCACCGCCAGCGCCACCGTATGCTGGATGGTGTCCTGGAACCGGGAGATGACCGTGGCGGCGATCATGGTGTTGATCAGGGTCACCACCAGCCAGCGCACGCGCTGCCAGGCGATGATGTGCGGCGGCGCATGGAAGTCGGTGTCGGAGGCGCCGACGATTTTCATCAGGTCCTCCTCCGCTTCCTCGTCGATGACACGCACCACGTCGTCGACTGTCACCACGCCGATCAGCCGCCCCGCCTCATCCACCACCGGCGCCGACACCAGCCCATACTGGCGGAACAGATAGGCCACCGCCTCCTGGTCCATGTCGGCCGGGACCAGGCGCAGCTCGGTCTCCATCAGCTCGCTCAGCCTGGTCGGGCGCGGCGAGCGCAGCACGCGCGACAACGGGACGGAGCCGGCGGGCTTGTGGGTCTCATCGACCACGAACAGGTCGTAGAAATCGTCCGGCAGCTCCTTCTCGGAGCGCAGGAAGTCGATGGTCTCGCCGACCGTCCAGTGCGCCGGGATCGCCACCAGCTCGCGCTGCATCAGGCGGCCGGCGCTGTCCTCCGGGAAGGTCAGGCTCTGCTGCAGCAGCACGCGTTCCTCGACCGGGACGCCCTGCAGCACCTGCTCCTGCTGCTCCGGTTCGAGGTCTTCCAGCAGTTCGACCGCGTCGTCGGTATCGAGCTCGGCGACCACCTCCGCCAGCGTCTGGGGCCCCAGCTGCTCGATCACCTCGTCGCGCACCGTCTCGTCGAGGTGCGAGATGGTCTCGGCCTCGATCACGTGGCGGGTGATCTGCACGAAGAGCTGGCGCTCCTCGGGCTCGAGATGCTCGATCAGGTCGGCGACGTCGGCCGGGTGCAGGTCCTCGATGAGCGTCTCGACCTGGGGAATGTCGCCTTCCGCCAGGGCGGCGGAGACATTCTCCAGCAGCTCTTCGGATGGGCCGTAGAGCTCTTCCTCGTCGGCCGTCTCGACGGTCGGGCGGTCGTCTTCCTGGAGCTCGGGCTTGGTCTCAGGCCCGGCCATGTGGCTTGCGGTCCTGGGCTTCGACCGCGGCCACGGCCGTCATGTTGATGATGCCGCGCACCGTCACGGCGGGCGAGAGGATGTGCGCCGGGCGCGCGCAGCCGAGCAGGATCGGGCCGATGGTCTGCCCCTCGCCCAGCCCGCGCAGCAGGTTGAGTGCGATGTTGGCGGCGTCGAGCGACGGCATGACCATGAGGTTCGCCTTGCCCTTGAGTCGCGAATTGGGGAACAGGCGCTCCCGCAGCGGCTCGAACAGCGCGCTGTCGGCGCGCATCTCGCCCTCCACCTCCAGCTCGGCGTCGCGCTGCAGGATGAGGCCGAGGGCGCGGCGCATCTTGCGCGCGCTGTCCTCGTTGGAGGTGCCGAAATTGGAATGCGACAGCAACGCCGCCTTGGGCGCGAGGCCGAAGCGCCGCACCACTTCTGCCGACAGCACGGTCATCTCCGCGATTTCCACGTCGGTCGGATCTGGCTTCACTTCGGTATCGGTGAGGAAGACCGTGCCGGTCTGCAAGATGAGGGCCGTCAGGGTCGAGAAGCCCTGCACGCTCGCCGCCTTGCCCAGGCAGTCATTGACATGGCCGAGGTGCGAATGGAAGCGGCCGATGGTGCCGCACAGCAGCGCATCGGCGGCGCGCTTGCGCACCATCAGCGCGCCGATCACGGTGTTGCGCGTGCGCACGATGGTGCGCGCGTCGTCCGGCGAGACGCCCTTGCGCTCGGTCAGGCTGTGATAGAAGGTCCAATATTCGTTGTAGCGCGGATCGCTTTCCGGATCGATCAGCGTGAACTGCTGGCCCTCGCGGATGCGCAGGCCGAGCTTCTCGATGCGCCGCTCCACCACGGCGCGCCGGCCGATCAGGATCGGCTGCGCCAGCTTTTCGTCGACCACGGTCTGCACCGCGCGCAGCACGCGCTCTTCCTCGCCTTCGGCATAGACCACTTTCTTGCAGTCGCGGCGCGCCCGCTCGAACAGCGGCTTCATGAGCAAACCGGAGCGGAACACGAACTGGTTCAGGCGGTCGCGGTAGGCTGGCCAGTCGGTGATCGGCCGCGTGGCGACGCCGCTGTCCATCGCCGCCTTGGCGACGGCCGGCGCGATCTGCACGATCAGGCGCGGATCGAACGGCCGCGGAATCAGATAGTCGCGGCCGAAGCACGGCGTCTCGCCGCCATAGGCGTTGGCGACGATGTCGGACGCCTCGGCCTTCGCCAGGTCGGCGATGGCCTTGACGCAGGCGATCTTCATGTCCTGGTTGATCGCGGTCGCCCCGACATCGATCGCGCCGCGGAAGATGAAGGGGAAGCAGACCACGTTGTTGACCTGATTCGGATAGTCCGAGCGGCCCGTCGCAATGATGGCGTCTGGCCGCACCGCCTTCACTTCCTCGGGTAGGATCTCCGGCGTGGGATTGGCGAGCGCGAAGATCAGCGGCTCCTTGCCCATCTGCTTGACCATGTCCTGGGTCAGCACGCGCGGTGCGGACAAGCCGAGGAAGATATCGGCGCCGGCGATCACGTCGGCCAGCGTCCGCGCATTGGTCTTCTTAGCATAGCGCGCCTTGCGCGGGTCCATCAGCTCCTTGCGGTCCTCATAGACCACGCCAACGATGTCGGTGACGGTGATGTTCTCGACCTTCATGCCGAGATCGACCAGCAGGTCGAGGCAAGCGAGGGCCGCGGCGCCGGCGCCGGAGGCGACCAGCTTCACCTGGTCGATCTTCTTGCCCACCACCTGCAGGCCGTTCAGCATCGCCGCGCCGACGATGATCGCCGTGCCATGCTGATCGTCGTGCATGACCGGGATCTTCATGCGCGCCTTCAGCTTGCTCTCGACCTCGAAGCACTCGGGCGCCTTGATGTCTTCCAGGTTGATGCCGCCGAAGCTCGGCTCCAGGCTGGCGATGATGTCGACCAGCTTGTCGGGATCGGTCTCGTTGATCTCGATGTCGAACACGTCGAGGTCGGCGAATTTCTTGAACAGGACAGCCTTGCCCTCCATCACCGGCTTGGCGGCCAGGGGCCCAATGGCGCCGAGGCCGAGCACGGCGGTGCCGTTGGTGATGACGGCGATCAGGTTGCCGCGGCTGGTCATCTCGGCGGCGGCATGGGGGTCTGCGACGATGGCCTCGCAGGCAGCAGCCACGCCCGGGGAATAGGCCAGCGCCAGATCCCGCTGGCTGGCGAGCGGCTTGGTGGCGACGATGGCGAGCTTTCCGGGCCGCGGCTGGCGGTGGTATTCGAGCGCGCCGGCCTTCAGGTCGTCGCCGGCTTTCTTGCTGTCGTCTGCCATTCTGTCCCCTGCCCCGTCGGAGTCCGGCGGATTATACCCGGCAGCGCCTGTAATGAAAGCCGCCAGCCGGCCCATTCGGGCCGGATTCTTGTAGTCAAATCAGAATGTTATGGCTAGCAGGGCGAGTTAGGCTGGTGCGGTCGAGAAGACTCGAACTTCCACGGGTTGCCCCACAGCGACCTCAACGCTGCGCGTCTACCAGTTCCGCCACGACCGCATCAGAGCCCCCGAAAGGCGGGCCGTAGCCCTTGTCAGAAGCCGACCGGGGGAATAGCAAATCGGGACCCCGCGATCAAGCGCGGAAAGGCCCGGAAAGGCGCAAGATTATCAATGGACTGGCGGATATCAGACGGGCTGGTGCCCTATGAGGAGGCCCTGAGCGCCATGGAAGCCCGGGTGGAGGCCATCCG
>DATEOK010000211.1:0-10419 GCA_035274225.1 Dongiaceae bacterium
GGGATTTCGGCGCCGGCAGCGTGAAATAGCGATCGGATTTCAGCTTCGCCAGCGCGGTGGCGGATGGCTGGCCGCTCTTCGCCAGCGCGCCGTCGACGTCCAGCGGCTGGCCGATGTGGCGCAGGGCCCAATCGTCCAGCAATGCATTGGCAGGGCCGGTGTCGAACGCGATCAGCGTGTCGTCCTCTCCGATCCAGGTGACGTTGCCGACGCCGCCAAGATTGAGCACGGCAACCGGCTTCGCCAGCGGCTGCGCCCGCGCCAGGTGATATACCGGTGCCAACGGTGCGCCCTGCCCGCCTGCGCTGACGTCCGCACTGCGGAAGTCGTTCACCACATCGATGCCGGTGAGCTTCGCGAGCAGCGCGCCGTCGCCGATCTGCACGGTCTGGCGCTGCGCCGGCGCATGATGGATGGTCTGGCCATGAAAGCCGACGACCGCGATCTCGGAGGCCTCTCGCCCGGCCTCGGCCAGCAGCTGGCGCACGGCATCGGCGTGACGCTCGGTCAGCTCGCGCTCCACCGCCGCCACCGGCCCTTTGCCGCCGAAGCAGGATTGCAGCCGCGAGCGGAACGCGACGTCATAGGACAGCTCCGTGGTGGGGCCGAAATCGTCGACCGAGGCGCCGTCGGTATGGATCAGGGCGGCGTCGATGCCGTCGCAGGAGGTGCCGCTCATCAGCCCGATCGCCCACACCGCGCCCTCGGTTTTTGCATTGTTGCCCATGGTTTTCCGCCGGTTTACGCCCTTCCCACCGATGTGTTACATCACCGCCCACCGAAAGCAAAGCCGTCGCCAGCCATGTCCACGCCGAAGTCCGAATTCCTCAAGGTCATCCTCGAACGGGGCTACCTGCACCAGTGCACCGACTGGGAAGCCCTGGATGCGCTGATGGCGAAGCAGTCGGTCGCGGCGTATATCGGCTTCGACGCAACGGCGGATTCGCTGCATGTCGGCAGCATGGTGCAGATCATGCTGCTGCGCCGGCTGCAGCAAACCGGTCATAAGCCCATCGCCCTGATGGGCGGCGGCACCACCAAGATCGGCGACCCCTCCGGGCGTGACGAGAGCCGCAAGCTGCTGACCGACGACGACATCAACCGGAATCTCGCCGGCATCCAGCAGACATTCACCGGCTACCTCGCCTTCGGCAAGGGCAAGACCGACGCCATCATGGTCAACAACGCCGATTGGCTCGGCAAGCTGAACTACATCGAGTTCCTGCGCGACTACGGCCGGCACTTCTCGGTCAACCGCATGCTGAGCTTCGATTCCGTGAAGCTGCGCCTGGAGCGCGAGCAGCCGCTGAGCTTCCTCGAATTCAACTACATGATCCTGCAGGCCTACGACTTCCTGGAGCTGGCGCGGCGGCACGATTGCCGCCTGCAGATGGGCGGCTCGGACCAGTGGGGCAACATCGTCAACGGCACGGAGCTTGGCCGGCGCGTCGACAACAAGGAACTGTTCGGCCTGACCGCGCCGCTCATCACGACGGCGTCGGGCGCCAAGATGGGCAAGACTGCGGCCGGCGCGGTGTGGCTCAACGCCAACCGCCTCAGCCCGTACGACTACTGGCAATACTGGCGCAATGTCGAAGACGCCGACGTCGGCCGCTTCCTGAAGCTGTTTACCGACCTGCCGCTGGACGAGATCGCGCGCCTGGAGCAGCTGCAGGGTTCGGAGATCAACGACGCCAAGATCGTGCTGGCCAACGAGGCGACCACGCTGTGCCACGGCGCCGCCGCCGCGCGCAACGCCGCGGAGACGGCGCGCCGCACGTTCGTCGAGGGCGGACTGGGCCAGGACCTACCGGTGCTGGAGATTCCGCGCGCAGAGCTGGAAGCCGGTATCGCGGCCTACGAACTGCTGCGCCGCACCGGCCTCTCCGCCAGCAACGGCGAAGCACGCCGCCTGATCAAGGGCGGCGGCGCACGCCTCAACGATGCGGTGATCGAGGACGAGAACCGCAAGATCACCACCGCCGATCTCGACGCAGACGGCGTGGTGAAGCTCTCCTTCGGCAAGAAAAAGCACGCAGTGGTGCGGGCCAAATAAGGCTGGCAGTCGGAACTACCCTTCGCCTGCTTCCCAGTAGCATACCGGACAGATCTCAACGCCGCCACGCTCGTCCAGCGCTTTGAATTTGCAGCACGGGCAACGATGGGCGGACATCACTTGCGATTGCCGCTCGGCACCTTGGGCAGCGGCGCGTCTTCGCCGCCGGTGTCGATGTCCTGGGTGAAGATGTCGCGCAGGAAGCCGGGCGCGAGCGCGGTCCAGGGGTTGACGTCGATCTTCGGCTCCGGCAGGTCGCCTTTGATCTTGTAGGCTGCCGAGAACAGGCCCTCGCCGGGCCCACCCTGCAGCAGGTCGCCGAGCAGCGGGATGTTGCCGAGGATGCTGTTGATCGCATAAGCCGGCACGATCACGCCGTCGAGATCGATCTTCTGCCGGTCGAGGTCGATGGTGCCGCTTGAGGTCAGGCCGATCGACGGGCCGGCGCTGCGGAACTTGGTCACTTCGATCTTGCCCATGGTCTTGGTGAAGCGGGCGCTGGCGCCGTCAAAATAGAAGCCTTCGCCGGTCAGCACGTCGGCGAGACCGGTCAGCGCGGCAACCGACAGGAAACGCACGAAGAACGGCGTGTTGACCAGGCGGAAGGAGTCCGAATCCAGGCGGCCGCGCAATGGCCGCCGCGGCTCGTCGTCTTTCACCTTGCCGGTGATCTTGAGATTGCCGCCTTTGACGGAATCGTAGATGTCGAGCGCGCGCAGCGCCGCGCCGCCATCGCTGGTCTCCGCACTGAGGCGATGGATGCCCGAGCCGGGCTCGCCCGGCCGGTAAGTCAGGCGCAGCGGCGCACCGCCGGGCAGCGTCGCGGCGACGTCGATCACGTCCCACCACATCGGGTCGTGATAGAGCTCGACCTTCACGTTCTGCAGCATGCGGTCTTCGCCGATGCGCACCGAGCTCAGCGCCGGCGCGATCAGGCGGAACGGCCGCTGGGTCTCATTCTCCTCGCGCGCCAGGGTCGCGTCGTCCTTGGGCGGCGCGTCGTTCTCCATCCACGGCTCGACATCGACGTCGCCGCCGCCGATGACGACCTCGATGAGATCGTTGCTCTTGAATGCGACGCCGACATTGTCGAGCTTGTTGCGGCCGTAGGTGAGGCTCGGCATCGTCACCATGCTCGGCTTGCCCGCATCGTCGAAATCGATCTTGCCGGCGGTCTTGAGATCGCCCGCGGTCACATCGAACAGCGGAATGGAGAGGATGCGCTTGTCGCGCATCTCCACCGCCAGCTTGCCACGGCCCGGCTCGCCCGGCTTCTTGGACCATTTCGCGAACTCAAATGCGACGGTGGATTGGGTCAGGTCGAAGGTCGCGTCGATGCGCCCGCGTCCGTCGGGATAGCTGATGTAGGTCATGTCGGTGTGCGCCGGCCCGTCGAAGAACGGCCGCGTCTCGTAGCCGAAGGCGGCGCGCTGCTCGGCATTCACCATGCCGATGGCGCGGATCTGCTGGTCGAACGGCGGCTTGTCGTAGAAGTTCTGGAGCCACTGCAGGTCGAGCGGAATGCCGCCGAACTTCAGCGGGCCGGTGATGCGCATGCCGTTCTGGCTGAGCACCAGGTCGAGGTTCCCTTCGGTCACGTCCTGTTCGAACATCGCCTTTTGCAGGCCGACATTCTTCATGCTGGCGGTAACCGCGATATCGACCTGGGCGAAGGTGAGGTCCTTCTCCGCCGGGAAATCGAACTGGATGTGGGTCGCGACGTCGCCGGACGAGCGCTCCGGCGACAGGCCAAGCTTCGAGGTGTAGCCCAGGCGCTCGTGGTCGAGCAGCTTCAGCGCATCCTGCATCGGGCTGGTGATGTCGCCGCCGACCTTGATGAACTGGTCCTCGACATCGAGACCCGTGATCAGCAAGTCGCCCTTGCCCAGCTTGATATTGCCGACAGCGCCGCCTTCGATCTTGGCCTTGAACGTCTTGGCGTCGAAGCTTGCCGTCGCCACGCCGTGCTCGATCGGCGGCATAGGACGCAGGTAGTGCACCGTCAGGTCATGCGCCTTGAACGTGCCGCTCAGTTCCTCGACCACGGCCGGAGGATTTTCCCCCTGCGGGAACCGCACCTTGGTCTTGGCGTCGAGATCATCGACCACGCCGCTGGTGACGTTCTTGATCAGCCAACTGCGCGAGTCCGCTGCCATCGTCTCCGGCCACCACCCGTCTAGCTTCTTCCAATCGATGCCGGTGGCCTTCAATGCCGCGGTCAGCACCGGCGCGCCATCGTCGGTAGCACGGCCGCGCAGAAAGCCATCGCCTTCACCGCTCAGTTCGAAGATCGGACCGTCGATGTCGAGTGTGAGATTGGCCAGTGAGATAAGGTCGCGGTCCCGATCGATGCTGCCCTGCACCAACAGCATCTTGATGGGCAACGGCGCCTTCATCAGATCCGGCAGCGCGACCTCGCCATCGCTGCCCGCGAACGAGAACTGCGTGGCGCCCAGTTCGCCGGTGCGCGAGATCGTGGTGTGCGCATCGCCCTCCAGGAACACATTGGCGTTGGCGAGAATCGAAAGACCGGTTTCGATCAGTCCGATCGACGCCGCGGAAAAGCGCTGCAGCTTGACGTCGATTTCGAACTGGTCGCCGCCCCAGGGCAACAGCACATTGCCCGAAAGTTGCGCAGGATCTCCGAACTGGGGAACTTTGAGCCTGAAGGTGCCGGCGACGCCGCGGTCGCCGCGCGCCAGATGAACCTCGAGATCCTCCGCCTTCCACACGTTACCGGCGTGGCGATCATCGATGCTCACGGTCCCGGAATAGATCGAAGCTTCGGTCAGATAGCCCGTCTGCTTTCCGGGGTCGGGTGCTTCCAGCAACTCTTCGAACAGTGCGCTGACGACGCCGCTCGATTTGGGCTCGTCCGCTGCCTGTTGCGTGCTCGAGATCAGCTTTTGACCGAACTGAAAATCGCCGTCCTCGTTTCGGCCGAGCGTAAGCGCGGGGCGGAACAGGTCGATGCGCGACGGCGCGATCAAGCCGCGGAACAGGGCGCTGCCGCTGAGGCCGAATCCCACCTCGGGAACCGATGCCAGCTCCTGCCCCGCCGCATCCTGGATCTTCACGCCCACGGCGCGGATGTCGAGCGTGCGCTCCCAGCCGGCCCAGGCCAGCACCGTATCCTCGATCACGAACTTGAAGTCCGCGCCGGGACGGTTCAGCGCCTCTTCGACGTACGGCTTCAGGAAGCTGAGATGGATCGGCCCTTCATAGGCCAGGCGATAGGCGATGAAACAGGCGACGATCGCGATGCCGGCCAGCAGGGCGCCGAGTACCTCCAGCATGATCTTGCTGGCGCGCAGGATCATCGCGCGCCTCGCCCGGGTTGCTTGACCGACACGCGGGCATGCCGCAGTCTGCGGGCCCAACGACCTGTGTTCATTGCCCGATGCCGCTGGCCATCGATCCCGCAAAGCTGCCGAAGCCGTACGATCTGCGCCAGGCGCAGATCGAGCTGGATCGGCTGGCAGCCAGCTGGTGCCAGACCGACGAAACCGGGCTTCCCGGCGCGGCAGAGAGACAGGCGCTGCTGACCGCGGTGTTTGGCAACAGTCCTTATGTTAGCCACCTGATTGTCAGTGAAGCGGCCCACTTTTACTCAGTATTAGCGGACGGGCCGGACTCTGTCTTTAACAAATTGTTGAACGATCTCGCGGGTTTGGCACTTGCGGAAAGCGACGAAGCCGGACTCATGCGGGCGCTTCGGGTGGCCAAGCGGCGTGCCCACCTCACGATTGCGATCGCCGACATCGCGGGACTCTGGGAGCTGAAGCGGATCACTCGGGCGCTCAGCGATTTCTCCGACGCCGCGGTGGCAGCGGCGACCTCGCACTTGCTGCGCCTGGCGCATAGCGGCGGCGAGCTGGACCTGCCGCATCCGGACCAGCCGATGCTGGACAGCGGTCTCATCATCCTCGGCCTCGGCAAGCTCGGCGCGCGCGAGCTCAACTATTCGAGCGACATCGACCTCATTGTGCTGTTCGACCCCGACCGCGTCGCCTATCGCGGCCGCAAGACGGCGCGCGAGTGCTTCATAAAGCTGACGCGCGGCCTGGTGCGGCTGCTGCAGGACGCGACCCAGGATGGCTATGTCCTGCGCACCGACCTGCGCTTGCGGCCCGATCCCTCCTCCACCCCGATCGCCATGTCGACCATCGCGGCGGAGACCTACTACGAGGGCATGGGGCAGAACTGGGAACGCGCCGCGATGATCAAGGCGCGGGTCATCGCCGGCGACGTGCCGGCGGGCAACGAGTTCCTTAGGAATCTGCGCCCCTTCATCTGGCGCAAGCATCTCGATTTCGCCGCGATCCAGGACATCCATTCGATCAAGCGGCAGATCCACGCGGTGAAGGGTCATCGCGAGATCGCGGTCGGCGGCCACAACATCAAGATCGGCCGCGGCGGCATCCGCGAGATCGAGTTCTTCGCCCAGACGCAGCAGCTGATCTGGGGCGGCCGCAGTCCCGATTTGCGCCTGCGCCGGACCTGCGCCGCGATCGAGCAGCTGGTCATCTTCGGCCGCACCAGCCGTGCGGTCGCCGACGACCTGAAGGCCGCGTACCGCTATCTGCGGCATGTCGAACATCGGCTGCAGATGCTGCATGATCAGCAGACCCAGACCTTGCCGGACGAGGGTCCGGAGTTGGACCGGCTCGCCTTGTTCTGCGGCCATGCCGACACGGCGGATTTCAGCACCACGCTGATGCATCATCTGGGGCAGGTCGAGGACCACTATGCCGATCTGTTCGAGGAATCGCCGGCGCTCGGCGAGCAAGGCAATCTCGTCTTCACCGGCACCGAGGATGATCCGGCGACTGTTGCGACCCTGGAGCGCATGGGCTTTCCCGATGGCAGTTCGGTCTCGGCGCTGGTGCGGGCCTGGCATCATGGCCGCTATCGCGCCACCCGCAGTGCCCGCGCCCGCGAGCTGCTGACCGAGCTGATGCCGAAGCTGCTGGAGAAACTGTCGCAGACCGCCGACCCAGACACGGCGTTCAAGCGCTTCGACAGCTTCATGCGGTCGCTACCGGCGGGCGTGCAGCTGTTCTCGCTGCTCTATTCCAATCCGGAACTGCTGGACCTGATCGCGGACGTGATGGGCAGCGCGCCGCTGCTGGCCGATCACCTGAGCCGCTATCCCATGCTGCTCGACGGCGTGCTGACCGCCGGCTTCTTCGAGAAAGTGCCGGACCGCTCCGCCATGTCGCGCGACCTGCACCGGCAGCTGTCCTTCGTCGACGACTTCCAGGATCGCCTCAGCCTGATGTGCCGCTGGACCAAGGACCGGCAGTTCCAGATCGGCGTGCGCCTGCTGCGCGGCGTCGGTGACGGCAACGCAGCGGCGGGCGAGTTGTCCGATGTCGCCGACGCGGTGATCGGCGAGCTCTATCCCGCCGTCGCGAAGGAGTTCGAGCAGGCCCATGGCCGCCTGCCGGGGCGCGGCATGTGCGTGGTGGCGCTGGGCAAGCTCGGCAGCCGCGAGATGACGGTGACCTCCGACCTCGACCTCATCTTCATCTACGACGTCCCGGCGGATGTCGAGGACTGGGACACCATGCGTTCGGACGGGCGCAAGCCGCTGGCGCCGATCCAGTACTACGCGCGCCTGGCGCAACGCCTGATCACCGCCCTCACCGCATTGACCGGCGACGGAAAGCTCTACGAAGTCGACATGCGCCTGCGGCCGTCCGGCAATTCCGGACCGATCGCCAGCGGCCTTGCGCCGTTCGAGCGCTACCAGACCAGCGACGCCTGGACCTGGGAGCATATGGCGCTGACGCGCGCCCGGCCGATCGCCGGTGATCCCAGCCTGATCGGGCACGTGGAGCTGAGCCTGCGCCGCATCCTGACCGCCGCGCGCGATCCCGTGAAGCTGCGCACCGACGTGCTCGACATGCGCGAACGGATGGCGCAGCAGCACCGCGGCGAGTCCCTGTGGGATTTCAAGCATCGGCGCGGCGGCCTGGTCGACATCGATTTCATCGCGCAATACCTCATGCTGCGCCACGCGCACGAGCATCCGGACGTGCTGCGGCGCAATCCATCGGTTGCATTGCATCGGCTGGCCGAAACCAGCCTGATCGATCGCGCGACGGCCGAGCGGCTGATCGATGCGGTTCATCTCTGGCGGCAGCTGCAGCAAATGACGCGGCTGCTGGTGGGCGAGACGGTGGACGAGGGCAAGCTGCGCGCGCCGACCGAACGGCACCTGGCGAAGGTCGGCGATTGTCCGGACTTCGCCTGCCTCAAGGGCCTGATCCAGGACCGGCTGGAAGCGGCGCACCAGGATTTCCGCGCGGTGTTCGGCCTTCCTTTAGAAAAGTAGCGCGACGCCGACCGACGCAATCAGCAGCATCGCGAACGTGACGTTGATGATGCGGTTGCTGCGTGGTTCCCTGAAATGCCGGGTCAAGGCTGCGCCCATCAGCAGCCAGGCGATGTTGACCGCGGCGATGATGACGGCAAGGACGGCGATCTTGGCCGCCACATCCAGATCGAGCCGGCCTTGGATCAATACGAAGCTCGAGAACAGGGCCGCCATCGCGGCGTAGCCCTTCGGATTGACCAGCGACAGGCCGATGCCTGCGAGGAAGGTGGGCTGCCGCCGCTGCGCCTCCCCTTCCACCAGCGGTGGCGCGGTGGCGATGCGATAGGCGAGATACGCGAAATAGGCACTGGAGAGGCCGATCACGACCGGTGCCGCGCCCGGCACCGCCAGCAGCAGGCCGACGACCCCGGAGGCGGTGATCGCCATCACCGCCAGCATGCCGAGATTGATCCCGGTCATGTAGCCGAGCCCGCGGCGCGCGCCGAAGGCGGCGCCGGTGGCGGCGAGGCTGAGCGTCGCCGGACCGGGGCTGCCGGCCAGCGCCAATCCCGCCAGAATGAAGCCGAGCAACCCTTCCAAGCGTCCGTTCCTGTCATCCGATGGCAGCGGGACAATGTCACCCTGGCGGGCGGTGCCGAGTCTTGAACGATTGTGCAGCGGGTGGCAGTGTGGCGCCGATTTCGGAAAGGAACGATCATGGCATTGAAGGTTGGCGACAAGGCACCAGCGTTTTCCATGAAGACCGATGGCGGCGGCAAGGTCTCGCTGTCCGGGCTCAAGGGACAGAACGTTGTGCTCTATTTCTATCCCAAGGACGATACCTCGGGCTGCACCGCGCAGGCCTGCGGGTTCCGCGATTCCCTGCCGAAGTTCGGCAAGATCGACGCGGCTGTTGTCGGCGTCTCGCGCGACAGCGTCGAGAGCCACGACAAGTTCAAGAAGAAGCACAAGCTCAACTTCGCACTCGGCTCGGACGAGACCGGCTCGGTGATGGAGGAGTACGGCGTCTGGGTCGAGAAGAGCATGTATGGCCGCAAATACATGGGCATCGAGCGCGCGACTTTCCTGATCGACGGCAAGGGCGTGATCCGCGGCATCTGGCGCAAGGTGAAAGTGCCGGGCCATGTCGATGAGGTGCTGAAGGAAGTGAAGAAGCTGGCGGAGGCCTGATGATCGACTTGGCGCAAGGCGCGTGCGGTATCCTGTCGGCGGCAGAACCTGCCGACAAGGTTGCGCGCGCCCTGGCGCTGGCCGCCGATTGGAAGCAGCAGCAAGCCGCGTTCGCCATGCCCGGCAGTCCGCCGGAACGCCCGGCGCGGCCCGAGCGACCGCCCCTGCTGCGCCCGCGCGACATGCCCAAGCGCAAGGCCAGCGGCAACCAGGACAAGCGCGTCGCCTTGCTGCATGCGCTGGCACATATCGAGCTCAACGCCATCGACCTCGCCTGGGACATCATCGCCCGCTTCGGCACTGCCGCGACGCCGCGCGCCTTCTTCGACGACTGGGTGAAGGTCGGCGAGGAAGAGGCGATCCACTTCTCGCTCTTGCAGGCGCGCCTGGTCGAGCTGGGCGCGCAATATGGCGACCTGCCGGCCCATGATGGCTTGTGGCAAGCGGCGGCGGAAACCTCGCACGATCTGCTCGCCCGCCTCGCCATCGTTCCGCTGGTGCTGGAGGCGCGCGGCCTCGACGTGACGCCGGCCACTATCGAGAGTTTCCAGCGCGCCGGCGACGCGCCGAGCGCCGCCATCCTCGAGTGCATCTACCGCGACGAGATCGGCCACGTCGCCGCCGGCGCGCGCTGGTTCCACCACTTCGCGGAGCAGGACGGCCTCGATCCCAAGCAAGCCTGGCAGGAACGGGTGCGCCGCCATTTCAAGGGCACGCTGAAGCCGCCCTTCAACGACGAAGCGCGCAGCGACGCGGGATTCGATCCGGATTTCTATCGGCCGCTGTCGGCGTAATGCCTCACGCGAAGACGTAGAGATCTACGCAATAGTGCACGAGAATCGCCGGCCAC
>DATEOK010000212.1:0-4414 GCA_035274225.1 Dongiaceae bacterium
CATCCAGCTTCGCCTAAGCTCGCTGACGCTCGCTAAGGCTCCGCATCCTTCTCCCGCAAGGGGAGAAGGGGACTTTCTCTACTCGCTCGGCGCCGCAAGCGCACCGACGAACATCACGGTCGTGGGCGCGCCGGTGGTCGAACCGCCCACCGGCTCGAGGCTGACCGCGAGCGTTCCGCCGACCGCCAGCAGCGGCCGCAGGTTCTCTGCGACGTCGCGCTCGGTTTCGCCGGTCTGCTCGACCACGCCGAGCGAGATCGGCGCGCCGGTCTGCGGCACCACCCACAGCTCGTACGAATTGTTCGGCTGCGGCGCGACGGCGGCCGCGCGGATCAGCAGCTTCTCCTGATCGTCCTGCACCGACACCACGAAGGCCGGCTCGCCGCCCGTCGGCGCAGCCAGCTGCGCGACCGCGTTGACCTCCGGCTTCATGTAAAGATCGGGGAACAGGAACGCGACGGCGACAATCGCGGCGGCAACCGCGGCGGCGATCCACATCGGCGCGCGCGACTTGGTCTTCGTCGGCAATCCGAGGTCGCGCTCGATGCGCTGCCACAACTGCGGCGCCGGGATCGCAGGGGTGACGGCGTCGGCCAGCGGTTGCAGATGCTGCGCCCACAAGGCGACCGCGCGCATCACGGCTGTGTCGCGCTGCAGGCGGCCTTCGAACGCGATGCGGTCCGCGCCCGCGAGGGTGCCGAGGACGTATTCGCCGGCCAGGTCGTTCAGGTCGTCGGTGTCTATGCTCATGGCTCCAGGCACCTCTTCAGGCGCTGCAGACCCCTACGGATCCAGCTCTTGACCGTCCCAAGCGGCGCCGCCAGACGGGCGGCAAGTTGCTCATGCGTCAGTCCCTCGTAGTAGGCCAGCAGGATCGATTTCCGCTGGTCGTCTTCCAGTTGGTCCACGCAGCCTTTCAGGCGCCGCGCATCGTCCGCCGCCAGCGCTCCCTCCAGGGGCGAAGGCCCTTCGTCCGGCCGTTCGGCTGCCGCCGACTCGTCGAGCGGCGTCAGCGGCTTTTCGCGCCGGAGCCGGTCGAGGCACTTGTTGCGCAAGATCACAGTGATCCAAGGCAGCGCCGGCCCAAGATCCGGCTTGTAGTCCTTGGCGCGGCGCCAGATCGTGACAAAGCACTCCTGCACCGCCTCTTCGGCCCAGTCTCGTCGTCTTAGGATACGCAGCGCCAGGCCAAATAGTTGCGGGGAGGTCAGCCGGTAAAGCCCGGAAAAGGCTTCCGTATCCCCACCTTGGCAGGCGATCAGCATTCGGTCAGTGTCGCGCACGGTCAGCCCCGGTTTGGCCGCAGCAAGGCGGTCGTTACGGTGTCGTCCTGATTGGCAGTCAACTCGGCGCAGCGTCGTGGACTTAGAGGAAGTGTCGAAATCCGTCAACAAACTATGTCGCGTCCTGGTAGAGCCGGGGCCAGTTATGCACAGCAGGGAGTAGGAGCCATGAGCAGCCCAGTTCGCGTGGAAAAGCGCGGCCATGTCATGGAGGTCACGCTCGACCGGCCGAAAGTTAATGCGATCGACCTGGCGACTAGCCGGGCCCTCGGCGCCGCCTTTCAGGAATTGCAGGACGATCCCAACCTCCGGGTCGGCATCGTAACCGCGGCCGGCGAGCGGATCTTCTCCGCGGGCTGGGACCTCAAGGCCGCCCACCAGAACGAGGAAGTCGGCAAGTGGTGGGAGACCACCGACTACGGCCCGGGCGGCTTCGCCGGCCTGACCGAGCTGTGGGGCCTCAACAAGCCGGTGATCGCGGCGGTGAACGGCCTGGCGCTGGGCGGCGGGTTCGAGCTCGTGATCGCCTGCGACCTCATCATCTGCGCCGAGCACGTCGAGTTCGCCCTGCCGGAGCTGCCGATCGGCATCGTGCCGGATTCGGGCGGCATCCAGCGCGTGCCGCGGCGCCTGCCGCACAACATCGCCATGGAACTGCTGCTGCTCAGCCGTCGCATGAAGGCGGAGGAGGCGCTGCACTACGGCATGATCAACAGGATCGTGCCCAAGGACCAGCCGATCGTCCTGGCGCGCGAGTGGGCCGCCACCATCGCCGAGGGCGCGCCGCTCACCATCCAGGCGCTGAAGGAGGCGCTGCGCGAGATGGACGGCCACAGCATCCGCGACAGCTTCCGCCTGATCCGCACCGGCAAGCTGCCGACCTACGAGAAGTCGCTGCTGTCTGAGGACGCCAAGGAAGGGGTGCGCGCCTTCGCCGAGAAGCGCAAGGCGAACTTCCAGGGCCGCTAGCTATCCGGTACCCCAAAATAGGTCGGCGCCGGTGGGGCCGGCGCCGACCGCCCTCGCAGGCAAGTGGCTTAGGGGACTAGCTCACCTGCGCGTTAAGCTGGTTGCTGATCTCGACGACGGCCTGCATCGCGCCATCGCTATAGGAATAGGTGGTGAACTCGGCGTTGCTCTCGACCACGGTCCAGTTGCTGTTGCCGCTGCCGGTCAGCGTGACGCTGTCGCCCTGCTCGCCGACGATGGTGAGGCGGTTGTCGCCGTCGGTCATGTTGAGCACGTCGTGGATCGACAGGTTGACGTTGTTGGCGCCGTAGCCGGTGGTGTCGATCTCCTCGACGTTGCTCAGCTTCACCGCATCATTGTGGTCGAAGCTCCGATTGTTCTGGGCCAGGTGCACACTGTCGTAACCGTCGCCGGCGTCGACCTGGTTGTAGCTGGCGGTGTTGATGTGCAGCACATCGTCGCCGCTGCCGAGCGTGCTCTTGCCGTTGCCGAGCTCCGAGGTCGACACATGGTAGTCGCTGTCGACGGTGATGTCGGCGGTGGCGGTGGCTGACTTCAGGCCGCCGTCGTCGGTCACGCTATAGTCGATGTGGCGATCGCCGTCGACCTTGCTGCTGGTCGAGAAGTAGATCGAGTTCACGAAGCTTTCGTACTGGTCCAGCGTCTCGCCGCCGTTCTTGCCGGTGATGGTGATGATATAGTCGGCGGTGCTGTGGTCGACCGAGACGTCGAACAGGCTGCTGGTGGGGATGTTCAGCGCGTCGCCCGCCTGGAAGCCTGAGGTCTGGATCGTCGCCTGGGTCAGCGTGCTGCTGTCGGCGTCGGAGAAGTCGACGCTCGGCTGCACGGTCTCCTGCGTGATCTTGTTGATGTTGTAGGTGCCGAGGTTGACGCTGAAGACGACGTCGTTGAAGTCCTTGTCGCCGCCGCCGCCGAGATCCTCGACGCCGATCATCAGCTGGCCCGGCAGGCTGGCGCTGACGCCCGAGGTCATGTGGACGATGTCGCTGCTGCCGTTGAAGTCGGTGTTCAGCGCCTTGTTGTGGGTGAAGAACACCTCGCCGCCCATCTGGCTGTTGCCGACATAGACGTGACCGTTGCCGTTGCTGTCGATCTTGATCGAGAGCTGGCCGTTGATCGCGGTCATCGCGGCGTCGTGATTGCCGGTGCCGGCGGCGGCGTTGCCGATCAGCGTGCGGTTGCCGCTGTCGCTCGCGCCGTTGGAGATGGTGAAGAACCCGACATGGGTGCCGGCTTCCATCGTGCCGAGCGACACGGTGTTGGACTGCGAATAGCCGAGGAAGTCCTTGACCATGGTGGAGCCGAGCTGGCCTTCGTTGGTGGCCGAGGCATCGAGCCAGACGAACTTCACCGAGCCCGGGATGACGTTGCCGGCGTCGTCATACTGGTAAGTGCCGACCATGTTGCGGTTGCCGGCGGCTTCCTTCTGGAAGGTGACCTGAACCTCGGTGTCCATCGCCAGCGTCATGTTGGCGTTGCTGATGGCGGTCAGCTCGCCGGCGGCCGGTTTGGCCACGCCCGCGCTGTCATTGCTGTAGAGGTAGCCGCCAACGGCCGTGCTGGCGGTCGGCGAGTAGGTCAGGTTGGTGTCGACGGTGTGGCTATGCACCGCGCCGTCCTTGGCGACCACCACCGGCGCGATCTCGTTCACGTCGGTGACGGTCACGGTGAAGGCCTTGGAATACTGGTGCTGGCCCTTGTCGGTGGCAGTCACGGTGACGTTGACGGTCGAGCCCGCCTCGTAGTCCAGGGACACGCCGTTCTTCAGCTGCAGCGTATTGTTGACCACCTCGAAACGGCTGTCGGAGACGGTGTAGCTCTGGCCGTCGCCGGCATCCGGATCGGTGGTGCTGAGGGTGCCGATGGTGGCGCCGGAGGCATTCTCCGCGACCTTGCTGGCGCTCAGCGACATGCCGGTCTGCGCCTCGTTCACGTCGGTCACGTCGACGATGAAGGTCTTGGAATACTGGTTGCCGCCGCTGTCCTTCGCGGTCACGGTGACGTTGACGCTGGGCTCGCTCTCGTAGTTGATCGAGACGCCGCTCTTCAGCTTCAGCGTGTTGTTGATCACCTCGAAGCGGCTGTCGGAAACCGTGTAGCTCTGGCTGTCGCCGGCATCCGGATCGATGGTGTTGAGGGTG
>DATEOK010000213.1:0-2316 GCA_035274225.1 Dongiaceae bacterium
CCGTCGGAGGCGGGGGCCGCCGCCTTGCTGCGGCACGCCCCGGCGCGCGACTTCGTCGCCGACGCCTTCCAGCACTGCAAGTTCATCGCCCACAGCGCCGCGGCCAAGCCGCTGCTCGACAAGGCCGGCGTGCAGCCGGACGCGGGCATCGTGCCGCTCGGCGGCAAGAAGGACGTCGACACGTTCGTCGGCGCCTTGGGCGCACTGCGCCTGTGGGACCGCGAGCCGAAGGTCAAGCTGCAGCCGGAACCCGCTCCGGTGCGGGGCCGGGCCGCCGCAACCGCCGCGCGGTAAGCCCGAGACCCAGCCCCCGCCCCTTGGATTCATGGGCGGGGGTTACCTGCCGTAAGCCATCCGTAGGTCCGTCCGGCGTAAAACCCTCTCGTGCGAAATGCATGGCGCCGGATGTGGATATTGTCCCGATCCCTCCGGCGCCCTTGTTTTTGGCCGTGAGGTTTTCCGCCTAACCTTTTGTGAGGTTTCGGAAAAGTCAAGAATGTCCGGCCTGCCTCATGGCCTGCCCCATCGTCAGCGTGCTATTTTGCAGCTGGTGGGGACCACAAGATCCAAGAAATTTCGGGCGCGGCGCTAAAGCGCGGCCCCCAAAGGACTTCATTGGTGGGGACGTAATTCGGCTTCGAACTCCGGAGGGGAGGACGACGCATGCTGAGTCCATCGCCCATGGTGCTGCTGTCGCAGCTGCACGACGCGCTGCTCGGTTACGGCTCGCTGTGGACCGCCATCGCCACCATGGTACTCAGCATCGCGGTGCCGCTGCTGATCATCCTCGGCAAGCAGGCGGTCCGGCACATCCGCGCCGAAGCCTTCCTGCGGCTCGAAGGCGGCTTCCTCGCGCCCAACCAGGACGACACGCTCGATCCCAACGAAGCGCTGATGGACCCGACCTTCGATTCCGTGCGCAGCAAATACCTGGCGCAGCCGATCGCCGAGGTCGACGCCAAGGGCCGCCCGCTGTGGTCGATGTTCGACCGCAGCTTCGGCTGGCTGACGCCCACCATCCTCTACGGCTTCAGCGTGGTGGTGTTCGGCACCATCGTCGCGTTCTTCGTCGACCGCCTGTTCGTCAGCACCTGGCTGGAGGTCGGCCCCGGCTGCGGCGCCTCGATCGCCAACTGCCTGCCGGTCAGCGCGCAGATGCTGCTGCTCGGCCTGCGCGAGACGTCGCCCAATTTTGCCGCCGACCTTGCCTATGCCCACAACACCGCGGTCATGCTCGGCTTCGCCTTCGCCGGCGCGTACCTGTGGTGCGTGCTGTACCTGATCCGGCGGGTGAACAACTACGATCTGACGCCCTATTCGTTCCTGCTGTGCGGCATGCGCATCCTGCTGGCATTGGCGATCGCGCTCACCATCCGCCACACCATCTTCACCAACGCCAGCCTGTCGGCCGAAGTGGGCGGAGAGACCGGCTTTGCCACCTATCTCGCGGTGCTGGTCGCCTTCCTGCTCGGCTTCTATCCCGTCGCCGGAATGGACTGGATCGCGCGCCGCGGCCAGGAATTCACCGTCAAGCGCCCGCATCCGGACACCGCGGGCCTGCGCCACACGCTGCCGCTGGACATGATCGATGGCGTCACCGAGTTCGTGCGCTTCCGCCTGGAGGAGCTGGAATACGAGGACGTGCAGAATCTCGCCACCGCCAACCCGGTGCTGCTCTATGTCGAGACGCCGTACAACATCCTTGAGATCATCGACTGGATCGCCCAGGCCCAGCTGATCCTCGCGGTCGGCCCGAAGAAGGTGCAGGAGCTGCGCAAGATGAACGTGCGCACCATCTTCGACCTGGCGCGCATCGGCGACACCAACCACTTCCGGCGCTGCGTGCTCAAGATCCTGATCGAGCCTGACACCTACAGCCAGACGCTCGACGGGATGTCGGACGAGGAGATCCAGGCGATGTTCGTCTGCATGTTCACCAGCATCGCCGACGACCTGCACGTCATCCGCCTGGCGCGGGTGTGGAACGCCTTCTATGCCGTCTACCAGAAGGACCGCCAGCTCGACGTCGCCACCCGCGGCCTGCTGACCAAGACACAGCCGCCGGCCGCGTGGATGACTGCTCCGGTCGCGATGCCCGCCGCGATGCCGCCGAAGGCTGCGGAGTAGGGGGCGGCCGAATAGGGGCGTCGTCGAACTAGAGCGGTATTCCCTAAACTGGAAGCGGTTCTGCCGGAGCGATTTTCGCCAAGGGGGAGGAAGCGGTTGCAGGCGGTAGCGGGGCTACCGCCAAGACCGCTGACGCTGCCCTTGGCGAAAAGCGCCCGGCCCTGAAGGGTTCGCCAGCGGCGGGCATCC
>DATEOK010000214.1:0-2860 GCA_035274225.1 Dongiaceae bacterium
GCATCAACTGCAGACTACGGCAGCAGGTTTGCTAAACCGCTTCATCGATGGCTGGGTCCATTGCTGTTTACAAGGTGCCCGCCAACCTGGAGCCAATTCACGGCGCACTCGAGGCGTTCGAGGGAACGCCGCGGGCCGGACCGAAGCGCCCAACTCAGAGCGACAATTGTTGGAAGTTCAACCGGTTAGGATAAATTAGAGTACTCGTCTTTGGCAGATTTGACCCGATTCACCGGCTCAACTCTGGCGGTTTGCAGCAAGCAGCCGCCGAGCTTCGATCGAATGATGTGGATCGCGAAAGGGTCAACTCAGTCCCAGGCTCGCGGGGCGGAATCGGCAGGCGGACATGGCCCCGGCAGGCGGCAGATGGCGAGCCTGTGGACTGAAAGGGTCGAATTGGCGCCCCTAATAGTCGGGCTGTGTTAGGGCGACATTGATAGGACAATGCGGCCAAGTCCTGATTTTGAAGGGATGACTCCCGATTTCCGCCCATTTGACTCCCGGAGCTTCGTTTTGACTCCGGTTTTCATCCGTCTAACACTTCCTGTGGGCTATTATTCCTGTGCCTTGCAAATATGATAAGCATGCTTATTATATCATACGTTATTAATTTGGATCGACCCATGAAGACCGGCAAGGACACCATCGGCTTTCTGCTCAACGACGCGGCGCGGCTGATGCGCAAGGATTTTGAGCGGCGCACCCGCTCGCTCGGCCTCACCCGCGCGCAATGGCAGACCCTGTTCCACCTGGCGCGCAACGAAGGCTGCAACCAAGTGACGCTCGCCGACCTGCTGGAGGTCGAGCCGATCACCCTGGCGCGTGTGATCGACAAGCTGGAAGCCTGCGGCCTGGTCGAACGACGACCCGATCCGAGCGATCGCCGTGCGCGGTTGCTGTTCCTCGGCGAGCGTGCTCATCCGCTGCTGGAGCAATTGCGCGCCCTCGGCGCCGAAACGCGCGAGATCGCGCTCGCCGGCATCAGCGAGGACGAGCGCACGCTGCTCATGACCTTGCTCACCAAGATGCGCGCCAACCTGACCGGACGCGAGGCCGCAACCGAAGCGGCGTGACCCCTACGACAAAGAAGAACCGACATGCCTGATGGATCGAAACCCATGACCGAGACTGCTGCCGAGACGCCGCAGCCTCAGCCCCGCCGCAAGCGGAGGCTGCGCCGCCTGCTGATGATCGGCGGGCCCCTCGCCGTGCTGATCGGCGTCGGTGCGGTCTATCTTACCGGCGGGCGCTATGCCGGCACCGACAACGCCTATGTTCATGCCCACATGGTCTCGGTCAGCGCCGACATTTCCGGCCGCGTGGTCGAGCTCAAGGTGCACGAGAACCAGCCGGTGAAGAAAGGCGACGTGCTGTTCCAGCTCGACCCCGAGCCGCTGCAGATCGCGGTCGACCAGGCGCACGCCAACGTCGAGGATGCGCGCAACAAGGTCATCGGCCTCAAGGCCGCCTATCGCACCCGCCAGGAGGACCTGAAGGCGGCGGAAGCCAATGTCGGCTTCGCACAGCGCGAATTGCAGCGCCGCGAGAAGCTGGTCGCCGGCAAGATCATCTCGCAGTCCGACTACGACGAGGCGCGCAACCAGTACAACGTGCGCGTGAACGAGGCGGCGTCGATCCGGCAGGACATCACGCGCATCACCTCGGAGCTGGGCGGCAATCCGGACGTCGATCCGGAACAGCATCCGAGCTATCGCATGGCGCAGGCGGCGCTGGCCGACGCCGAGCTCAACATGCGGCGCGGCACAGTGGTCGCGCCGACCGACGGCGTGATCGCGCAGGTCGATGCGCTGCGGCCGGGCGATTACATCAATGCCGGCGCGCCGGTGTTCAGCATCGTCAGCCAGCAGGACGCCTGGATCGAGGCCAACCTCAAGGAGACCGACCTCACCTACGTGAAGCCGGGGCAGACCGCCGAGGTGAGCATCGATACCTATCCGGGCCGCACCTTCACCGCCGTCGTGGACAGCATTGGCATGGCAACCGGCGCCGAGTTCAGCGTGCTGCCAGCGCAGAATACCAGCGGCAACTGGGTCAAGGTGGTGCAGCGCATCCCGGTCCGCCTGCATGTCGTCGACGCGCCGGCCGACGCCACGCTGCGCGCCGGCATGAGCGCGATCGTGGAGATCGACACCGCGCACCGTCGCGGTTTATTCAGCTTCCTCGGCGACGCCTTCGCCCACAACGAGCCGGCGCAGCAGCACGCCCCGGCGCAGTAGGCCCAGCATGACCGCCGCCGCCATCGCCGCGCCGGAGCAGAAGCGCGAGGCTCATCCCGCGCTGGTCGCAATCTCCGTCATGCTGGCGACCATCATGCAGGCGTTGGATACCACCATCGCCAACGTCGCGCTGCCGCACATGCAAGGCAGCCTGGCGGCGACCCAGGACCAGATCTCCTGGGTGCTGACCTCCTACATCGTGGCCGCCGCCATCACCATGCCGGCGACCGGCTTCATCGCCGCCAAGATCGGGCGCAAGCGCCTGCTGCTGATCTCGATCAGCGGCTTCATCGTCACCTCCATGCTGTGCGGCATCGCGCTGTCGCTGGAGCAGATCGTGATCTATCGCCTGCTGCAGGGCATCTTCGGCGCATCCCTGGTGCCGCTGTCGCAGGCGGTGCTGCTCGATTCCTATCCCAAGGAAAAGCATGGCGCGGCGATGGCGATGTGGGGTGTCGGCGTGATGGTGGGTCCGATCCTGGGGCCTACGCTCGGCGGCTATCTCACCGAGAATTTCGATTGGCGCTGGGTGTTTTTCATCAACCTGCCGTTCGGGCTGCTGGCGCTGGCCGGCGTGATGGCCTTCGTCAGCGAATCCCAGCGCCGGGTGGCGTTGCGTTTCG
>DATEOK010000215.1:0-9803 GCA_035274225.1 Dongiaceae bacterium
GCTGGCCGGAAGTCAGTTTATAACTATTCTAGAGTTCTTGACGGGGCGCTCAAAGCGTCCCATAGTTGCTTTGAGGGCGGTCGCTCCGCCTCCGCGTTCCGGGCGGGAACCGGAAACACCCTAAGCCATAAGCACCAGGGAGAATCATCATGGCTCTGAAAGGTTCGAAAACCGAAGGCAATCTGAAGGCGGCGTTCGCCGGCGAGAGCCAGGCCAACCGTCGCTATCTGTATTTCGCCCAGAAGGCCGACGTCGAAGGTTTCAACGATGTCTCCGCCGTGTTCCGCTCCACCGCGGAAGGCGAGACCGGCCATGCACACGGCCATCTCGAGTTCCTCGAGGGCGTGGGCGATCCGGCGACCGGCCTGCCGATCGGCGCGACCTCCAACAACCTGAAGGCCGCGATCGCGGGCGAGACGCACGAATACACCGACATGTATCCGGGCATGGCGCGCACCGCGCGCGAGGAAGGCTTCGACGAGATCGCCGACTGGTTCGAGACCCTGGCGAAGGCGGAGAAGTCCCACGCCGGCCGCTTCCAGAAGGCGCTCGACACGCTGGGCTAAGACTCGCTCGCGCGAGTCTACGCTCGTGAGGGCGGCGTTGTAACAAGCGCCGTCCCTCCCTTCTTCTGTCGACCACGAACGCTAGGTAGACCCGATGCGCGAAGGCAGCTTGGAAGCGCCCACTCGGCACGCGCTCGATTGGCGCAACCCGGACTTCTACGACATGGCGAAGATCGAGGCGGAGATGCACCGCGTCTTCGACATCTGCCATACCTGCCGGCGCTGCTTTAATCTGTGCGATTCCTTTCCGCGGCTGTTCGACCTGATCGACGAGTCGGCGACCGGCGAGCTGGATGCCGTCAATCCGGCCGACTACAAGAAGGTGGTCGACGCCTGCACCCTCTGCGATCTCTGCTTCATGACCAAGTGCCCTTATGTGCCGCCGCACGAATGGGCGCTCGACTTCCCGCATCTGCTGCTGCGCTACCGCGCAGCCGAGGTGCAGCAGGGCAAGTCGGACCAGGTCTACAAGCAGCTGACCGAGACCGACCGCAACGGCAAGGCGGCTAGCTTCGCCGCGCCGGTGCTGAACTGGGCGAACGAGACCAAGCCGGTGCGCGCCCTGATGCAGGCGACCGCGCATGTCGATGCCGAGGCCAAGCTGCCGAAATTCTGCGGCCGCACTTTGGTGATGCGCGCGGCGGAGGACCCGGTGACGGTGAATACCGCAGCGCCGGCCTATGGCCGCAAGGCCGTGCTCTATGCCACCTGCTTTTCCAACTACAACAATCCCGACATCGGCATCGCGGCGCGCAAGGTGCTGGCGCATAACGGCGTCGCGACCGAGGTGGTCTATCCGCGCTGCTGCGGCATGCCGCAGCTGGAGCGCGGCGACGTCGCGCGCGTGGCCGAGCACGCCAAGACGGTGAGCGAGACACTGCTGCCCTATATCGAGGACGGCTACGACGTGATCGCGCTGGTGCCGTCCTGCGCGCTGATGCTGAAGTTCGAGTGGCCGCTGATCCTGCCCGAGGATGCCAAGGTCAAGACCCTGTCCGAGGCGACCTACGACATCTCGGAATACGTGGTGGAGGTGGCGTCGCGCGAGGGCTTGGCGCCGGGCCTGAAGCCGCTCTCCGGCGGGGTCGCGCTGCACATCGCCTGCCATGCCCGCGCACAGAATGTCGGGCAGAAGGCGGCGGAGATGCTGCGCCTCATCCCCGATCCCGACCTGCAGGTGATCGAGCGCTGCTCCGGCCATGGCGGCGCCTGGGGCGTGATGAAGGGCAACTTCGACATCGCGCTGAAGGTAGGCCGTCCGGTCGCGCGCCAGGCACTGCAGTCGGGCAAGGCGCACGTCGCCTCGGAATGCCCGCTCGCCGCCGACCATATCGTGCAGGGCATGGAAAAGATCGCCGATGGGGCCGCCATCCCGCACGACCCGCAGCATCCGATTCAACTCTTTGCCAAGGCCTACGGGTTGATGTGACGATCATGAAAAAAGAGATCACCCCCGCCGACATCCTGCCGCCGGCCGAATACGCCAAGCGCCGCGCCGCCATGCGCGCGGAGATCGTGGCCAAGAAGAAGAACCGCCGGCTGGAGGTCGGGCCGGTCGCGACCTTCTATTTCGAATGCTACGAGACCATGCTGCAGCAGGTGCAGGAAATGTTGCACATTGAGAAGGGGGGCGAGGCGCAGATCGCCGACGAGCTCTCCGCCTACAATCCGCTGATCCCCAAGGGCCAGGAGCTGGTCGCAACGGTGATGTTCGAGATCGACGACCCGGTGCGCCGCGGCCGCATGCTGGCGCGCCTTGGCGGGATCGAGAACACCATGTTCATCAAGGTCGGCGAGGACAAGGTGAAGGGCGCCGCCGAGCAGGACCAGGACCGCACCAACGCCGAAGGCAAGGCCTCGTCTGTGCAGTTCGTGCGCTTTCCGTTCACGCGCGCGCAGGTCGAGGCGTTCCGCAAGCCCGGCACCACGGTGATCGTCGGCATGGACCACGAGAACTACGCCCACATGGCGGTGATGCCCGACGCGGTGCGCCAGGAGCTGGCGGGGGATTTCGACTAGGCCCCCTACAGTGGCCGGTAGCAAAAACCGCTCTCGGCTTCCACGACTGTGCCGATGCCCGGAAAGTCGTGATGCGCTCCGGCCACAAAGCAATTGGGTCGCGATGCGCGTCGCATCAATTGTTCTCGGGTGGAACGCGCCGCCGTCTGATCGGCATCATACTCCCACGTCAGCTCCGGTCGCGTGAACTGGATCGACGGCACGTGAACGGTATCGCCCCATATGATCAAGGTCTCTCCCGCACTCGAGACTTCAAAGGCGGTATGGCCGACCTCGTGACCATGCGCTTGAATGGCGGTAACATTTGGGCTCAGTTTAAAGCCGGCTTCCAGCGGTGAACGGAACCGGCGGAATCGCGCCAGTCTCGGTTCGCTGTCGAACAACGGAACTTCCTCGCGCGGCACCAACAGCCGATCGAGATTCGGAAACGCGTCCGACCCGTCGGCGGCCACGACCCCGTTGATGTGATCCAAGTGCGTATGCGTGAAAGCAACCGTCGTGACATCGCCGCGTTCCAAGCCAGCTTCCGCCAAGGCCCTGAGCAGGGTGCCCATCGTCGGTTCCCAGGCATTCGCGGCTCCGGCGTCGATCAAGATCCGCTGGTCACCATCCATGATCAGGAATGCATTGACCGATAACCGGAGCTTGCCATCGACCAATTTCACCTGTTCCGGCAGGTCAGTTCCAAAGGGACGGTCACCCGCTTGCCGCAATCGACTGGGCGGCATATCGACATAGCCGTCGCGAAGCGCAACGACCCCAAGCTCGCCGATCTCGTATCGAGCATAGTTGTTTCCAGAATCGAGCTTCTTCATGGTCGCATCTTCCAATCCCAGTCGCGGCGGCTTCAAGCCAGTCTCGACGCGTTCGTATGCTCTAGCAATTCGCATCGGACGGCTGATGGCGCTTGGCGCGCAACCGATCGGCTGCGGTCGGCTGATGGAGTGCGGTCGCAGGAAGGGTGGATGGCGCCGCCTAATCCGCGTCGAACACTTCGTCCGGATACGTGCCCCAGAAGTCATCCCGCCGCAGCCAGCCCTTATAGCCCTTCACCTCCATGCGGCACCAATTGTCGGTGCCGCACTGGGCGATCTCGGCGACCACGCCGGGCTGCAGGATGGCGACGGCCTTGGCGCCGCCGGTCGGGTCGGTGCGCAGGGTGCGCGCCTCGTCGATGATGAGGGCGCCGCGCTTGCCGGACAGCAGGTTCTGCTGCACCCAGCCGACCGTGCCGTCGCGGTCGCGGATCCGGCGCCAGGTGTCGAATTCCTGGATAATCTCCACCGGCAGGCCGCGGCGCTGGTAGACCCAGAGGATGGGGTAGTCCTTGCCAGGCCCGGCGCGCAGGTTGACCTCGCTGCTGTCGAGCGAGGCGAAGCGCGGCAGCGGCAGATGCTCCTGATCCTGGGCCAAGGCGGGCGCCAGCCAGAGCAGCGTGGCCGCCAAGCCGGCGCCTGCGACCGATCGCGTCATGGCCTTCATCCCCGCCCACCGGCGCATGATTCCCCGTCCTTCTTCAAGACCTTGAATTGCCTGATAATCCAGCAATCCGCGTTGGGTCAAGGCGCAGCGGCGCGTTTGGCCGCCGTCGCGGCCCGTTGCTAGACAAATCCGCGTTATTCCTGGTAATCCATCGGCCATCTGCACGGCCGACGAACGGCCGGCTCCGCCCCCACCCGGGCCCAACAGGGGTAGGCTTTCATGTCCTCAAAACCGCTGGTCATCGTCACCCGGAAGCTACCGGACGCGATCGAGACCCGCATGATGGAGTTGTTCAACGTCAAGCTGAACACCGAGGACGTGCCCATGACCCAGGCCCAGCTGGTCGAGGCGGTGAAGACCGCCGACGTGCTGGTGCCGACCGTGACCGACAAGATCGACGCCGCGGTGCTCTCCCAGGCGGGGGAGCGGCTGCGCCTGATCGCCTCATTCGGCACCGGCGTCGACCATATCGACCTCGCCACCGCCCGGCAGCGCGGCATCACCGTCACCAACACCCCCGGCGTCCTGACCGAGGACACTGCGGACATGACCATGGCCCTGATCCTCGCGGTCGCCCGCCGGGTGAGCGAGGGCGAGCGCCTGATGCGCTCCGGCAAGTGGCAGGGCTGGTCGCCGATGGGCATGCTGGGCCACCGCATTCACGGCAAGCGCCTCGGCATCGTCGGCATGGGCCGCATCGGCTCGGCGGTGGCGCGCCGCGCACGCGGCTTCGGCCTCTCGGTGCACTACCACAACCGGCGGCGGGCCAACCCGCAGCTCGAGCAGCAACTGGAGGCGACCTACTGGGAGAGCCTGGACCAGATGCTGGCGCGGATGGACATCATCTCCATCAATTGCCCACACACCCCGGCGACCTATCACCTGCTCTCGGCGCGGCGGCTGAAGCTGCTGCAGCCCAAGGCGTACATCGTCAACACCGCGCGCGGCGAGGTGATCGACGAGAACGCGCTGATGCGCATGCTGCAGGCGAAGGAGATCGCCGGCGCCGGGCTCGACGTGTTCGAGCATGAGCCGGCCATCAACCCCAAGCTGCTGCGGCTCGACAACGTGGTGCTGCTGCCGCACATGGGCTCGGCGACGATCGAAGGCCGCGTCGACATGGGCGAGAAGGTCATCATCAACATCAAGACCTTCGTCGACGGCCACAAGCCGCCGGATCGCGTGATCGAATCGATGCTTTAGTCTGTAAAGGGGTCGCGTTTTCTGCGCCGAACCGGCTTCCACTTCGGCGGAAAACGCTTCGGAAAAGCAAAGGCCCGCCTCTCGAGGCGGGCCTTCTCGCTTTCGATCCGGGCCCTCACCGGACCGAGCAGTTCCCCCGACAACGCTATTCCGTTCCTTGCGCTCCCCCGAGCGCGAAACTCGATGCTGTATCTTGATATCTCGCGGGCCTAGACGGAAGTGACGGCGGTCACAAACCCGTTCGCGTGACCGCCGCTTCCTAGCGGCTGCGCGACAGAGCCAGCCATACGCCGCCGCCGATCAGGCAGGCGCCGCTGGCGCGGTTGATGAAACGCACGCGACGCTGGGTCAGCAGCCGGCGCGCGCGGCCGACGGCGATGGCGTAGAAGCCGTCGCTGGCCAGCGCCACCAGCATGGCGGTCGGACCCATGATCGCGATCTGAGTCAGGTAATCGCGCGTCGGGTCGATGAATTGCGGGATGAAGGCGCCGAAGAAGAACAAGGTCTTCGGGTTGCTCAGCATCACCAGGAAGCCCTGCAGCAGGAAACCGCCCCGCGGTTTGCGCGCGGCTTTGCTCATGTCGATCGCGCCGGTGGAACGGATCAGCTTCCAGCCGATCCAGATCAGGTACGCGGCACCCACGACCCTGAGCCAGTCGAACCACCAGCCGATCGCCTGCACCAGCGAGGCAAGGCCGACCGCGACGATGGCGATACAGACCGCCAGCCCCGCCTGCGTCCCCGCGACGTTGAGCAGCCCGGCGCGTGTGCCATGGGTCAGGGAATTGGCGACGATCAGCGTGACGGTCGGACCCGGCACGATGACGATGACGATCGTTGCAAGCAGATAGGCGAAATAAATCTCCGATGCCATCGGCGCAGCCTCCACGCGATAATCCTGTTCCTTCGACCAATGACGCAATCCGTCACGACCATGACACAGGCTCAACAGGGAACACCATCCTGTATCGCTGGTTGACTTTACCGGTCAACGCTTGATTGCCGCTCTGCGTGTTGCCTAGGGTTGCGTGCAGGCGAGTCGGACAGGGGAGAGCCGCCATGCCGGAAGAAAAAACCATCGTCAGCCTGGCGACCGCGACTGCGGGCGAAGTGATCGCGGAGCTCGGCATGCAGCCGCATCCCGAAGGCGGCCACTTCGTCGAGATCTTCCGCGACCGGCCCTCGACCGGCGAGCGCGGCGCGGTCACCTCGATCTATTTCCTGCTCAAGTCCGGCGAGATTTCGCGCTGGCATCGCGTCGACGCGATCGAGATCTGGAACTGGTACGCCGGTGCGCCCTTGAAGATCGCGATCGCGGAGCTGGAGGGCGTGCCGCCCAAGGAGCATCTGCTCGGCTCCAACGTGCTGGCCGGTGCAAGGCCGCAGGTGGTGGTGCCGGCGAATGCCTGGCAATCGGCGCGCACCCTCGGCGACTGGACGCTGGTTGGCTGCACCGTCGCGCCGGCGTTCGAGTATTCGGGCTTCGAGCTGGCGCCGGAAGGGTGGGAGCCGGATTCCGCCGCCGCGAGACGGACGTCCGAGGCTAGCTAGCGCCGCAGCTCTTGCAGTCGGCCCGGCGCTTCACCTTCACGATGCGGACCTGGGCAGAGAGGCCGTCATAGAGCATGAGGCGGCCGGCCATGGTGTCGCCGAGGCCCAGAATCTCCTTCAGCACCTCGGTCGCCTGCAGCGAGCCTAGGATGCCGGCGACGGCGCCGAAGATGCCGGCGGTCTCGCAGCGCGGGATGAGGTCGGCCGGCGGCTCTTCCGGAAAGATGCAGCGGTAGCAGGGAAATTGCGGGCCGGCATGCGGCTTGAACACGCCGAGCTGGCCGTCGAAGCGCAGCAGCGCTGCGGAGACCAGCGTGCGCTTCATCTGCACGCACACGTCGTTCAGCAGGTAGCGGGTGCGGAAGTTGTCGGTGCCATCGGCGACCAGGTCGTAGTCGGAGATCATCGCGGCATTGCCCTCGGTCAGGCGCGTCATGTGGACGTCGACCTTGATCTCGGGGTTGAGGCGATGCACGAAGTCGGCGGCGCTCAGGGCCTTGGGGCGGCCGACATCGTCCAGCCGATGGATCGTCTGGCGCTGCAGGTTGGAGACATCGACGGTGTCGTCGTCGATGACGCCGATATGCCCGACGCCGGCCGCCGCGAGATACTGGATCAGCGGCGAGCCGAGGCCACCCGCGCCGACCACCAGCACCTTGGCGTTCAGCAGCTTGAGCTGGCCCTCTTCGCCCACTTCGTCGAGCACGACATGGCGGGCGTAGCGTTCAAGCTGGGCGTCGGTGAGGTCGGTTTGCATGCTACACAACTGTAACCCCGGACGGCCGCTTTAGCGGCGTGATCCGGGGCCCATGGGGTGGCAGCGATGGGTGCGTCGAGTCTGCATGGGTCCCGGCTCTCGCTGCGCTCGGCCGGGATGACAGTAAGAGCATGCGGCAGGCGCTCAATCCAATCCCTCGAACAGCGCGGTCGATAGATAGCGTTCCGCGAACGATGGGATGATGACCACGATGCGCTTGCCCGCATATTCCGGGCGCTGGCCGAGCTCGCAGGCCGCCGAGAGCGCTGCGCCGGAGGAGATGCCGACCGGCAGGCCTTCCAGCTTCGCGACCTTGCGCGCCATGGTGAAGGCGTTGGCGTTGGAGACGCCGAGCACTTCGTCGATCACCTCGCGATTGAGGATCTCCGGCACGAAGCCGGCGCCGATGCCCTGGATCTTGTGCGGGCCGGGCTGGCCGCCGGAGAGCACCGGCGAATCCTCCGGCTCGACTGCGATCATCTTGAGATTGGGGTTGCGCTTCTTCAGCACTTCGCCGACGCCGGTGATGGTGCCGCCGGTGCCGACGCCGCTGACTACGGCATCGACCTTGCCCTCGCAATCCTTCCAGATCTCCTCCGCGGTGGTGCGGCGGTGGATCTCGGGATTGGCTGGGTTCTTGAACTGCTGCGGAATGAGGGAGTTCGGAATCTCCTTCAGCAGCTCCTCGGCGCGGGCGATCGCGCCCGACATGCCGCGCGCGGCCGGCGTCAGTTCCAACTCCGCGCCCAACAGGCGCAGCATCTTGCGCCGCTCCATCGACATCGACTCAGGCATGGTGAGGATGCAGCGATAGCCCTTGGCCGCCGCGATGAAGGCGAGGGCGATGCCGGTGTTGCCGCTGGTCGGCTCGATGATGACCGAGCCCTCCTTGAGCAGGCCCTTGTCCTCGAGATACTCGATCATCGCGATGCCGAGCCGGTCCTTGACCGAGGCCAGCGGGTTGAAGAACTCCAGCTTGCCGATGATCTCGGCCTTGACGTTCTCGGCCTTGGCTAACCTGGAGAGCCGCACCAATGGCGTTGCGCCGATGGTCTGCAGCAGATTGTCGTAGATGCGGCCGCGGAAGTGCGTGGGTGCGGATGACATGAGCCCTGTAGCCTTTCTGAACGTGTCTCAGCGTGTGCCGAAAATTCTCAAATCGAAAAGTCCAACCGTTCCTGCGCGTCGGTGCGGATGCCGGCCGCTTGTGCCTTCTGGCACAGATCCTCAAGCGTCACCGCATCCAGCTCCACCAGCATCTTGCGCTGCAGGTCGCGCCACAACGGCCGCACGATCTCCAATCCGACGCGCGACCCGCTCGCGGTCTGGATCGGGTCGGGCACGCCCTCGAACTGGCGCACCGCGCGCACGATCTCGCCTACCGTAATCCGCCGCCGCTCGCGCGCCAATTGATATCCGCCCTTGGGCCCGCGATGGCCGGCCAGGATGCCGCTGCGCACAAGATGCTGTAGCACTTGCTCCAGATAGCGCCGTGGAATGCCCTGCCGGCCGGAGATGTCGCCTGACTGCACCGGCTGCGAGCCGCCATAGTAGGCGATGTCGAGCACGGACTCGATCGCGAACAGCAATCGCTTGGATGGATGAAGCAAGTGTAGCCCCTGTTTAGACTTTTCTTCTTCGTTCTATTGCGCGACGGCGGCGATGCCGGTCGAGCCGTAGCCGCCGCTGCCGCGTTCGGTTTGATCGAGTTGTTCGACGATGGACCAGGCGATCTGGGTGACCGGCGCCACCACCATTTGCGCGATGCGGTCGCCGCGCTTGATGACGAACGGCGTCTGGCCGTGATTGATCAAGAGCACCTGCACCTCGCCGCGATAATCCGCGTCGATGGTGCCGGGCGAGTTCAGCACCGTGATGCCGTGCTTAAGCGCCAGGCCGGAGCGCGGCCGCACCTGCGCCTCGAAGCCGGCGGGCAGCGCGATCGCTAAGCCGGTCGGGATCAGCTGCCGCGCACCCGGCGCCAGGGTGACGTCGCTCGCGACGGCGGCCATCAGGTCGAGGCCCGCCGACTGCACGGTCGCGTAGGCCGGCAGCGGCAAGTCCGCAGCGTGTTGCAGGCGCTGCACCGAAACGGTCGGACTATGCCCCTTGGATTCAAGCATGCGCACCCCGCAGATGATCGGCGATGCGGCGCGCCAGGCGCTGCGCGACGTCCTGCTTGCTGAGGGTCGGCCAATCCTCGACGCCGTTCGCTGAGACGAGAT
>DATEOK010000216.1:0-3016 GCA_035274225.1 Dongiaceae bacterium
CAGGATGATCTCGGCCGCCAGGTGCAGGCGCATCAGCTTGCGCCGGCGCGCACCGTCGATCTCCACGGTGACGCGGTCGCCGGCCCTCAATCCGTGACCGGGCTCCAGCGTATAGAGGATGTCGCCCTCATGCTTGCGAGCCTCCAGCACCTTGCGCCCGCCGATGGTGCCGGCATCGCTCTCCTGCCCGCCGGAGAAGGCGTAGAAGATCGTCTCCTCCAGCCGCACCACATCGCCCTCGCCCGCGGCGATACGCGCGTCGAGCGATGTGCGATAAGGATCCTGCCAGAAGAGCTTTACGACCATGCGCGCGTAATCTACCCGTTGCGGAACAGGTACGAATAGCCGTTGATCGCCGGCACGCCGCCCAAGTGGGCGTAGAGCACTTTCGAGCCGGCCGGAATCTCCTTCTTGGCGATCATGTCGATCATGCCCTGCATGCTCTTGCCCTCATACACGGGGTCGGTGAGCATGCCCTCCATCCGCGCGCAGACGCGCATGGCATCGAGCGTCTCCGCCGACGGGACGCCGTATTCCGGATAGGCGTAGCGCTCGTCCAGGACCACGTCCTCGTCGGTGATGCGCCGGCCGAGCTCCACCAGCTCCGCAGTGTTCTGCGCGATGCGCTTGACCTGCTCGCGGGTCTCCTTGGGCTTGGCGGAGGCGTCGATGCCGATGACACGGTTGGCGCGGCCGTCGGCGGCGAAGCCGACGATCATACCTGCTTGCGTGCTGCCGGTGACCGAACAGACGAAGATGTAGTCGAACTTGAAGCCGAGCTCCTTTTCCTGCGCGCTCACCTCCTCGGCGAAGCCGACGAAGCCGAGGCCGCCGAGCTTGTGGTCCGACGCGCCGGCGGGGATCGCGTAGGGCTTGCCGCCGCTTTCGCGCACGCCCTCGAGCGCCTGCTCCCAGCTTTTCTTGAACTCGATGCCGAAGCCTTCGTTCACCAGCTCGATGTTGGCGCCGAGGATGCGGCTCATCAGGATGTTGCCGACCCGGTCATAGACGCCGTCGTGCCAGTTGACCCAGCTCTCCTGCACCAGCCGGCACTTCATGCCGAGCTTGGCGGCGACCGCGGCGACCTGGCGCGTATGGTTGGACTGCACGCCGCCGATGGTCACCAGCGTGTCGCAGTTCTGCGCGATCGCCTCGGGCATCAGGTATTCGAGCTTGCGCACCTTGTTGCCGCCGAAGGCGAGGCCGGAATTGCAGTCTTCGCGCTTGGCCCAGATCTCGACCCTGCCGCCGAGATGCGCGCTGAGGCGCTCGAGTTTCTCGACCGGCGTCGGGCCGAAGGTGAGCTTGAGCCGTGGAAACTTGTCGAGCCGCATGGATGGAGCCCTCGCTGAAGCAAGGCGAAAAGGCTAGCCAGGACAGGGGCCTAGATCAAATGCGTTGTGCGAGGTCGGAGTGCATAAAAGCGTCGCGCATGCACAGAGTATGTGATTTTATGGCGCACAAGGTTAGAATCACGCAGGAAAAGTGCGCATGGCCGAGGCCCGCAAACTCGACAAGATCGATCGCAATATCCTGAAGCATTTGCAGGCCGATGCCGGACTCACCAACGCCGAGCTGGCGGGCCGGGTGAACCTCTCGCCGACCGCCGCGATGCGCCGGGTCGACAAGCTGAGAGAGGACGGCATCATCCGCAAAGTCGTGGCGCTGGCCGATCCGGCGAAGCTCGACCTCACCACCCTCGTCATCGTCGGCGTGGTGCTGGACCGCTCGACGCCAACCTCGTTCGCCGAGTTCGAGGAAGCGGCGCGCAAGGTGCCGGGCTGCCTCGAATGCCACCTGGTCGCCGGCGAGTTCGACTATTTCCTGATCGTGCGCACCAAGGATCTCGAGCGCTTCAACAAGCTGCATGCCGATGAGATCCTGACCCTGCCCGGCGTGCGCCAGATCCGCACCTTCTTCGTGGTCAAGCAGATCCTGTCGACGACCGAGCTACCAGTATAGGCGGCGCACCGGCATCTGGCGTTCCGGTGTGGTCCACGCGAAGTTGCGCGCATCGAACGGCTGATGGACGCGCAGGCCTGCGCGCGGCGCGCGGTGGCGGCCATCGGCGCGGCAGAGGGCGAAGTTGCCGATGAGGCTCGCCTGCACCACGCCGACCGGGCCGAGCGAAGTCTCGCACAGCGAGCGCTCCTTCAGCCAGTGCTCTTCGATCTCGGCGGCGAGCGCGGGGTAGCCGAACGGCAGGTCCTGGATGCGCAGCATGGGGCCAACCGCCTCGATCTCGGGGAGGCAATCGAGCAGCTCGTCATAGAGCGCGAACGCATCGGGCGAGGTGTGGGAAAAATCGATCGCGCCGGAGGCGATGGCATAGCGCTGCGGCTCGCCCCAGCGTTTGAAATAGTTCTGGATGATGTGCTGCAACGACTTGGCCTGCTGCTCCGGCGTGCCAGGGTCGATAACGCGGACCTGTGCGCCATCCTGCTGCAGGGTCTCGATCGTCTGCTGCGTCTCCAGGCTGGCGGCACCGCCATCGACCAGGACTATCTCGGTCGGGATGGATTGCCGCCGATAACCAGCGGCGACCTGCTGCAGGTGCATGCCGTAATCGTGGCATGGCAGGAAAACCGGCAGTGGCCGGCGCCGGCAGCTCACGGTGTGGACAATGCGCGGCGCCTTGCTGGGTTCGACGGCGAGCTCCTCCAGCACCGCACGGGGCAGAGCGTTGCTCAGCGCGCGCTCGTCGATCTTCATGTCATGCAACGCCGCCACCGCGGCCAGGTCGTTCGCCCGCGGCCCAGCGCCGGGACGCAGTGGGGCGGTCGCCGGCTTGTCCGCCAGCGAGAACCAGTCCTGACAGGCAAAAGCGCGTGCCGGGTCGTCATGGGACTCGAAATCCAGCCACAGGTTGGGAATGCCCAGCGCCTCGGCCAGGATCAGCCCGCTCAGCGATGTGCTGGCGATTGCCTCGCACGCCATCATCCGCGTGAAGAAAACCGGCGCCGGATCGCGCACGTCCAGCAACGCGACGCCTTCCTGACCGCGCAGATGGGCGATG
>DATEOK010000217.1:0-22352 GCA_035274225.1 Dongiaceae bacterium
AGCGCCGCCGCCATCAGCAGATTCTCGGTCGCGCCGACCGAGACCTTCGGGAAGGTCACTTCGGCGCCGGTCAGACCCTTTGGCGCGCGCGCGACGATGTAACCTTCCTGCAGATCGATCTCCGCGCCCAATTGCTGCAGGCCCTTGATGTGCAGGTCGACCGGCCGCGTGCCGATGGCGCAACCGCCGGGCAGCGAGACCTTCGCCTGGCCGTGGCGGGCGATCAGCGGGCCCAGAACCAGGACCGATGCGCGCATCTTGCGCACCAGGTCATAGGGCGCGGTGGTGTCCGTGATGTTGTTGCCGCTGACGGTGACCGAGCGCTCCTTGCCGGAGAGCTTGGTCGTCACCTCGACGCCGTGCTGCGCCAGCAGGTTGGTCATGGTGGTGATGTCGGCCAGGTCCGGCACCCGGTCGAAGCGGATTTCCTTGTCGGTCAGCAGGGCGGTGCACATCAACGGCAGCGCAGCGTTCTTGGCGCCGCTGATGCGGATCTCGCCTTTCAGGGTCTTGCCGCCGCGAATTCGAATGCGATCCATGTGAGTTCCTCAGAGACGCGGCAGGGTGACACCGGTCTGTCTCATGTATTTGCCCGCCCGGTCGCGGTACGAGGTCTCGCACGGCCCTTCGCCCTTCAGGAACAGGAACTGACACGCGCCCTCGTTGGCGTAGATCTTCGCCGGCAAAGGTGTCGTATTTGAGAATTCCAGCGTGACGTGGCCTTCCCACTCCGGCTCCAGCGGAGTCACGTTCACGATGATGCCGCAGCGCGCGTAGGTCGACTTGCCGAGGCAGATCACCAGCACGTCGCGGGGCACGCGGAAATACTCGACCGTGCGCGCCAGGGCGAAGGAATTGGGCGGGATCACGCAAACATCGGTATCCCGATCGACGAAGCTGTCCCTGTCGAAGCCCTTGGGGTCGACGGTCGTGCTGTTGACGTTGGTGAAGATCTTGAACTCGCGCGACACCCGAGCGTCGTAGCCATAGGACGAGACCCCGTAGGAGATCACCCCCTCGCGCTTCTGCGATTCGATGAATGGCTCGATCATGCCGTGTTTCAACGACATCTCTCGGATCCAGGTATCCGGCATGATGCCCATAGATTCAATCCTTTAGGATGAGCAATTGAGGTTTCGGCACAGCTTTGGGGTGCGCCCGCTAACGCTTTGTACCGGAAGGCTTTGGGCGGCTCAAGGTCGGCGTGGCTCAACCGTCCCGGCGGCCCGGTTCGGGGTCCCGGCGGGCCCGCGCCTGGGCCTTGCGGCGTTTCAGGTTGTCCCGGAGCGCGGCTGCAGAGCGGTCCTGCCCGGACCGCTGCGCCGGCTTGGATGGAGCACCGGAATGCTTGGATGGCTCTGGCTTATCGGACGACATCGCGGCCCTCTGGCGAAGCTGCCCGCCGAGTTAGCCGACGCCGGTCCCCGGGTCAATCGCGACCCGGCATGCCGGGCCTCTGCCTTAAGCGGCAGAGCGGCGCGCGGCGGCGCGCGCGTCCATCAGGCGCTGAAAGGCCCGGATATCCTGGCGGTGGCGCCGCCGGCTCTGGAACTGCTGCCACCAACCGCGCACGACGATGATCATGGTCTTTCTCCCCCGGGTCGAATCGGAGCCCGATGGCCCCGTTTCCTGGGGCGTTGGTTACCGGCCGGGGATGATCGGACGATGGCCGAACTGTGGAAAATTGATGAAAGCGACGGAAAAGTCCGGGTTTTTCCGGGCCTTGCCTTGGCAGGCTCAAAGTGGCATTGTCCGCGCCGTTTTCGGGGGCCGGCATCCTGCCCGCCCCCTCTGGCGCTGCCGTAGCTCAGTGGTAGAGCACGTCCTTGGTAAGGACGGGGTCGGAAGTTCAATCCTTCTCGGCAGCACCATTTCTCGATTGCGCCGAGTCTCCTGACGCCTTCCTCCATTTGGGGGATGCCCGATCACCGATCCGCTTCGATATTGCGCGCGCTTTCAACCGCACGAACACGGGTAGGAGTCGCGATGAAGCGATATTGGTGCCATGCCCTCGATCAAGAGGGACAGGTTAATGCACGCGAGATCCTTGAGGGATCGAACGACAATGAGGCCCTCGGAAGAGCGAATGGCTTTCTTGCACAGCACCCGTCAATCCGGGCCGTCGAAGTATGGCTGGAAGGCCGATATGTGGGAAAGCTCTACCAGCCAATGGTCCTAGGGTCGCTTCCCGTTCCCGCCTTTCCGCGCTGACGGGTGCCGATCGTTTCTAAGAAGTCGCCTAAGAAGCGACGGCGCTTCTGGTGGTGGTCGGGAGCAGCTCGCGCAGTCGCATTTCGACGTCGCGCAAATCATACGGCTTGAAGACGATCCATCTCGGTTGGCTGAGGTGACCGGCCGCGCTCTGCACATTCGACACGCCGGAGGTCAGCAGCACGACCACCTGCGGCCGATTTTGCTGCACCCATCGGCGCAGGCTGAATCCGTCGACCGCTCCCGGCATCTGAATGTCGGAAAATACAGCGCAGATGGTGTTGTCGGCCTTGAGCGCTTCGATCGCCTGCGCGCCGTCGGATGCATCCACCACCCGGAACCCTGCCTCCATGAGATACTCGGCAGTGTTCATGCGCACCAACGGTTCATCCTCGACGACGAGTATCGAGATCGCTCCCGCCGCTTGCTGATCATGGTCCATCCGCAATCCTCCGATGCGGCATAAACCACGGCATCCGGGTGATAGTTCCGAACCCCAGGCCCCTTCGCTGCCCTTTATTGCCTAAACTTTTATGGATTTCCGGGGGCCTAGAGCGGCGCCGTCGGATCGCGCGGCTGGTTCAGCGTGGCGGACTTTTCATCCTCGTAGGCCAGCTGCCGCTCCCAGTTCCGGACGGACGCGACGTGCGCCTCCAGCGCCGAGAGCCAGCCGTTCGCGTGCCATTCGGCGCGCAGAGTCTCGGGAATGGCGTGCAGCCGATTGGGGTCCACCACGCGTAACTCACGGATGACGCTGCACCGCCAGACGCGGCGGCGCGCCGTCCTGCCCGATCACGTGGAAGATCACTTTCACGGACCCCTCCGCTGCATCTGCAACGCCAGCCTGGTTCGCGGTACAGCGGCGAGGCAGGGGCCGATCGCATCGCCGCCCTTACTGCACCGTCGCCTGCGCGCGCTTGACCTCAACGTCGGCGAGTTGGTCGTCGCGCGCCTTCTCGATCTTGCCGACGGCCTCATCGCAGGTCTTCTGCTGCGACGACTTGCAATTCTGCCGCACTTTAGCGATCGCCGATTCCGCATCCTTGCGAATACCGTCGGCTCGCTGGTCGAAGAACGTGTCCCGCTCCGATGCGTTGGGGAACGAATTGGGCGCCATCGCAATGGAGATGGCGGCTGGATATTCGTGCATCGCGCCGCTGCTGGCATCGACCGCGACGCCGATGATTCCGCCGAACAGGATGTTGCCGAATGTCATGCCCTGAAAGTCGGACGAGAAGGCGCCGCTGGCGTCCTGGTAGCCGTCTTTCTTGCAGATGACGGCGATGTCGTCCTTGCTCTTGTCGACCGTGATGGTTCCGGGCGTCGGATTGACGACGCCGATGACGCTGCCGTCACGCTTCAGTTCGCAGCTGGCGCCGCTCGGCGTGGTCTGGACGGTGACACTCTGATCGGTTCCCTCGACGATGGACGCACAGCCCGACGCCGCTGCGGCCAGTGCGAGCCAGCAGCCCAGGACGATTAACCGGCCGACCCCCATTATGTTCCCCCGAATAGGACCCCTGATCGCCGCGCAGGTTGCCCTTGGCCAAAGCAGCCGTCAATGTGTATCCTGACAAGCCAATTCGCGCGGCAAGTGCGCGGAAGGACCGGTCGCCGCAAGACTCAGAGCGAGCAACGCCAGCGGCAACGATCGGAGCAGTCAGGGGCCAGGGCGCGGGGATTGTTCTTCCGGTGGAGGTGTGCTCATGAGCGCCGGCCTGATCACCATTGCCTACGGCCCGCACAAGTATATGCGGATGGCGGAAGCGCTCGCGCTGTCGTATCGCCGCTGGAATCCGACACTGCCGTTCTGCGTCGTGACCGACCAAGCCAATGCCGAGCAGCTTGCCGCTTTTTTCGACATCGTCCGCATCATCGATCCGTCGTACGGAAAGGGCGTGGCGCAGAAGCTATGCGTCGACCGCTATTCGCCGTTCGATGAAACCCTGTTCGTTGATTCCGATTGCGTCTTTTATCACGATCCCGCCTTGACCTGGAAAGGCTACGCCACCGACGACTTCGTGATCAAAGGCTGGCGCTACCTCAGCCGCCAGGACGAGCACGACAACGTTGGAAATCTCGGGCTGCTGCTGGAGCAGACCGGCCTCGACAGGATGGGCAGCTTCAACAGCGGGCTGTTCTATTTCCGCAACACGCAGCGCGCGCAACAGCTCTTCGACACGGCGCGCGCGATCTATGAGCGGCGTGCCGAGCTTGCCTTCAAGCCCTTCAAGAACGCGCCGGTCGCGCACGAACCGGTGCTGGCGATCGCGATGGAGATGTGCGGCATCGGCTTCAGCCCGTGGGATCCGGAGACCGGCATGGAGACGTGGATCAGCATGCGCAACATGCAGTCAGTCAACGTGCTTCAGGGCAATAGCAAGGTCATCAAGCACGGCAAGACCGTCGAGCCGGCGCTCATCCACTACAATGTCGACGGCCAGATCAGCCTTGCCTACCTGCGGGACATTTTCCGGCTGCTCTATGAGAACAAGCCGCTCGGCGAATGGCGCGCACGCATCGCGGCCTTGTCGCTGCGCCTCTGCTACCTGGCCCAGAAATACGGCAAACGCCTGAACAGCGGCATCCGGAAGCACGCGCCGATCTCCGGCCTGCGCCTCGCGCGCTGATCCTCAGCGAAAGCGGCGCGGCGACAGCTGATCTTCCGAGACGCCTTCGTGCGCCAGATCAGCGGGGAGCCCTCCGCCCGCGAGCAGCGCGGCAGCCATCCGCGACAGTGCGGGTGACGTCTGGATGCCGTAGCCACCCTGCCCCGCCAGCCAGAAAAATCCATCCGCGGCGGAATCGAACCCGACGACCGGCAGGCCATCCGGCGCGAAGGTCCGCAGGCCGCCCCAAGTGCGCTCGAACCGTTGCACCTCCATATTGACACAGCGCTCCAGACCGGCGGCCGCCTCGGCGAGGCGCAGATCGTCGGCCCAAGCATCGTGCGGCTCGACCGGATCTTCGTCCGCCGGCGACAACATCAACTTTCCGCCCATTGGCTTGGCATAGAAGCTGACGTCGACCGGCGAAATCTCCGGCCAATCCGCGACCGACGCGCCTGCCGGCCCTGCCAGAACCGCGGCGCTACGCCGCTTCGGTTGCAGACCGACCGGCGTGACACCGCAACGGGCGGCAACCTGATCGCTCCAGGCGCCGGCCGCCATGACGATCGTCGGCGCCTCGTATTGCTCTCCGCCCGCCTCGAGCCGCCAGGTGCGGCCGATGAGCGTGCCGCGCTGCACAGGCGCGTCGGCCACGATCTCTCCCTTCGCGCGACGCAAGACCCGCAACCGCCCGCCATGCAGGGCATCGACATCGATGTCTTGCGCCTGGCCGTCCCACAAGACGGCGATCGTGCCATCGAGCTTCACCAGCGGCAGCCTTGAGCGTGCGAAATCGGCATCGACCTCGCCAAAGCCATTGCTCTCGGCGTCCGCAATCAGCCGTTCGTCGCCCTCATAGCCCAGCATCAGTACGCCACGCGGCGAGAGCAGCGGCACGTCGACAAAACCCTCGGGCGGCGATGAAAAGAAATCGTAGCTCGCGCGAGTGAGCGCCCGAACGAAAGCAACGCCCTCGCATGGCTCATACATCGCGGCGGACCTGCCGGTCGCGTGATAGCCCGGCTGGCTTTCCATCTCCAGCAGCAGGACCTGGGCGCCGGCGGCCGCGACCTCGGCGGCAGCCGAAGCACCGGCGATGCCGCCGCCAATCACGATCACGTCCGCCGTCTTCATCGTCGCTCCCCGAAAAGCGCCCGCGCGGCTTCCTGTATATCCGGCACCTTCGTCCCAGCTCAATAGTACGCGATTCTACGTGCGGCAGGCAGTCGCGTTGCCCGGGCGCGCAAGGAAATATATCTCAGAGTGATGCAAAGAACGCCCCTCCCGCAATATGCGACCGACCATCAGATCGAGACGCTGGTCGCGACCTTCTATGCGCGCATCCGACGGGACGAGGTGCTCGGCCCCATTTTCCTCGCCGCCATCGGCGAGGACTGGACGGCGCACCTCAAGACCATGTGCGACTTCTGGTCGTCGGTGATGAACACCACCGGCCGCTACAAGGGCAAGCCGATCCCGGCGCATGTCAAGCTGGCCGGCATCGAGCCGCGGCATTTCGAGCATTGGCTGCGGCTGTTCGCGGAAACGGCGCACGAGATGTTCGACGCACGCCTCGCCACCCTATTCCTCGAGCGTGCTCAACGGATCGCGGAAAGCCTCAAGCTTGGCTTCGCGTTCCATGCCGAGCGGCCGGAGATCTGGGGCGGACTGCCCCGCGCTAAGAGGCCGGCGGAGCTGCCGCCAGAAACTGATTCACCGCCTCGCTGACGGCACCCGGCGGCGCCGGCCGCTTCCCTCGGCATTCCGGATGGCGCTCGACAAAGTGCCGGAGCACCAGCTTCAAGGTCAGGGCGTGGCTTTTGTCTCCCGCCCGGTCAGCCACCAACAGGTCGTCCAGGATAATGCGCTTCACGCGCAGCGCGCCGTCCGGCCCATGGATCAGGTAGTTGCCGAGCTCGGCCGCGATGATCATCGGCAGATGCTCGTGCTCGGCAATGGCGGCGATCTCGTCTTCAGTCAGCTCGCACAACGCGACGCAATCGTCGAAGGTCAGCATGTGTCCCCTCCCAGCGTCGGCTCATTCTGAGCTCTTTGGGGACATCATACGCGCGGCATCAGGCCGAGGCTATAACTTCCCCCGCCGCCGGTGGACGATAAATGTCGCAGCCATGGCCAGGATGGCGCCGAAGCCGGCCAGGGCCATGTCCTTTTGCGCGTCCCAGACGTCGCCCTGGGTGCCGAGATAGGCAGTTCCCAGATCTCCGCCCACCATCTCCGCCGCCGCCCATTCCATGATCTCGTAGACGGCGGAGAACGCCAGGGTAATAGTGATCGGGATGGTGTAGGTCATCCGGCCCTTCAGCATCTGGGCCCGGACATAGGCCTCCCGCATCGGATAGGACAGCAGCAGGCCGTAGAAGAAGTGCTCCATACGGTCGAAGTGATTGCGCGAGAAGCCGAACAGCTCCGTGATCGTGACGCCGATCAGCGCTTCGGCCCATTTATCATAAGGCACTTCCGAGTAGGTGTAGTGCGCGCCGATCTCGTGCACGCAGAGGAAGATGAAAATCAGCGTGGTGGACGTCTTCGACAGGTCGAGCGACTTGCGCCACCACAGGAAAGCGAGCGCAAAGGCGGCGACCAGCAGGTTTTCCAGCATCCAGTCGTGGCGGTACAGCGGATCGATCGCCAGCAACACCCAGATGACGGCGAAGATCGCGGCAAGCAGGTCGGTATAGGCGCGGTTGGCCAGTCGCCTCATGCCGCGGGCTAGAGGCAGTTGCGCGGCACGGTCTCGCGCCAGTTGCGGCTCGCCACCCGCTTGCCGTTCTCGAACGCATCCAGCTTGCCGGTCAGGATCAGGTCGGTCTTGGTCGAGGTCATGACCGTTTCGGTCTCGATATGGATGTCCCAGCCGTCACGCTTCTGGTCATAGCTCTGGGTGATGCGGTAATGCGCACTGAGCGGATCCTCGGGATGGATCTTGAGCTCCCGGCGCATCGCGTGGTTGACCACCGTGTCGATCTCGTCGAAGCGCAGGACGCCTTCGCCGAACACACCGCCCTCGCCGTCGGTGACATAGGTCATGACGCCAGTCAGCAGGTCGTGATGGACCTCGCGCTTGATGTGGCCGTCCGCCACTTTGCTGACCGGCGTGCGCGGCGCGGACTCCGGAGCAGCAAATGGATTTGTGCCATCCAGCTTGTGCCTGGTCCGCACCGGCAGCGCGAGCCGCGTGCCCGGCGCGTGGACGGTCAGCGTGACGCGTTCCGGCGTCGGCCAGATCAGCGGCCAGTAGGCCGTGGATATGGCCAAGCGCAGGCTGTGGCCGGCACGGAAGCGATGGCCGAGGGCATTGAGCGCGATGCGCGCACGATAGCGCTTGCCGGGCTCGAGCCGCTGCGGCTTGTCATGCCCGGCCAGGTGATTGAGGTTGAACACCGCGTAACTGGTGCGCTGCGCGGCGCCGTCCGGAAACACATCGCTCAGCCGCGCGCAGACCTGCGCCACCGGACGGTCGACCGAGAACTCCAGCTCCAGCACCGGAGCACCCAGCAGGTCGAGCTCCTGCTTCAACGGCCCGGAATCGAATACCAGCGATCCGCCGTCATCCAAGCGCTGGTCGGCCGGCATCTCGCCCGGGCACCCGGCGCCCATCCATTCGCCACAGCCGATGCCCACCGTCTGCGGCGAGCAGATCGATTGATCGACGGCGGGTTGTGGAGCGAGCGCCAGCACGCCGTCGCCGAGCGACCAGGATTGCATGGTCACGTTCTTGCTCGGCCAGGTCTGGTCGCCGGCCCAACGCCCGTCGCGGTAGGTCGCCGTGGTCGTGGGCCGCGCGCTGTCCTCGAGCCAGGACCATAGCATGGGACCATCCATCGCGCCGTTCTTGGCGCCTTTGAGCCAGTGGTTCCACCACTTGACCGCTTCCTGCAGGAACCCGATCGCGGGTCCCGGCATGCCATCGTGCGGATAGATGTGCGCCCATGGGCCGATGATCGCGCGGCGCGGCACCGTCAGGTGCTCCAGCATACGCGGAATCGCGTTGGTATAGGCATCGGCCCAGCCGCCGATCAGCATCACCGGACATTGGACGGCGCTGTAATCCTCGCAGATCGAGCCGTGGCGCCAGTAGTCATCGCGCGCCTGGTGCTTCATCCAGATCGCCGGCCAGAACGGCATCTCATTGACGCGCTTCAGCCAGTTGTCCCGCCAGCCTGCGCCGAACAGCGCCGGGTCCGCGGGGCGCGCCTGATAGGCGAGCATGATGTCGCCCCACCAGTGATTGTCGTTAAGCAGGCAGCCGCCCATGTAGTGGATGTCGTCGCGATAGCGGTCGTCGGTCGAGCAGACCGACAGCACCGCCTTCAACGCCTTCGGCCGCATCGCCGCGACCTGCAGGCAATTGAAGCCGCCCCATGACTTGCCCATCATGCCGACCGAGCCGTCGCACCAGGGCTGGCGCGCGATCCAGTCGATCACCTCCACCGCATCGTCGAGCTCGAGCTGCAGATACTCGTCCTGCAGCACGTCGTCGGATTCGCCCGACCCGCGCATGTCGACCCGGACCGCCGCATAGCCATGGGCTGCGAAATAGCCATGCATCGGCTCGTCGCGGCCGCGCGTGCCGTCGCGCTTGCGGTACGGGATGTATTCGAGGACCGCCGGAACCGGCTTGGTCTCCGCATCGACCGGGCGCCACATGCGCGCCGCGAGGCGGCAGCCGTCCTTCAGGGTGATCCAGAAGTGCTCGATCTTCTTGATTCGATGAGGGAGATCGTCGAGCTTGCGGTACACGGTCATCAACTCGCCTTTCGCCTGCGGCGTAATACTTCGTCCAGCCAATCGGGCCGAATCTCGGGCACGGACGACAATAGCAATTCCGTATAGGGGTGGTAGGGCGGACTGAAAGCCTGCTCGATCGGCCCACTGACCACCAGCTTGCCCTTCAGCATCACCGCCACCTTGTTGGCGATCCGGCGCACCGTGCCGAGATCGTGGGTGATGAACAGGAACGCGACGCCGGTCTCATCCTGGATGCGCCGCAGCAGGCGCAGGATCTCATCCGCCACCAGCGGATCCAGCGCCGACGTCACCTCGTCGCAGATGATGATATCGGGCTGCGCCGCCAGGGCGCGGGCGATGCAGACGCGCTGCTTCTGGCCGCCCGACAATTCGTGCGGCCGGCGGGTGATGTATTCGGGCGGCAGGTCGATCTGGCGCAGCAGCTCCTCGACGCGCGTGCGCACCTCCGCCCGGCTCTTGTGGAAATAGAACTGCACCGGCCGACCGATGATGTCGAGCAGGGTCTGGCGCGGATTGAGCGCGACGTCCGGCATCTGGTAGATCATCTGGATGCGGCGCAGCTGGTCCTTGCTGCGGTCCTGCAGCCTGGGGCGGAGGCTCGTGCCGCCGAACAGCACGTCGCCCTGCTCGCGCGCCAGCAGCCCGACGATGACGCGCGCCAGGGTGCTCTTGCCCGAGCCTGACTCGCCCACGATCGCCAAGGTATCGCCGCGGCGGACATCGATCGAGACGTCGTCGATCACCCGGACTGATCCGCGATAGGCCGCGATCACGTTCCTGACCTCGAGCAGCGGCGGACCTTCGGCATGGCTTTCGACGACCTTGCTCTGCTCGGCGGCTACCCGCTCCGCCACCAGCATGCGGGTATAGTCCATCTGCGGTCGCTGCAGGATCTGCGTCGCTTGCCCCTCCTCCACCATCTTGCCGCGGCGGAGCACCATGATGCGGTCGGCGATCTGCGCCACCACCGCGAGGTCGTGCGAGATATAGAGCGCCGCGGTGCGATGCTCGCGGATCAGCTTCCTGAAGGCGGCCAGCACCTCGACCTGGGTGGTGACATCGAGCGCGGTGGTCGGCTCGTCGAACACCAGCAAGTCGGGCTTGGCGATCATCGCCATCGCGGCCATCGCGCGCTGCAGCTGCCCGCCCGAGACCTGGTGCGGATAGCGGTTGCCGAACGTGTCCGGACTGGGAAGCTCCAGCTCACGGAACAGCCGGATCGCGTCCATGCGGGCTTGCGCCCGGTTCAGGACGCCGTGCTGCAGGGCGACCTCAGCCACCTGGTCGAAGATGGTGTGCGCCGGGTTGAAGGCCGCCGCCGCGCTTTGCGCGATGTAGGCAACTTTCGCGCCGCGCAGATTCTGCCGGCCCTTGATGTTCAGCTCGCGCAGGTCGCGGCCTTGGAACAGGAGCTGTCCGCCGGTGATCTGGCATCCCGTGCGGGCATAGACCAGGGTCGAGAGGCCGATGGTCGACTTGCCGGCGCCGGATTCGCCGATCAGCCCCAGCACCTCGCCGGCATTGAGCGTGAAGCTGACGTCGTCGACCAAAGTGACGCGCGTGCCGGTCTCGGTGACCGCTTCGATCCGCAGGTTGCGGACGTCGAGGATCTGGCCTTCGGCCTTCGGCTTCAGCTGCGCCATGCTGGCCTCATGCGTTCTCTCCCCCTCATGCGTTCTCACCTTGGGGCCGGGAGTAGATCGACAGCAGCCAGTCGACGACCATGTTGACACCGATGGTCAGCAGCGCAATCGCCGCCGCGGGATAGAGCGGCGCCCCGATGCCGGCTGGAATCGCCAGTGCGTTGTCCTTCACCATGCTGCCCCAGTCCGGATCTGGCGGCTGAACACCGAGACCGAGGAAGCTGAGCGCCGCCACGAACAGGAAGGCGAAACAGAAGCGCAGACCGAACTCCGCCGCCAACGGCGGCAGGGCATTGGGCAGGATCTCGCGCAAGATCACCCACATCAGCCCCTCACCGCGCAGCCTGGCGGCCTCGACATACTCCAGCACCGCAATGTTCATCGCAACCGCGCGCGCGACGCGGAACACATAGATCGAGTAGAGAAAGCCGATGGTGAGGACAATGATGGTCGCGCCGGTCCCGAAGCCCGACAGGATGATCAGAGCCCACATGAGGTTCGGAATGGACAGCACGACATCGGCGATACGAGACAGCAGTATGTCGACCCATCCGCCGAACACGGTGGCGGCAAGACCGGTGATGGTTCCAACCACGAAAGCCAGAATGGTCGCCACCATGGCCAGACCGATCGAGATGCGGCCGCCGTACAGGATACGCGAGAACATGTCGCGCCCGATCTGGTCCAGGCCCAGCCAATGCTCGGCCGACGGCGGATCCCATCGCCCACCCATCGTCTCGTTGGGATCGTGCGGTGCAACCCAAGGCGCGAAGATCGCCCCGCCGACGCAGGCAAGGATGATGACAATGCCGACGATCGCTGTGAAGCTGATCCGATGCCTCATCAGCCCCTCACCGCGGATGCCTGAGACGCGGATTGCTGAGGATCGACAGCACGTCCGCGATCATGTTGAGGCCGATGAACACGATGGCGAAGATGAGGCCGCAGGCCTGCACCACCGGCACGTCGCGCTTCGAGACCGCATCGACCATCAGCCGGCCGAGGCCGTTGTAGGTGAAGACCGCCTCCACCACCACGACGCCCACGATCAGGTACGCCAGGTTGAGCGCGATCACGTTGATGATCGGCGCCAGCGCATTGGGCAGCGCATGGCGCACGACGACGCGTGATTTCGGCAAACCCTTGAGCAGCGCCATCTCGATATAAGGACTTGCCATCACCGCCAGCACCGACGTGCGGGTCATGCGCATCATGTGGGCGATGACAACGAGGACGAGTGTCAGCATCGGCAGGAACGTGGAGTAAAGATGCTGCGTGAAGTTCTGCTCCGGCTTGAAGGTGGCGATCGCCGGGAACCATCGAAAATGCACCGCCAGATAGAGGATGAGGACATAGCCGACGAAGAACTCCGGCATGGAGATCGCGGCCAGCGTGCTGATGTTGACGGCCTTGTCGTAGATGCTGTTGCGATAGATGGCGGCGAGGATGCCCAGGAAGACAGACAGCGGAATGGCGATGACCGCCGCGTACATCGCAAGGAACAGCGTGTTCCACAGGCGCGGCCCGACGACCGTCGCCACCGGCCGCTTGTTGGCGAGCGACGTGCCGAAATCGCCGTGTGCGGCGTCACGCAACCAGTCGACGTAGCGCTCGTGCGCCGGCCGGTCCAACCCAAGTTCTGCGCGAATCGCGGCGACATTCTCCGGCGTTGCCGACTGGCCCAGGATGTTGGTGGCGATGTCTCCGGGAAGCCACTCGGTGACGGCAAAAATCAGGGCCGAAACGACGACCAGCGTCAGGAAACCCAGCACCAGCCGCTGACCGAGCAGTTTCAGCATCCATTCCCCCTCCGCCCGCGGCCGCCGTGCGCCACGTCCGCGAGTCGTTGCCCGTTCGCTATCGGGCTTGCGGCAACACTAACGCCAACCTGTTCCATGTCCAAGAGGGCCGGCGCGGAAAAATCGGACAAAATCAAAGAAATAGGCGGCGGACCCGATGGTCCGCCGCCACTGAGACAAGCCGTCCGCTAGGCTTCGATCCACGCCTTCTGGATGATCCGGCTGTTGCACAGATCGAACATGCCGTGGGGCGTGTGGCCTTTGACCTTGACGTCGTGCACGTCGAGCCAATCCTTGAACAGCGGAATGATGGCGCCGCCCTGCTCGTGCAGCATGCGCTGCATTTCCCAGATGTAGTCCTTGCGCTTGGCGTGGTCGGTGGTCGCCTTCGCGTCGGCGAGCAGCTTCTCGAACGCGTCGTTCCGCCAATGCGTGTCGTTCCACGGCGCCTTGGCGCCATAGGCCACGGCGAGCATCTGCGTCGCCGCCGGCCGGCCGCCCCAGTACGACGTCATGAACGGCGCTTTCAGCCAGACATTGTCCCAGAAGCCGTCGTTCGGCTCACGCCGCACCTTGACCGGAATGCCGGCCGCGCCCGCCGTCGCCTGAAACAACACCGACATGTCGATCGCACCGTTGAACGCCGCGTCGGAAGCGGAGAGCACGATGTCTGCGGTGCCAAGGCCTGCCTTCTTGGCGTGGAACGCCGCTTTCTCCGGGTCGTACTGCCGCTGCGGCAGCTCGTTGTTGTGGAACGGATCGGATTCCGGAATCGGGTGGTCATTGCCGACGCGCGCATACTTGCCGAACATCATCTCGACCAGCTTGGCGCGGTTGACGGCGTATTTCATGGCCAATCGCGTGTCCGGATTGTCGTATGGCTTGGTATCCACCATCATCGGCATGTTGAAGTGGTAGCCGGCCGCCGCCTGCACCAGCTCGAGGTTGCCCGCGGCAAGGAGCTGATCGACCAGCGGCACCACCACGCGATGCGTGACGTCGAACTCGCCGGCCAACAGGGACTGCATGCGCGCGGCATCGTCGTTGATGACGGTGAGCTCCGCGGATTCGAAGTTGCAGCGCCCCTCCTTCCAATATTCGCCGCGGTTGGTCAGGATGCAGCGCACGCCGGGGTCGAACGCCTCGGCCTTGTAGCCGCCGGTGCCGACCGGGTTGGCCCAATCGTCGAAACCGTTCGGCACCACCAGAACGTGATAGTCGCTGAGCACGTACGGCAGATCGGCGTCCGGCGCTTCGAGCACGATCTTGATCTGCTCCTGGCTCATCTTCACGACGTCTTTGATCGGCTTCATCGGGCCGGCGGCGCCGGATTTGGTGCCTTCGCCGCGGTGCAGGTTGATCGAATAGACGATGTCATCGGCATCGAGCGTCTTGCCGTTGCTGAAGGTCACTCCCTTGCGCACGTTGCACACCCACTCGGTCGCATCGTCGCTGGGTTCGAGCGTCTCCAGCAGTTCGGGCTGAATCTGGTTCTTGTCGTCGACCTCGACCAGGCCGTCGAAAATGCTGGTGGAGATGTTGATCATCACGGTGTCGAGGTAGGTCCGGACATCCATGCTGTCTGTCGTGCTGCCGCCTGCTGCGCCGAGCCGCAGGTGTCCGCCCTTCACCGGCGTCTGCGCGTAGCCGGCCTTGGCCAACACGCCGCTCGCCAGCGAGGTGGCGATGCCGAGCGCCGCCGAGCGCCGCATAAACTCGCGCCGGCTTACGCGGCCGTTGCTGGCGGCCTGCTGTAACTCTTCCCACTGATTCATGCCCGTTCTCCCTCTTCCCTGAGTATGGCGTTGCCGCCTTTCAATGCCCGGCGCCGCAGCGTTGCGTCCTTCGGTCGCCGGCAAAGCCCTGATTGCGCAACACTATGCAGAACCCCTTCACCGCAGACAATCGCGGACCAATTGCCTGCGTTGACATAATCGACGTCGAGCGCTGCCATTTTCGCTAGCCACGCAGCAGCTCCGCCATGGCGCGTGCGAAGTCCACAAAGACGCGTTCGGCGGCGCCACAAAAGTGCAATGCACGCAGGAATGAATGCGGCAGGCCATGCGCCACGATCAGCCGTTGTGGAACGCCGGCCGCGTCCAGCGCCGCGGCATATTCCAGGGCATCCGGCAGGACTACGTCCAGCTCCGCCGCGCAGATGACGGCCGGCGGCAGGCGCGAGAAGTCGCGCGCCATGAGGGGCATCGCGAAAGGATCCTCGGCATCCTTCGGTGAGGACAGGTAGGTGCTGAGGGCCGCCGACACCGCCGCCTCGTCGAGGCCCGGGCTTTGCCCGTTGATGGGCGGGCGCGAGACGCGCAGCGCGGGATAGATCAGGCCCTGCGCCCGCAGCAGCGGTGCGCCGCTTTCCCGCGCCATCAGCGCCATCCCAGCCGAAAGCGCGCCACCTGCGCTGTCGCCGGCGACCGCAACGCGGCGCGGATCGAGATTGCGCTCCTGCCCCTGCTCCACCACCCAGTGGAGCGCGTCCCAAGCGTCCTGCAGCGCGGCGGGGTATTTGTGCTCGGGTGCCAGGCGGTAATCCACCGCAAGGACTGCGGCGTCGGAATAGTGCGCCAGGCGCGCACAGGGCAGATCGTGGCTGTCCAACCCGCCGAACATCCAGGAACCGCCGTGGCAATAGACGATCACCGGCGCCGGGCTGTCGGCTTTCGCCGGAACATAGAGCCGCACCGGTATGTGGCCGCTGAGGCCGAGGACATTGAAATCGGTGGCTTCGACACCGGCGGGGCGCGGCGCGTGGTAGCGGCGCCAGAACTCCTCGTACAGCGCGCGCTGCTCCTTGATCGGCCGGGCGGAGAACGCCTGGTCGAAAGTTGCATCCTGGTCGGCGGCGAACGCGGCGATATCGGGATCCAGCACCCCAGGTCCCCTAGCCTGCTGCAGGATATCAGGGAAGCATGGAGCCAGGGCGTCCTACCAGTTGACAAATTCCGTCAAGCCATGACGAATCACGACTTAGGCCGAGGCACGCCCGAGGGCAAGAATGACACCGGAGCCGCGGATCCAGGCCGCGCCGATCGAGACGCCGCAGACGGTCGCTTTCCTGATCGTGCCGCAGTTTGCCATGCTGGCGTTCGTCTCCGCCGTGGAACCGCTGCGGGTCGCGAACCGCCTCGCCGGCCGCGAGCTCTATCGCTGGGTCGTGGTCTCGCGCGACGGCAAGTCGGTGACGGCCTCCAACGGCATGTCGCTGCTCGCCGACTACAGCCTCGACAGCAAGCTCGATCTCGCGCTCGCCGTGGTATGCGCGGGCTTCGAGCCGGAACGCTACTTCGACCGCGCCACGCGCAAATGGCTGACCGGGCTCAACAGCCGCTCGGTCGATCTCGGCGCCATCGACACCGGGGGCTTCTTCCTGGCCTGGGCGGGATTGCTCGATGGCTATCGTGCCACTACGCATTGGGAAGGACTGGACTCGTTCCGCGAGGCCTTTCCGAAAGTGGAAGCAGACAGCGGCCTGTTCGTGATCGACCGCAACCGTTTGACTTGTGCCGGCGGTACAGCCGCGCTCGACATGATGTTGCATCTGATTTCGCTGCAACATGGTCACCGCCTGGCAGCGGCCGCATCGGAACAGTTCATCCACGCCCGCATCCGCCCGCCCAACGATCGCCAGCGCATGGAGCCGCCGGCGCGCCAGGGCGTAACCCATCCCGGCCTGGCGCAAGCGCTCTCGCTGATGGAGCAGAATCTCGAGGAGCCGCTCGATGCCTCAGCGCTCGCCAAGCGCGCGGGTCTTTCGCTGCGCCAGTTGGAGCGCCTGTTCCATCGTCATTTCTCCATGACGCCGCATCGCTACTATCTGGATCTGCGGCTGCAGCGTGCGCGCGCCTTGTTGCAATACAGCGACCTAGCGGTGGTCGAGATTGCGGTGGCGAGCGGCTTCGCCTCGCCCGCTCATTTCTCGCGCGCTTATCGATCCTGGGCCGGCAAAGCCCCGACGGAAGAACGCCGGCGCACGCAAGGTGGGATCATGCCGGCACTGCGTTAGACTCCGGCGTCGGGCCAATCCAAGGCGATGTCGGATTTCGTCAATCGAATTTCGGCTGTACACAGCACTTTTCCAGCAATTGGGAGAGAGGAGCCATTCCATGAACACTGAAGTCATCGTGACCTGCGCCATCACCGGCGCCGGCGACACGGTCGGCCGGCATCCCGCCATTCCGGTGACGCCGAAGCAGATCGCCGATTCCGCTATCGAAGCCGCCAAGTCCGGCGCCACCATCTGCCACATGCACGTGCGCGACCCGGAGACCGGCAAAGGCGCGCGCGACGTGAAGTATTACGCCGAAGTGGTCGATCGTGTGCGCTCATCGGGCGTCGACATGATCGTCAACCTGACTGCCGGCATGGGCGGCGACCTCGACATCGGCCCGGGCGAGACGCCGATGAAGTTCGGTCCCAACTGCGATCTGGTCGGCCCGATGGAGCGCCTGGCGCACGTCGAGGAATTGAAGCCGGAAATCTGCACCCTCGATTGCGGCACGCTCAATTTCGGCGACGGCGACCTCATCTATGTCTCGACCCCGAAGCAGCTGCGCGCCGGCGCCAAGCGCATCCAGGAGCTGGGCGTGAAGCCGGAACTCGAGGTGTTCGACACCGGCCACCTCTGGTTCGCCAAGCAGATGCTCAAGGAAGGCCTGCTCGACGCGCCGCCGATGTTCCAGTTCTGCCTCGGCATTCCGTGGGGCGCGCCCGCCGACACCGTCTCGATGAAGGCGATGAAGGACAACCTGCCGGAAGGTGCCGTCTGGGCGGGCTTCGGCATCGGCCGCATGCAGATGCCGATGGTGGCGCAGGCCATGCTGCTCGGCGGCAACGTGCGCGTCGGGCTCGAGGACAATCTGTGGCTGGAGAAAGGCGTCTATGCCAGCAACGCCACGCTGGTCGACCGCGCCATCGACATCATCCAGAAGCTGGGCGGCCGGCCGCTGACTCCGGCCGAAGGCCGCAAGAAGCTCGGCCTCAAGCCGCGCAACTGAGATCACGCTAGGGGAAACGCACATGGCTTACATCACCAACATCAAGACCGTCGCCGTGATCGGCGCCGGCGTCATCGGCAGCGGCTGGGCCGCGCGCGCTCTGGCCAACGGCCTTGACGTCATCGCGTGGGATCCGGCGCCGAACGGCGAGCAGGCCTTGCGCGCCAACATCGCCAATGCCTGGCCTGCGCTCGAGCGCGTCGGCCTGAAGCCCGGCGCCAGCCAGAGCCGCCTCAAGCTCGTGAAGACCGTCGAGGAATGCGTGAAGGACGCCGACTTCATCCAGGAGAGCGCGCCGGAGCGCGAGGACCTGAAGCGCAAGCTGCATGCGCAAATCACCAAGGCCTGCAAGCCGAACGCGATCATCGGCTCCTCGACCTCGGGCTTGCTGCCGACCGACTTCTACAGCGACGCGGTCAATCCGGACCGCTGCTTGGTCGGCCATCCGTTCAATCCGGTCTACCTGCTGCCGCTGGTCGAAGTGGTCAAAGGCAAGAAGACCTCGCAGGAAGCCGCCGACGCGGCGGCGCAGATCTATGCTGCGATCGGTATGCATCCGCTGAAGCTGAGCTCGGAGATTCCGGGCTTCGTGGCCGACCGCCTGCTCGAGGCGGTGTGGCGCGAGAGCCTGCACATGATCAACGAAGGCGTCGCCACCACCGCCGAGATCGACGATGCGATCCGCTTCGGCTGCGGCATCCGCTTCTCCTTCATGGGCAGCTTCCTGATCTACACGCTGGCCGGCGGCGATGCCGGGATGAAGCACTTCATGGCCCAGTTCGGCCCCGCCCTGGAGCTGCCCTGGACCAAGCTCAAGGCCCCGAAACTGACCGACGAGCTGATCGACCGCGTGGTGGAAGGCACCGACCAGCAGAAGGGCAGCCGCTCGATTAAGCAACTCGAGCGTTATCGCGACGATGCCATCATCAGCGTGCTCGACGCGATCAAGGGCGCCAAGCAGCGCCACGGATTGCGCCCGGACGAATAGAGATGACCATCGCAGCGCCGCTCAGTCTGTACAAGACGCGGGTGAAGCCGGAGTGGGTGGATTACAATAACCACCTCAATGACGGTTACTACCTGGTCATTTTTAGCCTGGGCGGCGTCGACGAGTTCATGAACCGCATCGGAATGTCCGACGCGGAGCGACGCGCGACCAAGACCACCATCTATACCCTCGAAGCGCACATCAACTATCTGCGCGAGGTAAAGCTGGACGAAGAAGTGGAGATCCGTGCACAGCTGATCGGCTTCGACCAAAAGCGGTTCCAGCTCTATCTCACCATGCACACCGCGCGGCTGGGCGACGAACTGGCGGCAAGCTCGGAGTTCATGCTGGTCAACATCGACAGCTCTGGCGAACCCAAATCCGCACCATTCCGCCCGGAGGTCGCCGCCAAGCTGGCGGAAGTCATGGACGCGCACAAGACGCTGCCCCTGCCCCAGAATTCCGGACGCGCCATCGCGCTGCCGAAGAAGAAGTAGACATAGAGAGACTGCCATGGATTTCGGCCTGACCTCGGAACAGCAAATGCTGGTCGACAGCATCCGCGCCTTCGTCGAAGCGGAGCTGAAGCCACACGAAGAAGAGGTCGAGCGCACCAACAAGGTGCGGCCGGAGCTGATCCAGCAGATCCACGCCGCCGCGATCAAGAATGGCTTCTACGCCGCCAACATGCCGGAAGAGCTGGGCGGCGGCGGCCTCGACCACGTCGCGCTGACCCTGATGGAGCGCGAGCTCGGGCGCACCTCATTCGCGCTGCAATACGCGGTGGCGCGGCCCAGCAACATCCTGCGCGCCTGCCAGGGCGAGCAGATCGAGCGCTACCTGCTGCCCGCGATCCGCGGCGAGCGGGTCGAGTGCCTGGGCCTCACCGAGCCCAATGCCGGATCGGACCTGCGCTCGATGCAAACCCGCGCCGAGGCGGACGGCGACGATTTCGTCATCAACGGCACCAAGCACTTCATTTCCTACGCCGATGTCGCCGATTTCATCGTGCTGTTCGCCGCCAGCGGCGTCGAGGACACCAGCAAGGGGTCGAAGAAGAAGATCACCTCCTTCCTGGTCGACAAGGACGCCAAGGGCCTCGATGTCCGCATGGGGCCGCACTCCGTATCCCACCGCGGCTTTCACCACTGCGAGCTGGTGTTCGACAACTGCCGTGTGAATAAGCGCCAGGTCTTGGGCGAGGTTCATCGCGGCTTCGATGTCGCCAACCAGTGGCTGGGCGCCACCCGCCTCACAGTGGCCGCACAGTGCGTCGGCCGTGCCCAGCGCGCGATGGAGATGGCGGCGCAATGGGCGGCCACCCGCAAGCAGTTCGGCCAGACCATCGGCAAGTTCCAGGGCACCTCCTTCAAGCTGGCCGACATGGCGACCGAGATCGAGGCGGCCAACCTGCTCTGCCTGCAGACCGCCTGGAAGACCGACCGGGGCAGCGTCACCGACGCCGATTATGCGATGGCGAAGCTCTACGCCACGGAGATGCTGGCGCGCGTGACAGACCAGACAGTCCAGATCTTCGGCGGCATGGGCTTGATGGAGGAAGTCGGCGTCGAGCGGCTGTGGCGCGACGCGCGGGTCGAGCGGATCTGGGACGGCACGTCCGAGATCCAGCGGCACATCATCTCGCGGAGCGTGCTGCGTCCGCTCGAATAGGCCGCCCACCCTTCGGCGGTGTTACTCGGGGAAAAGTGTTTCTGTGTCGTAGACCCTTGAGCGGTCTGCAAGCGCACACCCGAGCGTGACCCATGCTTCGCTCTGCCGAGCTCTGGGACGTCGAATGTGGTTAAGGCAGTTCTAACAAATAAACCGCATTGTATATGTCTCGATTTTTCGGGTCATTCTTCACACGCGCGTGTGAAGACTATGCCGGTCGGCTAATAACCCTTTCAGACCTGTACGTGCACCCTGTCTCCAATGATTTCGCATTGGAGCGACTGCCGTGTCTGACCAGGTCAATGTTGGTGACTACAGTCTCGAGATCAGCGGCGACGAAGTGGTCGTTCGCGACGAGAGCGGCGCCATCGTCGAGACCGTCGAGCTGGACGACGTCGATGGCGAGCTGACGCTGCCCGACGGCCAGAAGGTCGACCTTGCTTCCATCCTGGCCGACGCCGGCGTCGAGAACTTCCAGACCGCGGCCGGCCCGGCCAACGACAACCTCGGTAACGTCAACGGCGGCCCGGGAACCTTTACGGCCTTCCATAGCGCGACGGACGAGTTCGGCGGCCTCGACTCCGCCGGCACCCTCGGCGGCACATCGCTTGGTTTCAGTGCCCTGAATTCCGACGAAAAGCGCACCTACGACCCGAGTGAGGAAGCGCCGGTGCTCGTCACCTGGAGCCCGCACGATGCGTGGTCGGCCGCCGAGAACGAGGAGTATATCTCCTTCGGCAAGATCGTCACCGGCAACCCGGCCGATTTCGCGTTCGAAGTTTCCGACGACCGTTTCGAGATCGTCGATGGCGTCCTGCAGCTGCGCGACGGCGTCAGTTTCGACTACGAGGCCGAAGCGGGCATTAACCTCGAAGTCACCGCGACCTCCCGCACCGGCGATGTGAAGACCATCCCGGTCCACATCGAGGTAACCGACGTCAACGAGGCCCAGACCGATTTCATCGTCGATGGCGACGCCGCCAACGAGAACGTGGCTGGCGCCGTCATCGCCGACCTCACCGTTGCCGACCCGGACCAGGGCGACCAGCAGACCTACCAGGTCTCCGACAGCCGCTTTGAAGTGGTCGACGGCCAGCTCAAGTTGAAGGACGACGTGGCGCTCGACCATGAGAGCGAGCCGACCATCGATGTCACGATCATCGCCACTGACCAGGCCGGCCACCAGATCTTGCGCACGGTCACGATCCAGGTCGGCGACGCGAACGAGGGCCAGACCTCGCTGTCGCTGATCGGCGACACCGTCGCGGAGAATGCGCCTGGCGCGGTCATTGGTACCGTCATCGTGGCCGATCCGGACGCCGGCGACAGCCAGAGCTTCCAGGTCTCCGACGGCCGCTTCGAAGTGGTCGACGGCCAGCTCAAGCTGAAGGACGGCGTGTCACTCGACCGCGAGAGCGAACCGAGCGTCAACGTCACCGTCACCGCGACCGACAGCGCCGGTCATCAGATCCAGCAGACCTTCGCCATCAACGTTGGCGATGTGAACGAGGCGCAAACCGCGCTTTCGCTCGATAGCAGCTCCGTCGGGGAGAATGACGCCGGCGCCGTGATCGGCACGTTGACTGTTGCCGATCCGGATGCCGGCGACAGCCAGAGCTTCCAGGTTTCCGACGGCCGCTTCGAAGTGGTCGACG
>DATEOK010000218.1:0-2509 GCA_035274225.1 Dongiaceae bacterium
GAATTCGTCGGCTGCCCGCATCAGCTTGGTGAGGCGCGGTGGCGCACAGGCGCGCCAGCTTCGCTCAAGCCAGTCGCGGACCTCGCCCCAGTCTACGTCGCGGCGGTTGAGCTTCACGCCCAGCCATCCGCTCGCGCCATAATATTTGGGCCAATAATAGACCTGAGGCTGTGCCTCGATCAGGCCCGTCATTTCGTCCGGCCCGCTGGCTTTCACGAGCAGGCCGACGGCTTCCTCGCCATGATGATGGTCGGCGATGATCGCGAACAGCTTCCCCTTCTCGCCGCCGACCGACCAGCCGGGCGAGCCGTGGCTCGTCTTCCTGCCAACTTCAGGAAGATCGCGTGCCAAAAGATTGACTTGCTCTTCGATCCAGCCGGTGTCGAAGGGCCGTGCCGCATATTCGCCGAGAATGCGCGCGTAGAGCTGATGCTCGGCGATGAGCACGCGCTCGGCCAGCGTTTCCGGTGTGTCGCCAGGCATGATGGCTACTTCGACCTGGCCGAGGATCTCGCCCGAATCGAGCTCCGGCGTGACCAGGTGGACCGTCGCGCCGCTCACCTTGTCGCCGGCGGCGAGGCAGGCCTGATGCGTGCCGAGACCCTTGTACTTCGGCAGCAGGGAAGGGTGGATGTTGAGGATTCGCCCGGCCCAGCGCTCAAGAAAGGCGTCCGGGATGATGCGCATGAAGCCAGCAAGGGCGATGAGGTCGACGCTCGCTTTTTCCAGAGCCTTGTCGAGCTCGGCAAAGATCGTCGTCTTGTCCTTGGCGGCGATGCGCGCGACGGGGACGCCTTCGGCCTCGGCAAGGGCAAGACCGGCGGCATCGGGCTTGTCGCCGGTCACCAGCACGACCTCGTAGGGGCAGTCTTCGGCGCGGGCAGCGTAAATCAGAGCCGCCATGTTCGACCCGCGGCCCGAAATGAGGACAGCAACCCGGCTGCGTTCAGGCATTGTGTGTGGCGGACCAGTCATCGCTGGCGTTCCAGCTGCCGGCGGGGCCGCTAACGGTGCAGCCGCGCGGGCCCTCTTCGATTCGGCCGATCTCGAACACCGTTTCGACGGCGCCTTCCAAGGTATTGGACACCTGATCAGCTTCGGAAGCACTGACGATTGCGATCATTCCGATGCCGCAATTGAAGGTGCGTGCCATTTCCTCCGGCGCTATCCGGCCGCCTTGCTGGAGGAGACCGAAGAGCGGTGGCAGTTCCCAGCGACCCGTATCGACCACGGCGTGGCAATGATCGGGCAGAACCCGCGGAATATTCTCGAGAAGTCCGCCGCCCGTGATGTGGGCGAGGCCCTTGATCCGCCCCCGCTGGACAAGGGGGAGGAGCGAGCGGACGTAGATTTTCGTCGGCTCGAGCAAAGCTTCGCCCAGCGTGTTGCCGCCCGTGGACGGATGTGCCTGGTCGAGTTTCCAGCTTTCCTGCTCGATGATGCGGCGGACGAGGGAAAAGCCGTTGCTGTGAACGCCGGAGCTGCCGAGGCCGAGGATGACGTCACGTGGAGCGATGTCCGCGCCGGTCAGGACCTTGGCGCGATCGACCGCCCCGACGCAGAACCCCGCAAGGTCATAGTCACCGGCAGCATACATGCCGGGCATTTCCGCAGTTTCGCCGCCGATCAGCGCGCAGCCCGCGCGGCGGCATCCTTCAGCGATCGAGGCTACGACGGAGGCGGCGACGTCGTTGTCGAGTTTCCCGGTCGCGTAATAATCGAGGAAAAATAGGGGCTCGGCGCCCTGGACGATAAGGTCGTTGGCGCACATCGCGACGAGGTCGATGCCGACGCCGTCGTGCCGGCCGGTGTCGATGGCGAGCTTCAGCTTGGTGCCGACGCCGTCATTGGCCGCGACGAGCAGCGGATCGGAATAGCCGGCCGCCTTCAAATCGAAGAAGCCGCCGAAGCCGCCTAATTCCGCGTCGGCGCCCGGGCGGGCCGTGCTTCGGGCCAATGGGCCGATGGTTTTGACCAGCGCATTTCCGGCATCGATCGAGACGCCGGCGTCGGCATAGGTCAGTGGCTTCTGGCTCATGCCGCGGCGCAGTAGAGACAAGCCGCTTGGATTTCCACGCCGTTGTCGCCAAAAGACGCGGCGAATGCTCCGTCGCCGTTTCGCTATCCCTGTTCTGCTGCTGATCGCCGCGCTTGGCATTGCCGGCGGCCTGTACGCGCAGCTGGAGACGAGCGAGCGCGGCATCCTTCCGCTGGATACTTCGAATACGCTGGATATCGGCGGCATCCATGTCGACGTTGGTGGCAAGGATGCTGAGAGCGCCCGCTTCGCCGGTTGGCGGATGGCGCAGCGCGAAGGTTTCAAGGCGCTCTGGGCCAAGGTCCACAAGGCGCCGATCGGCCAGGCGCCGAACCTGCCGGATGGCGTGCTCGACCAGATCGTCAGCTCGATCAACGTGGAGCGCGAGCAGATAGGTCCCAATCGTTACATCGCCGACCTCGGGGTGTTGTTCGATCGCGCCAAGGCCGCGCAATATCTCGGCGTAGAAGG
>DATEOK010000219.1:0-3524 GCA_035274225.1 Dongiaceae bacterium
TGGAGGTCAGCGGTTCGATCCCGCTTGGGTCCACCAAGACGAAAAGCCCCCGCAGCGAGCGATCGCGCGGGGGTTTGCTTTGCCTTAACGGCTGACCCCTATCATCCCCGGGCGCAACCCCGGGGGGAAGCATGCCCAGAGGATTCATCATCGGCGGGTTCCGCTTGCCCACGCGCGGGCACCAGCACCTGATCGATTTCGCGAGCGCATTCTGCGGCGGCGATCTCGACGTCATGCTGTGCACGCGGCCCGATGACGCCATTCCGGGAGCGTTTCGCCTGCGCTGGCTGACGGAACATTTCGGCACGCGCGCCCGCATTCGGCGTTTCGAGAATTCGCTGCCTGAGTTTCCCGACGGCGTGCCCGACTTCTGGGAAATCTGGAAACGCGCGATCCTCGATTTCCTGAACGGCGGCAGGCCGGAGGTCGTGTTCGCCTCCGAGAGCTACGGCAAACGCATCGCCGACGATCTCGACGCCCGGTTCGTTCCGGTCGATCCGGCGCGCGATTCCGTGCAGATTTCGGCGACCCGCCTCAAGGCGGGCATCGCGGAACATTGGAATATGCTGCTGCCGCCGGCGCGGCCCCACTTCCTGAAGCGAATCGCGATCATCGGCCCGGAGAGCTGCGGCAAGACCACGCTGGCCCGCAAGCTGTCGGCCGCCTATCGCACGGCGTATGTGCAGGAATGGGCGCGTACTTTCCTCGAGAACGCACAACCCTCGAAATATCCTGACGCCGCCGACATCGAACTCATCTCCAGGGGCCAGGCCGCCGCCGAGGATTCACTGGCGCGGCAGGCTGACCGCGTCCTGTTCCTCGACACCGAGCATGTCTGCACCGCCGTCTGGTCGCAGGTCGCGCTCGGCGCGGTTCCGGCGAGCGTCGATGCGGAGATCGCGGCACGTCCCTACGACCTGCGCCTGTTGCTCAAGGACGATGTGCCGTTTGTGCCGGACATCCTCAGGTACGGCGGCACGGCGCGGCAGCTCCGCATGGAGCACTTCGTCGAAGCGCTGCAGAAAAGGAGCCTGCCCTATACCGTGATCGACGGTGGCTGGCCGGAGCGCCATGCCCGCGCCATGGCCGCGGTCGAAGAGGTGATGGCGGCTCCGCATCAGTTCCGGCATATCACCTGAACCGTCGCCCGCTGCCGGGTCGGCGCACTAGCCCGCCAAACGGAAGATCGACTGCGCGCGCGTGAGGTCGAGCAGGATGGTGGTCACGGTGCTGTCGTGGCTCCAGCCGGACTCGCTGACCTGCACGATGGCGCCGCGGAAGTCCGGGCCGAGCAGCCGTGCGAGCGTTCGCAGCCGGGTGTTGGTGAGCGAGAAGAGCTCGGCACCGGTCGGATTGAACTCGCTGCGCACGCGATGGGCGATCCGGGCCCAGTCAGTGTCGGGCAGTGCGCGGTCGACGTAGAGCAGCGTGTCGACAGCGAGGTCCGCGACGCGGATGCCGCGCGCCTCCATGTCGGCATGGGTGAATTCCACGGTCGGCGCGCCGAAGGTTTCGATCACGTCGTTGCGGGCATGATCCAGGTTGCCGTCGACGTGCGACGTGGTCGTGATCATGAAGCTCTGCCCGTCTTCCTCGCGCGGGGCATACCAGATCCGGACATCGCGCGGCCGCCCAGTCGGCCCCGGCTCCAGCACCAGCTCCACGTAGGGCGCCGGCGTGGTCTGGACTTCCATGCGGAGAACCTTGGGCAGGGCCTCGCTGCGCCCTGCGCAGCTCTCGCAAAAGCCGTCGCCGAGGCGCGTCTCGTCGAGCGCGAGTCCATAGATCTGGAGTGCCTCGCTCTCCGCGTCTTGGGCCAAGGCGCCGGGGGCGAAAAAGGGAAGTTGGGCAAGCAAGCCAACGCCGACGAGGGCGGTCTTGAGCCGTGAGGTCATGGGCATCGCGCCATCCTGTGGGTGAGCGACCGGCCGAAGGGAATCGGCAAAGGATAGCGACGTAGCTTGCCATGGGCAACGCGCCTCCACCGCTGCAGCGGTGGAGGCGCGTGTGTCGGTGGATGCCCTAGCCGGCGCGCACGTTATGCAGGAAGGTATCGACTTCCTTCTTCAGGCGTTCGCCGTTGGCGGCGAGCTCTGACGCCGATGCCAGCACCTGCGTCGAGCCGGCGCTGGTCTGCTGCGAGGCCTGCGTGACGCCGGTGATGTTGGTCGAGACTTCGGCGGTGCCGGTCGAAGCTTCCTGGACGTTGCGCGAGATCTCCTGAGTGGCGGCGCCCTGCTCCTCGACCGCCGAAGCGATGGCAGTCGAGATCTCGTTCACCCGGTTGATGGTCAGGGTGATCGCGTGGATAGCCTGGGCGGCGGACTCGGTCGAGTCCTGGATGGCCTTCACCTGACCGGCGATCTCTTCGGTCGCACGGCCGGTCTGGGTCGCCAGGTTCTTCACCTCGCTCGCCACCACCGCGAAGCCCTTGCCCGCTTCGCCGGCGCGCGCGGCCTCGATCGTGGCGTTGAGCGCCAGCAGGTTGGTCTGGCCGGCGATCTCGTTGATCAGCGTCACGACCTCGCCGATCTTCTGCGCCGCTTCGGACAGGCCTTTCACCTTGGAGTTGGTGTCCTCGGCCTGCGTGACGGCGCCGGCAACGATACGGGTCGATTCCGTCACCTGGTTGCTGATCTCGCGGATCGAGGAAGTGAGCTCTTCGGTCGCGGCAGCTACGGTCTGGACGTTCTGGGTGGTCTGCTCGGACGCCGCCGCAACCGCGGTCGATTGGCGCGAGGTTTCCTCCGCGGTCGCCGACAAGGCCTGGGCCGTTGCCTGCAGCTCGGTCGCGGCCGAGGTGACGCCGTTCACGATCCCGCCGACGGTCGATTCGAACCGGTCGGCCAGCTCGAGCATGCCCTGGCGACGCAGGGCTTCCGCACGCTTCTTGGCTTCTTCCTGCTCGGCGCGCAGCCGCTCGGTCTCGATCATGTTGTCCTTGAACACCTGCACGGCGTTCGCCATCGCGCCGACTTCGTCCTTCCGGCCCTGTGCCGGGATTCGGACCGAGGTGTCGCCATTCGCCAGGGTGCCCATCGCCTGGGTCATCGCGACGACCGGCTTGGTGATGCCGCGCGCCACGACGAACCCGACCGCAATACCGACCATGATCGCGATGCCCGAGATGATCATGGCGACCATGATGCCGCGCGCCATGCTCTGGGACGCCACCGGACCCAGCTCGTTCTGAGCGGCGATCGCGCCATCGACGATGACCTGCAGCGATTCGGAGACGTGATTGCCGAGCGGCACCATCGAGTTCGTGACCACGTCGAGGCGCTCCAGCATGACGGCTTGGTACTTCTCGAAGTTCTCGACATAGGTTTTGGTCATGCCGAAGGCATCCTGCGCCAGGCTGTGCCATGACGGATTGGAAATGCCCGCCAGGACGGTCGCCGCCTTCTGCTCGAACTCGGCCGCAGCCTTACGGAACACCTCGACGTTGTCCGTGGTGCTCTTGTTCTCGAACTTGCTCTTGTAGAGACGAAACATCAGGACGCTGCGCATGATCTCGTTGATCG
>DATEOK010000220.1:0-3971 GCA_035274225.1 Dongiaceae bacterium
CGCTTCCTCCCCCTTGGCGAAAATCGCTCCGGCAGAACCGCTCCCAGTTTAGGGAATACCGCTCTAGGCCTCGCCGCGCAGCGCCTTCTCCAGGAACGGTAGCGACTTGTCCATGCGGTAGTCGACCGCGGTGTGGTCGTCCGGGAATTCCTCGTAGACGTGCCTGATGTTCAGTCGCTCCAGCGCGCGGTGCACGCGGCGCGCGCCGTAATGCAGGATGAATTGGTCGCGGTCGCCGCAATCGATGTAGATGCCCTTCAGCTTGCGCAGGTTGTCGGCATACTTGTCGATCGTCAGCGCGGGATCCCATACTAGCCAGTTGCGCCAGCGCTCCTCGATCAGCTCTCCGGTATAGAGATCGACCGGCAGCCGCACGCCGAGGAAGCAAGACGGATCGGGATCGTAGGTCGCCGCCATCGCCAGGATCATGATCGTGGTGATCTCGTCCTCGGTCGGCTTGGGCGAGGCTTCGAAATGGGCGATGAACTTCTCGATCGAGCGGCCATGCTTGGCGAGCTCGTTCAGAGTCTTCGGCACGTCGTGCAGATAGCAGAGCTCGAAGCCCATGTCGCCGGAGTGGCAGGCCAGCGCCGACCAGAAATCGCCGTGCCGCAGCCCGTGGGTGATGGCGCCGAAGCCGCCCGACGACTTGCCGAAGATGCCGCGGTTGCCCTGGCCGCCGGCGGAGAAGCGGCCTTCGACGAACGGCACGATCTCCCGGATCAGGTAATCCTCGAAGCGGCCGATGGCGGCGGAATTGATATACTGATTGCCGCCGAGGCGCGAATAGCAGTCGGGGAAGGCGACCACCACCGGCCCCATCTTGCCCTCGCCGATCAGGCGGTCCAGCCGCTCCGGCACATTCTCGGTGAACGCCTTCCAGTTGGTGTGGCCCATGCCCGATCCGGTAAAGCCGACCACATCCACCAGCAGCGGCAGGCGCGCGCCTTCCTGGTAGCCGTGCGGGGTATAGACATGCAGCTCGCGCTCGGTCGGATCGCCGAGCAGGTTGCCTTCGAGCGCCTTGCTGGTGTGCGTCAGGCGATGCACTTGGCCGCGCGGAACGGTTCGGTTTCGTCTCATGGTCACTCCCTTCGGCAGGACCGCATGTTGGCGGAGGTCGGCATGAATTGCCAGAGTTGCGGAACGCACGATGACCCCAGGCCTTAGAATGTCGTCGACCCTTGCATGTCACCGTGTTTGCGATAGAACGGCAATGCATGACCGACGCCCCTGTTCCCCACAGCTGGACCCTGCGCCGCGCCCTTGGCTGGGCGATCGTCCCACTGATCGGTTTCGTCCTCGCCTTCTGGCTGCGCTACGGCGTGATCCAGCCGGAAGCGATCGGCCTCGCATGCGCGCAGGCCGACGCGCCGGGCTGGTGCCGACCTCGGGAATGGCTGATCCTGGGGCAGTATTACGAGGTCTGGGGTTGGGTCGCGGTTGCCGGAGCCGCGGCGGCGTTGGCAGTTCCGCTGCCGCCGGCGGCGCTGCGCGTCATGCTGGGGATTGCGCTGCAGTTCAGCGCGCTGGCGCTGGTGCTCTACAACACGACGCTCGGCGCGCTCGCCCTGGTCCTGACGCTGCTGGCGCTGCTCCGGAAGCGCTAGAAGACATGGCCCGATCGGTGGATCGGGCCATGTCCATTTCGGCGGAAACGCCGGAGAGGCTTACCTCTGACGGCGCCAGCGGCCGACGACATCGGTCAGGAAGTCGGCCGGGACGTCGTCGTGGTCCCACGCATCGCTGAAGCGCGCGGTGTTGCTGCGCGGACGGCCATCGTCCGGCAGCGGATCGAACATGATGCGCAGCGGCACCGGCACGCCTTCGCCGATCGCGATCGCTTCGGCGGCGCGCAGGGCCGGCAGCTCCTCCAGCATGCCGCTGCCGGATTCCGGCATGGCTGACGCCAGGTACTCGCGGTCCTTGCTGTTGGTGATGCGCATCGCGAAGATGGTGTTGCACTGGGACAGGATGTTGGCCGCCAGCTCCGACGGGCGCTGCGTCACCAGGCCGAGCGAGACGCCGTATTTACGGCCTTCGAGCGCGATGCGCGCGATGGCGCGCTTGGTCGGCTCGAAGCCCAGCTTTTCGTTGCTCGGCGCGTAGCGGTGCGCCTCTTCGCAGACCAGCAGGATCGGAACCGCGCGGTCGCTCCACAACGCGAAGTCGAAGGTGAGGCGGCACAGCATCGACACCACGACGTTAAGGATTTCGGTCGGAACGCCCGAGGTGTCGAAGATGGTGACCGGCTTGCCCTCCACCGGCACTCGGAACATGCGCGCCAGCAGGCGGGTCATCTCGTCCCGCACCATCAGGCCCGGGAACATGAAGGCATAGCGGCGGTCGGCCTGCAGCGCGTTGAAGCGGTCCTTGATGCGCATGTACGGCGCCAGCTCCAGCGGCCGCTCGTACTTGCCCATCAGGTCGTCGATGATGCGGGTCACGTCGGACAGGCGATAGGGCACCGGCGTGTCGACGGTGATGGCGAACTCCTGGCCGCCGGCCAGCTTTTTCTTCGCTTCGACGATGACGTAGTTCAGGATCGAGGCGTCGACTTCCGGCGTGCGGCTCGATTCGCCGATGACCAGTTCCTTCATCTCGTCGAAGTTCAGCAGCCAGTACGGCAGCTCGAGGTTGGCCGGGCTGATCACGTCGGCCAGCTCGCCGAACGCCGCGGCATACTCGTTGTGCGGATCGAGGATGAGGACGTGGCCGTGCTTGTGCTTGCTGAGGATGCCGCGCACGATCGCGGCGAGGGCACAGGACTTGCCCGAGCCGGTGGTGCCGAGCACGGCAAAATGCTTGCCGAGCAGGTCGTCGGTGAAGATGTTGGCGGGCAGCGACGGGTCCTGATGCACGCAGCCGACACGCACGCCTTCGCGGTCGGTGCGGGTGAAGATCCTGCGCAGGTCGTCGCTGCCGGCGGCCGACACGCGGTCGCCCAGGCGCGGGAATTCGGACACGCCGCGGCGGAACCGCGCATTGGCGTCGGTCTCGAGGACCTCGCCGATCAGGTCGAGGTCCATGATCTGGTTCGGCGGGCCGATGATGGCCTGCTCGGCGGCTGGCGTGCGCAATCCGATGATGACGCCGAACACGCGCGCTTCGCCGACGTCGACGCGCACCACCTGGCCGATCTGCGGCGGCACGGGGCCGGCGAAACCGGAACCGTCTTCGGCCATGTCCAGAACGACGCGGGCCCGGGCGCCTTCGATGGCCGCCACGGTGCCGAAGGTTACGACGTGAGCCGCCGCTCCATCCATGAATCCGCTCCCGATCGAATGCGAACGCCTGAAAATCCAGCGCTAAAGTAGCGCCGATATCCTCTCCGTATCCTTAAGAGGGGCGGTTAATGGGGCGTTAATTGCGGATCGAACTCGGTCCGATCGCCGGTCGCTCGGAAGCGGCGGCGCGGCGCAACGCGAACCAGGGATAGGCGAAGGCGAGCAGCAACAGGCACCAGATCAGGGAATTGCCGCTGATGTCGCCGCTCATGGCCGGCCCGAACGCCGCGGCGATCGACTGTCGCATCTCGGGCCGGGTGAAGACATTTTCGTTAAGAGCGATGAAAACCGCCGACAGCGCCAGCAGTGTTGCGAAGCAGAGCTCGATCGGCATCTGTCGCGCAATGGTTGCCCCGGTCGCGCGCAACGGGAGCAGCGCAAACGCCACCGCCGGCACTGCAAAAGCCCAGATCGGATAGTCGCGATAGCGCTGATCGAAATCGAGGCCGAGCGCGACCACCGCCGCGCCCGCGATCGCCAGCAACTGCAGGACACCCAAGCCGAGCGTGCCATCGGGCAAACGCGTCCATGGGCACCGCAGCCAGGCGAGGCTCTGGTCGGCCGAGGCGATTCCGGCGTTGCTGCCGGCGAGAATGCGCGGCAGCGCCAGCATCGCGACCAGCACGGAGACCAATGCCAGGGCACCCTCGAGCGCCCGCTCATGCCAATACCACGTGGCATATT
>DATEOK010000221.1:0-11402 GCA_035274225.1 Dongiaceae bacterium
CATGAACGAGCCGACGGCCGGTACGAAGATCAGAGCGGAGCCCGCGAGCACACCGGGCAGGCTCATGGGAAAGATCACCCGGCGCAGCAATTGGAACGGCCGCGCGCCGAGGCTGCGCGCCGCCTCGATGACGGAATCGTCGATCGCCTGCAGTGAGATGTAGCAGGTGAGGATCATGTACGGCAGGTACGAGTGGACCAGGCCGATCACCACCGCCGGATAGGAATAGAGCAGATCGAACTCGGTCACCGATGGCACGAAGACCTGGATCGCCTGCTCCGCCAAACCGTCGTTGCGCAGCACCATGGTCCAGGAAAAGGTGCGCACCAGCGCGTTGCTCCAGAACGGCAGCACCACCATCAGGAACATCGCCTCGCGCCAGCGCCCCTTGATCACCTTGGCGAGCGCCAGCGCCGCCGGGTATCCGACCACCAGGCAGCAGATCGTGACCACGGCACCGAGTTGCAGCGACCACAGCATCAGCTGCTGGTTGACCGGCCGGTCGATGAAGGCGGCATAGTGCTTCAGCGTGAAGCTCACCGGCGCTGGAATCAGCGGCGATTTGGCGAGGAAGCTGCAATAGAGCATCGCCGACAGCGGGAGGAAGATGGTTGCCGTCAGCCAGAGATAGGCCGGCCCGGTGAGGGCCAGGATCGCTCCCCTATTCCGCCGGTCGGCGACGGCCATCCCCTGTTCCTATCAACTTGATCAGCCCTAAGGAATGCGCCACCGGTGGTCCCGCACCGGTGGCGCATGTCGTATCGCCCTGACAGGCGGTGGTTACTTCGCGAACTCCGCTTTCACCTCGGTCCACAGGTCGGAGAAGCTCTGGCGCTCCTCGTCGGTGAGCGGCGCCATGAACTGCAAGCGCTTGATCGCCGCCTGGTCGCCGTGGATCTGGCGGCCCACGTCATCGGCCGGCAATTGCTCGTTGGCCTTGGTGTTCGCCGAAGCCGGCGCGCCGACCGTGGTCGCCCACTGCACGTAGAAGGCCGGGTCGACCATGTAGTCGATGAACGACTGCGCGCCGCTGAGGTTGGGCGCATTGCTGGCGATGGCGAGGCCGTCGAACCAGCCGATGCCGCCTTCCTTCGGGACCATGTAGCCGACCGGCAGCTTGAAGTTGGTCTTGGACCGCGCGGCCGAGCCGCTCCAATAGACCGAGACGTCAAAGGTGCCGGACTGGAACAGCTTGTTCCACTCGTCTTCCGACGACCACAGGGTGGCGATCTGCGGCTTCAGCTCCAGCAGCTTGGCCTTCACCTTCTCGATGTCCTTCGGATGGTTCATGTCCTGGCCGGTCGCGATCGCAGCGTAGGACACCGCCTCGACCGCGTCGTCGCGCACCGACACGCGCTTGGCGTTCTTCGGGTCCCACAGGACCTCGACGGAATCCGGCGCCGGATTGAACTTCTCGGTGTTGTAGGCGATCGCGGTCATGCCCCAGACCCAGGACACGCCATAGACCTTGCCGTCCTTGCCCAGCAGCGCGGAATCGCGCAGCGACGGATTGAGATCGCCGAAATGCTTGATCGCCGAGGTGTCGATCGCCTGGACCAACTCCTCGCCCGAGGCGACGCCGTTCCAGGCCGAGTTGGTGAGGACCACGTCATAGGCGCCCGGATTGGTGCGCAGCTTGGTGATCATTTCCGGCTCGGAGTTGAAGTAGTCGTGCACCACGTCGATGCCGGTCGCCTTCTTGAAGGCCTCGACCGCCCACTTCTCGTCGGTGCCGTAGCCCTGCCAGTTCAGGACCGTGATCTTGCCTTCGGCGCGCACAATGCGCGGTGCGGCAAGGACACCCGTCGCGGCGCCAAGGCCGATCGCGCCGGCCCCGGCGACAAAGCGCCGGCGGGTGATCCGTGAATTCGTCTTAGACATCAGGCTCCCTCCTTGTGACGGCCCTTTGGCGGGCCGGTTGATTGCTCCCAGACTCTGCCAGCGCGATTCCCAGCACGATCAAACAGGCCTACCGGCCGGAGGATCGTTCGTATACGAACGATCTCGCTATCTTGCACCAGCCACGGGCAGAGTCAACGCTCGTGCGGGCCAGGGCTCGATGGTCGGGCGGCGCCCGACGCGATTCAAGTCAAGACTGCGTCAGCCGGCTCGAGTCTTGACTTGTTGGTCAGGAACCTCCGCTATTCCCGGGCCGTTTTGACTGCTGGTCAGCATGATTGAACAACGATCACCCCTGGTGCCACGCAACGCCTTCCCGCTTCTAGCCGGGCGCGACATCGCCTACCTCGACAGCGCCGCCAGCGCCCAAAAGCCGAAGGCGGTCTTGGACCGGATGCGGCAGTTCTACGAAACCAGCTACGCCAACATCCATCGTGCGGTCTATCCGCTGAGCGAGGTGGCCACGGAGGCCTATGAAAGCGCCCGGGCGCGCGTCGCCCGCTTCCTCAAGGCGCCGTCGGCGGACACCATCGTCTTCACCCGCAACGCGACGGAGGCGGTCAACCTGGTTGCCCATTCCTTCGGCGCACGGCTCAAGGGCGGCGATCGCATCCTGGTCACGACGCTCGAGCACCATGCCAACATCGTGCCTTGGCAAATGCTGTGCGACCGCCAAGGCCTGGAACTCATGCCGGCGCCAATCGACGCGAACGGCGATCTCGTGCTTGACGCATTGGACAGCTTGCTGAAACGCAAGCCCAAGCTGGTGGCCGTCACCGCTGCCTCGAACGCGCTTGGCACACGCACCCCGATCAAGGAGATTGTCGCGCGCGCCCATCGGGCCGGCGCGGTGGCCCTGGTCGACGGCGCGCAGGCGGCGCCACATTTCGCCATCGACGTCGAGGATTGGGATTGCGACTTCCTGGCCTTCACCGGCCACAAGCTGTACGGCCCCGACGGCATTGGCGTGCTGTACGGCAAGCCGGACCTGCTAGCATCCATGCCACCCTGGCAGGGCGGCGGCGACATGATCCGCACCGTCAGCTTCGCCGGCACCGAATATGCCGAGCCGCCGCAGCGCTTCGAGGCCGGCACGCCGCCGATCGTGCCCGCGGTCGGCTTGGCAGCGGCGATCGATTTCATCGAATCCGTCGGTTGGGATCGGATCGAAGCACACGACCAGGCATTGACGCGCTACGCGCTGGAGCGGCTGGCCGAAATTCCCGGCGTCAGACCGGTCGGCACGCCGCAACAGCGTATCGGCATCGTTTCCTTTACGTTGGATGGCGTCCATCCGCACGATGCCGGGTCGCTGCTCGGCGAACGCGGCGTGTGCGTGCGGACGGGCCATCATTGCGCCCAGCCGTTGATGGATCACCTGGGGCTGCCGGGCACGGTCCGCGCCTCGTTCGGGATCCACAACGACGCCGGGGATATCGACCGGTTGGCGGATGCGCTGGTAGCGGCGCGGCAAATCCTCGCGCGCTGAGCACGCTGCGCCACTTGAATGGCGCCGCGCTTCGCGGCACAAACATCGTGATTGAGATCGATCGAGGTCCGAGATGATTGCTTGCATTACCGACGTGCTGACACTGGAGGAGATCAAGAAGCTGCGCGAGGAAGCGGCTTTGCTCCCCTTCGTGCCGGGCGCCGAAACCGCCGGCGGCCGCGCGCGTCGGGTCAAGAACAATGAGCAGGTCTCGCAGAAGGCCGAGGAGCGCAAGGTCCTGCACGAAATCGTCGTCAGCGCCCTGATGCGCAACAAGGACTTCAACCGCGCCGCGCTGCCGAAGCGGGTCCGCCCGCCGCTCATCAGCCGCTATCGCCAGGGCATGGCTTATGGCCAGCATGTCGACAATGCCCTGATGGGCCCGAAGCAGGCGCGCGAACGGTCCGACGTTTCCGTCACCGTCTTCATCAGCGACATCAACGAGTATGACGGCGGCGAACTGATCATCCACGGTTCGTTCGGCATGCAGGAAGTGAAGCTGCCGAGCGGCTCGGTCGTGGTCTATCCCTCTTCCAGCCTGCACGAAGTGGCCGAAGTCACCCGCGGCGAGCGCCTGGTCGCGGTCACCTGGGTACAGTCCTACGTGCGCGACGACCGGCAGCGCGAGATCCTGGCTTCGCTGTCAGAGGTCAAGGACAAGATGAACGCGATTGCGCCGGACGCCAATGAAACGGACCTGGCGCACCACGTCTACGCCAACCTGCTGCGCATGTGGGCGGAGACTTAAGCGCCTGCGAAAGCGTCCGCGAAGAACGCCGCGACCCGCTCGAACAGAGCCGTGCGGTTCGCGGCGCGGTAGATGCCGTGCCCCTCGTTGTCGAAGGTGAGCAGCTCGTAGCGGATGCCGGCCCGGTCGAGATCGCGGACCGCAGCCTTGGTGTTCTCCGGCGAGACGTTGGTGTCCCGCATGCCGTGCACGATCAGTAATCGTCCCTTGATGCGGTCGATGAAGTTTCCCGGCGAGCCGTTGAAATAGCGCTCCGGCTGCTCGGCCGGCGTGCCGCCCATCATCTCTTCGCTGTAGTCGCGGCCGTGCGGCATGCCGGTCTCTTCATAGTCGATCGCGAGCTGGTACATGCCGCAGATCGGGACCGCGGCATTGAACAGGTCGGTGGATTTGGTGATCTGGCACCAGGATGAATAGCCGCCATAGGACAGGCCCATGATGCCGATGTGCCCGCGTTTGCCCTTGCCGGCCGCGACCAGGCTTTCGATGCCGGCGCGGATGTCGCCCTGCTCGCGCCCGCCCCAGCCGTCCTGCTTGATCGCCTCGCGGAAGGCGCGACCATAGCCGGTCGATCCGCGATAGTTGGGATCGAGTACGGTGAAGCCCGCCGCGACCAGGCACTGGATCGAGCCGTTGACCCAATCCTCGCTGTGCCAGGTCGGTCCGCCATGGATGTGCGCGATGAGGCCGCGGCTTTCGCCTTGCGGCTCGTACAGCCAGCCCGCGATTTCCATGCCGTCGCCTGATCGCCAGCGATAGGGCTGTGCCGACGCAAAGCGCATTGACGGTTCGGCGAGATGGTGCGCGGTCCTGGAGACCTCGAGCGCCGTGCCGGTCTCTGGATCGAACCGCACCAGCTCGTGCGGCGCATGCGAGGAATAGCGTTCGCACAGCCAATGACCGGACGGAAGCTGTTCGAGCGGCAGCAGGCTATGGCCCGGCAGCTCCATCGGCCGTTCGGCGCCGGTGACGAGGTTCAGCAAGGTCGCATGCAGCGCGCCCTGGCGGAACTCGAGGACCGCCACGCTGCGGCCATCCACGCCGGCGACCGCATCGTCAATCGATCGCTTCGGATCGTCGATCAGCCACTGCAGGTCGAGCTGCGGCAGGGTCAGCAGCCCGACCCGGTCATGCGTCCCGCTTTCGGCCCAGACCAGGATGCGATTGTCGTCGGTCCAGGAACCGTAGGCCTTGCGATCGTCACCGAGATTGAGGATCTCGCGGTCCTCGCCGGTCTTGAGGTCGAGCAGCCAAACCTGGCTTCCGCCGGGATGCCGCTCGTGCCGGTGATAGAGCACAAAGCGGCCGTCTTCGGAGAACTCGGGTGGCACGTCGCTCAAGCTCTCGGATGCGCCGACAATGCGGCGGCTGCCGCTGTCGAGATCGTGCAGATAGAGACGTTGACCGTCGATCGCCGTCTTGGTCGCATCGTCCCAGCTCGCGGCGTAGAGCACCGACCGTCCGTCCTGCGTGAAGGCACCACCGAAGATGTAGTGGTCGTCCTGCTTGGGCGTCAGCTGCGTTCGGGTGCCGCTCTCCAGATCGAGCAGGATCAGATGATCGTGCTCGCAGGAGCCCTCGGATTGCGCCAGCAGCAGGCGCTTGCCGTCCGGCGAGAAGGAGCGGACATAGATATGGTCCACCTCATCCGTCACGCGTCGCGGCGGCGCGCTGCCGTCGGTCGGCGCCAGCCACACGTTGCCGGCTTCGGTCGGACCGGTCCAGGTCCAGGCCGCCCAGCGTCCGTCCTTGGACAGCTTCGGCTCCCAGAAGTCCGGATAGGTCGCCCAGGCGCGGGCCAGCTGCGCGATGTCGCTCATCGCTCGAACGCCTCGGCGAAAAAGCGCGCGAGTTGCCGGCACAGATTCTTGCGGTTCTCGGGCTTGGCGATGCCGTGGCCCTCGTCCTCGAACAGCAGCAGCTCATACTTGATGCCGGCGGCATCCAGGCGCGCGCGGACGTCGGTCACGTTCTGCGGCGTGACGTTGGGATCGTTCAGGCCCTGCACGATCATCAGCCGGCCGCGGATGCGGTCGACGAAATGGATCGGCGAGCGCTCGCGATAGCGCTCCGGCACCCGTGCCGGCGATCCGCCCATCATCTCCTCGGAATAGGGCCTGAGGTCCGGCCGCGTGGTCTCGTAGTCCACCACCAGGTCGGTCATGCCGCAGATCGGCGCCGAGGCCTTGATGACCTCGGGCGCCGCGCGCGTGATCTGGCACCAGGACGAATAGCCGCCGTACGACGTGCCGGTCACGCCGACGCGGCCCGGCCCGGCAACACCCTTTGCGATCAGCGCCTCGGCGCCGCGCGCGATGTCGTCCTGCTCGGCGCCGCCCCAGCCTTCGACCTTGATCGCTTCCTGAAACGGCAAGCCGAAACCGGTCGAGCCGCGATAATTCGGCTGCAGCACCGCAAAACCCGCCGCGACCAGGTATTGCGCCTCCGGGTCGAACGCGTCCTCCGAATGCGCCGTCGGTCCGCCATGCACCAACATGATTGCGCCGCGTGCCGTGTCCTTCGGCCGGTAGAGCCAGCCTTGGATCTCCGTTCCGTCGCCGGCGCGCCAGCGGAAATCCTCCGCCGCCGCAAGCTCCGACCCGGCGATCCGGCGATCGGAGAAGTCGGACAGCGCCTGCAAGGCGCCGCCCTGTTGGCGCACGATCCGCATCGGGTGGCGCGCGTCGTAGTGATAGCAGACCCAGGCGCCGTCGGCGGCCGGCCCGATCGGCAGCAAGGTTCCGTCCGCGCCCGGAAACGGGGCACGCGCGCCGCTCACCGGATCGAGCAGGCTGACGACCTCGCGCGCGCTCCTGGTTTCCGTCACGACGATGTGGTCCGAGCCCTTCGGCCAGTGCGCGCCGGAGATCTGCAGCGCCGGATCGTCGATTAGCCAGCGCACTGCGTCGGTCGCGACGTCGATCAGGCCGACGCGGCGGTGATCGCCCGCTTCCGCCGTCGTCACCAATTGCTTGCTGTCAGGTGCCCACTGCGCATCCACCTTGCGAGCGTCGCCGGCATTCAGGATCTCGCGATCGCGTGAGCCGTCGATGCCGACCAGCCACAGCTGGCGCCCCGCGGGATGGCGGTCCTTGCGGGAATAGAGCACGTGCCGTCCGTCCGGCGACAGGCGCGGCGTCACATAGGCTGCGCGCTGCAGCCGGCTCAGCGCCACACGATCGCCGGTCGCGACTTCGTGGCGGTAGATGACCGGCGTCTCGATCTCTCGCCCACTCGCCGGATCGCGATTGGCGGCATAGACCAGGAACCGCCCGTCGGGATCGATCTGGCCACCATGGATGTAGTAGTCGGGCCGCTCTTCCGTCAGCGCACGCACGGTTCCGTCCAGCGCAACCTGGCTCAAGCCCACCCGCTCGTCGCCATCGCGCGATTGCCCGAGGATGACCGAGCCGGAATCCGGCGCCCAGAAGAACCAGTCGCAGTCGCGCTCGTTGGCGATCCAGCTCTTGGGCGGCGCGCTGCCGTCGGCCGGCGCCAGCCACAGCTGCGAGGTCGGGCCGAGATTGCCGGCGATCCAGGCGACCTGCCGGCGGTCGGGCGACAGGCGCGCGCCCCAGGCCTCGCTCACACGGAACAGGCGATGCAGGAACGGTTCGAGCGATTCGAAATGCGTCATCGAAATACCGGTATCAGACGAAATGACAGGCGACCAGCCGCCCGTCGCTGCGCGGTGACAGCGGCGGCTCCTTGCTATGGCACAGATCGGCGGCCATCGGGCAGCGGGTGCAGAAGCGGCAACCTTTCGGCGGATTGAGCGGCGACGGCAAGTCGCCCTGCAGCATCACCCGCTCGCGCGCCCGCTCCGCCTTCGGATCGGGCAGCGGGATGGCCGAGATCAGCGCCTTGGAATAAGGATGCATCGGATTGGCGTAGAACGCGTCGCGCTCCGCCAGCTCCATCACCTTGCCGAGATAGAGCACCATCACCCGGTGGCTGATGTGCCGCACCACCGAGAGATTGTGCGAGATGAACAGCAGCGACAGCCCCAGCTCCCGCTGCAGCTTGCGCAGCAGGTTGATGATCTGCGCCTGGATCGAAACATCGAGCGCCGATACCGGCTCGTCGCACACGATCAGCTTGGGGCGCAGGATCATCGCGCGCGCGATGCCGATGCGCTGGCACTGCCCGCCGGAGAATTCGTGCGGATAGCGCCGCATCATCTCCGGTGCCAGGCCGACCTGCGCCATCGCTTCCTTCACCCGTGCGTCGATCTCGGTTTTCTTCAGCTCTGGATGGAACGTCTTGAGCGGCCGCGCAATGATGGCGCCGACCGTCATGCGCGGGTCGAGCGACGCCAGCGGATCCTGGAAGATGATCTGCACGTCCCGCCGCGCCTTGCGCAGGCTGGCCTTGTCGAGGCCGAAGAAATCCTGGCCCAGCCACACCACGGTGCCGTCGGTAGGCTTGGTGAGGCGCAGGATGGCGCGGCCGAGCGTCGACTTGCCGCAACCGGATTCGCCGACGATGCCGAGGGTCTCGCCCGGCTTGAGGTCGAACGAGATGCCGTCCACGGCCTTGACCGCGCCCTTGGCGCCGGTCAGCAGCCCCCTCCCGACCGGGAAGTGGACCTTGAGGTCACGGACGCTGAGCAAGGCTTCGGTCATCGGTGCGTTTCTACCCGGTCACGAGATGGCAGGCGGCCGCGCGTCCGCCGGCCAGGCGATGAAGGGCCGGCGTTTCCGCCGTGCAACGCTCGATCTTCCGCTCGCAGCGCGGCGCGAAGGGACAGCCAGCGATCTGCCCAGTCAATGCGCGCGGCGTCCCCTTGATGGTGCGCAGATCGTGCGCGGTGTCGTCGTCCAGCCGCGGCGTCGCCGCCAGCAAGCCCTGTGCATAGGGATGACGCGGTGCCTCGAACAGGTCGTCGATCGCCGCTTCCTCCATGATGCGGCCGCCATAGAGCACGATTACCCGGTCGCACAGCCGCGCGATGACGCCGAGATCGTGGGTCACGATCACCACCGCGGCATTGAGTTCGTGCACCAGCCCGTTCAGCAGGTCGAGAATCTGCGCCTGCACCGTCACGTCGAGCGCGGTGGTCGGCTCGTCGGCGAACAACAGGCTCGGCCGGCACAGCAGCGCCATCGCGATCATCACGCGCTGGCGCATGCCGCCGGAGAATTCGTGGGGGTAGAGCGAGATCCGCTGGCGCGCATCGGGAATGCGCACCCGTTCCAGCATCTCGACCGCGACGTCGACCGCTTCGGCCTTGCTCTTGCCCTGGTGCGCCACCAGCACCTCGGTCAGCTGGTCGACCACGCGCATGTAAGGATTGAGCGAGGTCATCGGATCCTGGAAGATCATCGACATTGACGAGCCGCGAACCTTGTCCAGCTGCTCGGGCGAGGCGTTCAGGATCTCCCGGCCTTCGAAAGTCACGCTGCCGGAGCAGCGGCCGTTGATCGCCGTCAGTCCCATCGCCGCCATCAGGATCTGGCTCTTGCCCGACCCGGATTCGCCGACGATGCCCAGCACCTCGCCGCGCCGCACGTCGAAGCTGACGCCGTCGACCGCCCGCACCCAGCCATGCTCCAGCTTGAAGTCGACCGTCAGGTCGCGCGCCGACAGGATCGGCGCCGCTGCCTGCCGCGCGGCCACGTCAGCGTTCGTTCGGATCGAAGGCATCGCGCAGACCGTCGGCTATGAAGTTGAGGCAGAACAGGGTGACGACCAGGAAGCTGCACGGCAGCAGCAGCAGACGTACGTCAGTCTCCAGGTTGGAAGCGCCATCCTCGATCAGCGAGCCCCAGGAGGTCGCCGGATCCTGGACGCCGAGGCCGAGGAAACTGAGGAACGATTCGGTAACGATGACCTCCAGCACCAGCAGGCTGGAATAGACGATCACGACGTTGAGCGAGTTCGGCACGATATGCTGGCGGATGATCTGCCACTCGGTCATGCCGCCCGCCCGCGCCGCATCGACGAACTCGCGGTGACGCAGCGACACCGCCTGTCCGCGCGCGATCACCGCCGGCGTCAGCCACAGCACCACGACGATCGACGCGAACAAGCCGATCACCGTGCGTCCGAACACGATGTTGATGAGCACCACCAGGAAAAAATACGGGATGCCATAGAGCACGTCGACCGTGCGCATCAGGATATTGTCCAGCCGGCCGCCGACGTACCCCGCCACCGCGCCGTAGAGCACACCGATGGCGACCGCCGCCAGCGCGCCGAAGAAACCGACCGCGAGCGACACCTGGCCACCTTCGAGCACGCGCAGCAACAGGTCGCGGCCGAAATCGTCGGTGCCGAACGGATGGATCGAGAACAGATCGACGGGCGCCGAGATGTTTTCGAAGTCAGTATCCTCCGACGAGTACGGGAACAGCAGCGGTCCGGCGAAGCAAGCGAGTGTGATGACGATCAGGACGAACATGCTGGCGACGGCCAGCCTATTGCGGCTATAGCGCCGCCAGGAGGCCTGGAGCGGGCTGAGCCCGACAGCGCTCGCGGCTTCGAGCGGAACCGCCGCCCCTGCGGTCGCCTCACTCATAGCTCACCTTGGGGTCGAGCAGGCCGCGCGCGACGTCGGTCACGATGTTGGCCAGGATCACGATCCCGCCATAGAGAATGGTCACGCCCATCACCAGCGGATAGTCGCGGTTGGTGGCGCCCTCCACGAAGTACCGCCCGATCCCGGGAATACCGAAGATCTGTTCGATCACCACCGATCCCGTCACGGTAATCGCGGTCGCCGGGCCGAGATACGCAATGACCGGCAGCATGGCGCCGGTCAAGGCGTGCTTCCAGATCACGCGTTGTGGGCCGATGCCCTTCGCCCGTGCGGTGCGGACATAGTTCGTGCGCAATGCCTCGATCATGCTGCCGCGGGTCAGCCGCGAGATGTAAGCGATGTTCGGCAACGCCAACACGAACACCGGGAGGATCTTGGCGGCGAACGACCCGTCCCAGCCCGCGATCGGCAGCCAATGCAGCTGCAGGCCGAACACGATCTGCAACAGGGGGCCGATGACGAAGGTCGGCACCGCGATCCCGGTCATGGCAATGACGCCGGCGCCGAAATCGGTGACGCCGTTGCGCCGCAGTGCGCCTGCAATCCCGAGCGCGATGCCGCTGAAGGTCGCAATCAGCATGGCCCATACGCCAACCTCGAGCGAGACCGGCAAGCCCTGCACGATCAACTCGGTGACCGAGTAGTCCATGTATTTGGTGGACGGCCCGAAGTCGAAATGAGCTAGACCCCACAGATAGCGCCCGAACTGCATCCACAGCGGCTCG
>DATEOK010000222.1:0-4204 GCA_035274225.1 Dongiaceae bacterium
CGCCACCACCTCGCCGATCGGCACCGAGCGGTTGTTGCCGCGCCCGTACGGGATGATGCAGAAGGTGCAGCGGTGATCGCAGCCCTGCTGGATCTCGACAAAGGCGCGGGTGCGCTCGGCGTAGCCGGTGATCAGGTGCCCGGCGGTCTCCTTGACGCCCATGATGTCGGCGACCGAAACGCGCGGCGCGTCCTGGCCGGCAAGCGCGAAGAAGCTCTCCGCCTTCAGCTTCTCCTCGTTGCCGATGACGTGGTCGATCTCCGGCATGGCCGCATAGCGGTCCGGCGCGATCTGCACCGCGCAGCCGGTGGCGATGATGCGCGCGCCGGGGTTCTCGCGGTGCGCCTTGCGGATCGCCTGGCGGGCCTGGCGCTCGGCCTCGGCGGTCACCGCGCAGGTGTTGACGATGATGGCATCGCCGAGGCCCGCCGCGCTGGCATGGCCGCGCATCACCTCGGTCTCGAAGGCGTTGAGGCGGCAGCCGAACGTGATGAGCTTGGTCTCAGGCAACGGCGCGCTCCAGCTCGGCAATGTCGATTTCGCCGCGGAAGCTCTCGGTCCAGCCGCCGGTCATCCGGACGTGATTGTCGGGCAGCCATTCGATCAGCAGCTCGCCGCCGTCCAGCACCACGGTCGCGCTGCGGCCGGTCAGCTTGCGCCGGGCCGCAGCGACCAGGGTCGCGCAGGCGCCGCTGCCGCAGGCCTGGGTGATGCCGGCGCTGCGCTCCCACACCCGCATGCGGATACGCTCGGGGGAAAGAACCTGCGCCACCTCGATGTTGGCGCGCTCGGGGAACAGGCGGTGGCGCTCCAGCACCGGCCCCAGGCTGGCGAGGTCGACCGTCTCCGCGTCGGGCACGAAGAACACGGCGTGCGGATTGCCGACATTGACACCGACCGGATCGCTCAGCGGTCCGACAGTCAGCGGCAGATGCAGAGTGTCGCAGGCTTCCGACACCGGAACCTCGCGCCAGTCCAGCTTGACCGGGCCCATGTCGACGGAAATGCGCCCGCCGTCCGAGGCCTCGGTATCCAGCAGGCCGGAGATAGTCTCGACGATGACGTGGCTGGACTTCTTCTCCGCCATGACCTTGGCGGCGATGCAGCGCGTGGCGTTGCCGCAGGCGCCAGCCTCTCCGCCGTCGGGGTTGTGGATGCGCATGAAGACGTCGGCGACTTTCTGCCGCGGCGTCTCCAGCAGGATCAGCTGGTCGCAGCCGATGCCGCGCCGCCGGTCGGCGATCCAGCGTCGCTGGGAGAGGGTGAGCGAGACCGGGCGATCGCGCAGGTCGATCACCACGAAGTCGTTGCCCAGCCCATGCATTTTCAGGAACGGCAGCACCGCCATGATCCGTCTCTTTGTCCAGTCGCGGCTGGTATATGCGCTGCCCGGCGCAATACGTCCAGGGGCCGGGTTTGGAGCGGGCCCATGGTCGACTTGGGGGGGCCTGGGTTGACCTTGTGGGGCCGCCTCTATATAACCCGCGCCCGAGTTGACTGATCGATACGGATAAATATCTCATGGCTCATCATAAATCGGCTGAAAAGCGCATCCGCCAGACGCCCCGGCGCACCCTGCGGAACAAGTCGCGCGTCAGCGAGATCAAGACCGAAGTGAAGAAGGCCGAAACCGCCATCGCTTCGGGCGACAAGGTTGCCGCCGCGGCCGCCCTCAAGGCCGCCCAGCCGGCGATGCAGCGTGGCGTCTCCAAGGGCGTGATGCACCGCAACACGGTGGCCCGCAAGATTTCGCGCCTGACCAAGCGGCTCAAGGCCCTCGGCTGATTGTTACAGCTTCGCGAACCCCATCAGGTTCGCCGGCTAAACGGTCGCAATCGTTATCATCGCCGCGAGGTCCGCTTCGCGGCGATCGTTATTTCACAGGGCCAGCTTGGGCATTGCGCCACCCTGCGTTGCGATATTGTGTGATCAATATCTGTTGCGACTCGGCCACAGTCCAACGGGCATTAACGGTGGTTTCCGCGTTCTTGATTCGGTCATGTTGCGCGCGGGGAGAGCCAAGGTTTAGAGTTATCCCCAGCCAAAAACAGGGGTGCCGCGGGTTCTCAGCGGCAGTCGGGCTAGGGACAATAACTTAAAAAAATCAGACACATATGCTGCAGGTCAAGATGTTAACGTCCACTCCTCAGACAAGTCCTGGGGCGATGGACGACGGGATGCCCAATAGCTTGCTTCCCAAGGTCGGCGGCAGTGCTTGTTGCGCTAGCGCCACAGACCTGTCGGCAAGCGGCGACAGGTCGGTGTGGTCGGTCGCACCGTCGAAAATATGTACCGACATTTTCCATCTTCAGTTGCGCCCTAGTGGCGCCGGATCGGCCTGATTCCAACGGTCGGTCCGGCGAACAGATGACCGCTCTGTCATATGGAGCGGTGGTCATCATTGGTTGAATCCCGCTTCAAAGCGGGGACTGAAGTGATTTCGAAGAGTGGGCGCGGCGGGTGACAGCATGAGCTACGCGGGGGACGTATCGCCGACCGAGGCTTGGCAGGGGCTCACGCAAGACCCCAAAGCCGTGCTGATCGACGTGCGCACGCAGCCGGAATGGAATTTCGTCGGGATTCCCGACCTGCGCAGCCTGGGCAAGAAGACCGGGTTCGTGTGCTGGCAGGTCTATCCGCAAATGCAGGTGGATCCCGATTTCGTCGCCCGGGTCGAGCAGCTGACCGGCGGCGACAAGAGTGCGCCGCTTTATTTCATCTGCCGCAGCGGCGCGCGCTCCAGGTCGGCGGCGCAGGCGCTGACCGCGGCAGGTTATGCCAAGTGTTTCAACGTCGCTGGCGGCTTCGAAGGGGACGTCGATAGCCAAGGCCATCGCGGCAAGTCCAATGGCTGGAAAGCCAGCAATCTGCCGTGGGTCCAGCAATGAACGCGCGCACACAAGATTATTGGGGGACAGCGATGGCGGAATTGAACAGCGATTCCATGCTCAACGCGCAATGGGCGCGGGTGCGTGGTCGGCTGCGGGCGGAGTTCGGCGAGGCGACCTTCCGGTCCTGGCTGAAGCCGCTCAACCTTGCCGGCAAGCGCGGGCCCGACCTGCGCGTGTCGGTGCCCTCGCGCTTCATGCGCGACTGGGTTGCGACGCATTATGCCGACCGCCTGAAGGCGCTGTGGAGCTCGGAGAATCCGGAAGTCCGCACCGTCGAAGTGATCGTCGACGCCCATCGTCCGGTGCCGGAGCTCGAGCTCGACACGCTCGACGAGGCCGCCAACGAGGACGCGCCGGCTGCCGCCTCGCCGGTCCCGGCAACCCCGGTGCGCGACGATGACAGCGTCGAAAGCGTGTCGGCGCCGTTGGATCCGCGCCTGACTTTCGAGAATTTCGTGGTCGGCAAGTCGAACGAGCTTGCGCACGCCGCCGCCCTGCGCGTGGCGGAGGCCGACAGCGTGCCGTTCAACCCGCTGTTCCTCTATGGCGGCGTCGGCCTCGGCAAGACCCACCTGATGAACGCCATCGCCTGGCACATGCGCACCAAGAAGCCAGAGAAGAAGGTCATCTACCTCTCGGCCGAAAAGTTCATGTACCAGTTCATCCGGGCGATCCGGAACAAGAACACCATGTCGTTCAAGGAGCTGTTCCGCTCAGTCGACATCCTGATGGTGGACGACGTGCAGTTCATCATCGGCAAGGATTCGACCCAGGAAGAGTTCTTCCACACCTTCAACGCCCTGGCCGACCAGAACCGCCAGGTCGTGCTGTCCGCCGACAAGTCGCCGTCCGACCTCGAGGGACTGGAAGAGCGCATGCGCTCCCGCCTCGGCTGGGGCCTGGTCGCCGACATCCACCCGACCACCTACGAGCTGCGCCTCGGCATCCTGCAGTCGCGCGCCGAGCAGTCGGGCGTGCCGATCCCGCACAAGGTGCTGGAGTTCCTGGCCCACCGCATCTCGTCCAACGTGCGCGAGCTGGAAGGGGCGCTGACCCGCATCACCGCCCACGCCACCCTGGTCGGCCATGCGGTGACCCTGGAGAGCGCGCAGGAGCTGCTGCGCGACCTGCTGCGTGCCAATGACCGCCGGGTCACCATCGAGGAGATCCAGAAGCGCGTGGCCGAGCATTTCAACATCAAGCTGGCGGACATGCAGTCGCCGCGCCGCGCCCGGCAGGTTGCCCGGCCGCGCCAGATCGCGATGTTCCTGGCGCGGCAGGTTGCCCGGCCGCGCCAGATCGCGATGTTCCTG
>DATEOK010000223.1:0-4556 GCA_035274225.1 Dongiaceae bacterium
TCTACATCCGCGGCGAATTCATCCGCGAGGCCGAGACGCTCTTCGCCGCCGTGCAGGAGGCCTATGACGCGGGTCTGCTCGGCAAGAATGCCTGCAAGTCCGGCTATGATTTCGACGTCTTCGTCCACCGCGGCGCCGGCGCCTATATTTGCGGCGAGGAAACCGCGCTCCTCAACAGCCTGGAGGGAAAGAAGGGCTTTCCGCGCCTCAAGCCGCCGTTCCCCGCTGGTGCCGGCCTCTACGGCTGCCCGACCACGGTCAACAATGTCGAGAGCATCGCGGTGGTGCCCACCATCCTTCGGCGCGGCGCCGCCTGGTTCAAGAGCTTCGGGCGCGAGAAGAACGAAGGCACCAAACTGTTCCAGCTCACAGGCCATGTGAACAAGCCCTGCGTCATCGAGGAATCGATGTCGATTCCGTTCCGCGAGCTGATCGACAAGCATGCGGGCGGGATCCGCGGCGGCTGGGACAATCTGCTCGCCGTCATCCCCGGCGGATCGTCGGTGCCGTTGGTCCCGGCGCACGAGATCGCCGACTGTCTGATGGATTTCGATGCGCTGCGCGATCTGAAGTCGGGCCTCGGCACCGCCGCGGTGATCGTGATGGACAAGTCGACCGATATCGTGCGGGCGATCGCGCGCATTTCCTATTTCTACAAGCATGAGAGCTGCGGCCAGTGCACCCCCTGTCGCGAGGGCACCGGCTGGATGTGGCGCGTGATGGAGCGGCTGGTGACGGGAGAAGCCGAAATCAGCGAGATAGACACGCTTCTTGACGTCACGAAGCAGATCGAGGGCCACACCATATGCGCGCTGGGCGACGCCGCCGCCTGGCCGATCCAGGGCCTGGTGCGCCACTTCCGTCCCGAGATCGAGCGCCGCATCGTCGCGCGCCAGGGTCAGGCGCTGGAGGCGGCGGAATGATGTTGGAGCGGCTCTTCCTATTGGCGATGCGGCGGGCGGCCAGGATTTTGTTCGCCGTGTCTATTCTGTCGCTCGTGGGCGGCTTCTGCTTGAACATTATCGTTATGTTCGATTTGACGAGCCCGCAACCATCGGAATTCCAGTGGTTTAAAATGATCGGCGTATTCTGGCAGACGCTAAGTGCTCCAGTGCTGCCGTTTATTGGCGCGGCGGCCCTTCACCTCGGCGAGCGATATTTCGCGGCTCAAGTAAGCACGGGTCGGGCCAATGCCTAAGGTGAAAGTCGACGGCGAAGAGATCGAGGTGCCCGCTGGCGCAACCGTGCTGCAGGCGTGTGAGCTCGCCGGCAAGGAGATACCGCGTTTCTGCTACCATGAGCGGCTGACCATCGCCGGCAACTGCCGCATGTGTCTGGTCGAGGTGAAGCCGGGTCCGCCCAAGCCCCAGGCCAGCTGCGCGCTTCCTGTGGCGGAAGGGCAGGAAATCAACACCATGACGCCGATGGTGAAGAAGGCGCGCGAAGGCGTGATGGAATTTCTCCTGATCAACCACCCGCTCGATTGCCCGATCTGCGACCAGGGCGGCGAGTGCGATCTTCAGGACCAGGCGATCGCCTATGGCCGCGGCCATTCGCGCTTCGGCGAGAACAAGCGCGCGGTCACCGAGAAATATATGGGCCCGGTGGTCAAGACGATCATGACCCGCTGCATCCAGTGCACGCGCTGCGTGCGCTTTGCCGAGGAGGTGGCGGGGGTCGAGGAGATCGGTGCGATCAACCGCGGCGAGAATATGGAGATCACCTCCTATCTCGAGGGCACGATGACCTCCGAATTGTCCGGGAACGTCGTCGATCTCTGCCCGGTCGGCGCGCTGGTCTCCAAACCCTATTCGTTCGAGGCCCGGCCGTGGGAGCTGCGCAAGACACCCGGTATCGACGTGATGGATGCGGTCGGCACCAACATCCGCATCGACAGCCGCGGCCGCGAGGTGATGCGCGTGCTTCCGCGCATCAACGAGGACGTCAACGAGGAATGGGCGCATGACAAGACGCGCCATGCGGTCGACGGGCTCGGCCAGCGCCGCCTCGACCGGCCCTGGGTGCGCCGGAACGGAAAGCTGCAGGCGGCGACGTGGGACGAGGCGTTCGCCGCGATCGCCAAGGGGCTGAAAGGGGCGAATGGCGACGAAATCGCTGCCATCGCGGGCGACCTTCAGGACCTTGAGTCGCTCTATGCGATGAAGTCCCTGCTCGGCGCGCTCGGTTCGAAGCTGCACGAATGCCGGCAGGACGGCGTGCGGTTCGATGCCGCCGATCCCGGAGCGTATCGATTCGCGGCCACCATCGCCGGCGTCGAAAGCGCCGGCGCGATCCTGCTCGTCGGCACCAACCCGCGTTGGGAAGCGCCACTGGTCAATACCAGAATCCGCAAGGCTATCAAGGCAGGAGCGAAGGTCTTTCATATCGGACCGAAGGTCGATCTGACCTATCCCGTCACCCATATCGGCACCAATCTGGCCGTCCTGGCGAGCCTTCCGGAAGTGGTTCGCGACACATTCAAGAGCGCGCAGAATGGCGCCGTGATCGTCGGGACCGGCGCGCTCGTGCACGTCGGCGCCTGCGCTGCCGCACAGGCGGTGGCACGGGGGCTCGGCGCGAGCTTCAGCATCCTCCACACCGCAGCGTCGCGCGTCGGCGCGCTCGACCTCGGCTTCTGGGTGAAGGGCGGCATCGAGGCACTTCAGAAGACGGCCGGATCGGGCAAGCTCAAGGCGCTCTTCCTGCTCGGCGCGGACGAGGGATCGCATCTCGCGGACGGTTCCTTCGACGACTGCTTCACAATCTATATCGGCACGCATGGCGACCGCGGCGTCGGCATCGCCGACGTCATCCTCCCGGCCGCGGCCTACACGGAAAAGCACGGCACCTACGTGAACCTCGAGGGCCGGGTGCAGTTTTCCGAGAAGGCGGTCGACCCGCCGGGCGAGGCGCGCGCGGACTGGACGATCTTGCGCGCCTTGTCGGACGTGCTCGGCAAGCCATTGCCTTTCGACACTTTGTCCGATCTTCGCGCGGCGTTGGGGAAGGCGCATCCGCATCTCGTCGAGCCCGGGCTTGCCGTCTTCGGGCCGGTTCCGCTGCCGGCGAGCGCACCGGCGGTCAAAGCCGAGATCGTCTACCCGATCGAGGATTTCTACCTCTCCAATCCGATCGCGCGCGCATCGCCGACGCTGCAGCGCTGCTCGGCCGAAATCCTTCATGGTCAACCGATTGCGGAGGCCGCAGAATGAGCGCGGCGCTTAGATCCTCCCCGGGACGGGGAGGGGGACCGCGCGCAGCGCGGTGGAGGGGGATCTGTGCCCCGCTCACCCCCCCCTCCGTCACGCGTTCCGCGTGTCATCTCCCCGTACCGGGGACGATCTTATGACCGCCTGGTTCCAGGGCACGTTCGGCTTCGGCTGGGGCTGGTTCCTCGCCACCCTGATCTACATCCTGCTGATCGCGCTGCCGCTTTTGCTGGCGGTGGCGATGATCATCTACGCCGACCGGAAGATCTGGGCGGCGATGGCGCTGCGGCGGGGCCCCAATGTCGTCGGTCCCTGGGGATTGCTGCAGAGCTTCGCCGACGGCATCAAGGTTTTCCTCAAGGAAACGATCGTCCCGTCGGCCGCCAACCGCGGCCTGTTCCTGCTCGCCCCGATCATCACCTTCACGCTGGCGCTGGTCGCCTGGGCGGTGATCCCGTTCGGGCCCAAGCTGGTCCTGGCCAATATCAATGTCGGGCTGCTCTACATCCTCGCGATATCGTCGCTGAGCGTCTACGGCGTGATCGTCGCCGGCTGGGCCTCCAACTCCAAATATCCTTTCTATTCCGCGCTGCGCGCCGCCGCGCAGATGGTGAGCTACGAGGTGTCGATCGGATTCGTCCTGATCGCCGTGGTGATGTGGGCCGGCACCTTCAATCTCACCGGCATCGTGCTCGCGCAGAAGAGCCACGTCTGGATCACCAATGCGTTCGGGCTCAATCCCTTGTTGTTTCCGCTGGCGGTGATCTTCTTCATTTCCGCGCTGGCCGAGACGGCGCGTGCGCCCTTCGACCTTACCGAGGCCGAATCGGAACTCGTGGCGGGATTCCAGACCGAATATAGTTCGATGAGCTTCGCGCTCTTCTGGCTCGGCGAATATGGCAACGTGCTGCTGATGTGCGCGCTCAACGCGACGCTCTTCTGGGGCGGCTGGCTGCCGCCGATCGATTGGGCGCCGCTCTATGTGATCCCGGGCACGAGCGTCAGCCTCGGCATTTTCTGGCTGTTTATCAAGATCTTGGTCTTCTTTTTCCTGTTCAGCTGGGTGAAGGCGACCGTGCCGCGCTTTCGCTACGACCAGCTGATGCGGCTCGGCTGGAAGGTGTTTCTGCCGATCTCGCTGCTTTGGGTGGCGCTGGTCTCGGGCTATCTGGAAATCTTCCGTTTTGGAGCGCTCCGATGATTTCCCACTGGCTCAAGACCTTCTTCCTCTGGGAGTTCGTGAAGGCGCATTGGCTGACCTTGAAATATTTCTTCAAGGCCAAGGCGACGATCAACTATCCCTATGAAAAGAATGCGCAATCGCCGCGCTTCCGCGGCGAGCATGCG
>DATEOK010000224.1:0-3668 GCA_035274225.1 Dongiaceae bacterium
GATGAAACGCGGCGGACAGACCTATAACATCGGCGGCGTCAACGGCCTGGTCGGCATCGAGTTGAGCAAGCTGATGGCCAACGGACAGCGCGTCGAGGGCTCGGGTTGGTTCACGGCAGGGGAGGGGCAGCAGATTATGTCGATGGCCTCGACCGGCGCGCTCGATCTGTCCGTGTTAGAGCATGTGCGCTATCCGCTCGACAACGTGAACGAAGCGCTCTCCGGTCTGACGCACCGCAATGGAGGTTTCACCAATTTCGTTGTCATCCCATAGGCGGTCATGCATGGGGCTGGATGTGCCGGGAACGTTCCGCGGCACATCCATGGGAAGCGGCATCGCGAAATCAAGGGAATTTATTAATCCGTATGGGAAACTATAACAAACATCGTCTTGAGCGCATGTTCAAGGCACGCAGCGTGGCTATTGTCGGCGCCAGCGAATCCGGCTTACGGTCGCGCAACGCCATCGACGCCATGTCGCGCACCGGCGTGGCACTGCACCTGGTCAATCGGCGTGGCGAGACCGTGATGGGCCGCACCACCAGCACCTCGCTGGGTGAACTCGCCCGGCAAGGCGTCCACATCGATGCCGCGCTGGTGTTGACCAATGGCCCTGCCACCATCGACGTCACGGCCGAGGCGGCGGCGTTGGGCGTCGGCGGAGTGATCGTCAATGCGGGCGGATTCGCCGAGTCGGGCCCCGACGGGTGCGCGTTGCAGGAGCGGCTGGTTCGGGCGGCCGGCGCGATGCCGGTGCTCGGCCCGAATTGCAATGGCATCGTGGCACCCATGCTGGGGCTGCACTTGGCCGGTTCGCCTCCCGGCTTGCCGATCGCTAAAGGGCGACTGGCCTTCGTGACGCACAGCGGCGCGACGATGATGCCGATGGGTATCGCAGGGGTGGAGCGCAAGATAGGCTTCAGCTACCTGATCTCGACCGGAAATGAGGCATCGGTCGACATGGCTGAGGTCATCGCGTTTCTCGCGACCGATCCGTCGACCTCCGCCATTTGCCTGTTGATCGAGACGATCAGGCGGCCCGACGCGTTCTGGGCCGCCGTCGACCTCGCGATCAGTGCCGGCAAGCCCGTGCTGGCGCTCAAGAACGGGCGCAGTGCGCGTGGCCAGGCGATCGCCAAGTCCCATACCGGCGCGGTCGCCGGCGAGGCCTGGGTGTATGAATCGGCGCTGCGCCAGCACGGCGTCATTCTGGCCAACGATCTGGTGGATTTGGCAGACCGGGCGGTCCTGTTCGAGCAAGTGCCGCGCGCAAAATGGAACGCGGCCGCCGGCTTGGCCATCGCTTCGGGCTCGGGCGGATGGGTGACCATGGCCAGCGACGTGTGCGCGGAAGAGGGGGTCGAGCTGCCCGCCCTAGAGCAACTGCGCGAACAGATCGGGGCGGTTGTGCCAGGCGTTGGCGTGCTCAATCCGCTCGATCTGACGGGGGCCGCCATGTCCGATGCGAATGTGATGGCAGCAAGCTTGCGCGCCTATGCCGGCTGCGACGCGGTCGACACGGTGCTGATCCAAAGCACCGTGTGTGATGAGGCTGGCGCCGCCATCGACATGTTCGCCGGCTCGGCGTTGCCGCTCGCCGCCGTCACCGATAAACTGCTGATCGTTGGCTCCATAGAGGGCGGACCGATCGGGGGAGTCATGCAACGCTACCGCGATCAAGGCGTCGCCGTCACGCGCGGCTTGCGGGCGACGGTTCGTGCGATCCGGGCAATGTCCGATTTCGTCAACTTCGTTCCCATCGGCCAAGGAATGCGCGCACGCGCCCATCCGTGTACGGTGCCCAGGCCTGCGGCGGTGATCGAACACGCCCAGGTCGGACGCATGCTTGGCTTCGCCGCGACGATGGAGTTGTTGTGCAGCTTCGGCGTGCCGGTGGCGCCGTACACGATCGTCGAGGCGGACGGCGACGCTGAAATCATTCCCCAGCTCGAGCAGCCATTCGTGGTGAAGTTGGCCGATGTGCCGCACCGCAGCGACATCGGCGCCGTGCGGCTGGGGGTGACCGCCGCACAATTGCCGTCGGTGGTGACCGAATTGCGCGCATTGGCCCGCAGCGTGGGCGAATCCGAAGTCGTGGCGGTGCAGTCCCAGTATCGCATCAGCAGCGAATTGCTGGTCGGCGTCGACGCGACCGGCGAGCTGGGACCGTTCGCGGTTTGCGGCCTGGGCGGCGTGTTTGTCGAGGTCATGGGGCAGGTGGCCGGCCGCCTGGCACCGTTCGGCGACGATGAAGCCGCGCGCCTTGTGGGCGAAGTCAACGCCAGAGGAGTATTGGATGGCCCGCGCGGCACGCCGCCCTGGCCCAAAGAGCGCCTGGCCGACATCTTGCGCCAGGTGGGCGATCTGGCGGTCGGTGCGCAGCCCTGGCTAGAGTCGTTGGACATCAATCCATTGGCGCTCACGCCGGCCGGCATCGTGGCTGTCGATGGGCTCGTTATTTTGCGCGACGAACAGCCGGATCGTTAATGCTGCGCGCGCAACTGGTTTAACAGCAAGAGAGGAAGAAATGGAAAACGAGAAATCACCGGCCGAGGAGGACGCCCCGGTCCTATATAGCTTCGCCGACGGCGTGGCCACCATCACGCTAAACCGCCCGACGCGCTTGAATGCGATCAGCCATGGTCCCAATAGCGTGCAGCGCACGATCATCGAGATGTTGACCGCGGCCGACACGGACGACGCGGTCGGTTGCGTCGTCATCACCGGCGCGGGCCGCGCCTTTTCGTCGGGAGGCGACGTCAGCTCCGGGACCAAATTGGAAAACGGCCTGGACTGGTACTGGTTCTTGCTCGAGGAGGATGTGGACAACGAGAGAATCCGCGAGTTGCGCAAGCCCGTCATCGGCGCGATCAACGGCATCTGCTACGGCGCGGCGATGATGATGGCCGCGCACTTCGACATGCTGATCGCCTCGGACGACGCACGCTTTGGCTTGATCGAGACCCGCTTCGGCGGCACCGGGGCCGAGGCGTTGAACTATTTGATCGGGCCGCAGTGGGCCAAATTCATGGCGCTCAGCGGGGAGATGCTCGACGCCCGCAAGGCCAAGGAAATCGGCTTGGTGATTGAGGTCGTGCCGCCGGCGCAGCTGATGGCGAAGGCGCAAGACCTGGGACGGCGCATCGCCGCCATGCCGCGCGACACCATGATCATGAACCGCCGCCTGATCAACACGGGAATGAACCTATCGGGGTGGACCGCGCAGAAACAGGCCGGACTGGCGTTCAATGCGGTCACCAATTCGTGCTTCAAAGAACACCGGGCCTGGAACGGCGAGCGTTTTGTCGATCTGATGCAGCAGGATTGGAAAAAGTACAAAGAGGTGCGCGACGCGCCGTTCAAGCAATCGTGGTTTGACGTCCTGCCGTGATCGATCAGTGGATTTTTTGCAAGGGAGATGTGATGAGTGAGCGTTTTAAAGCGGTTGTGATTGAAGAGGTCGACGGCAAGGCAGCGGCGGCCATCAAGGAGATCGGGCTGGCTGACCTGCCGGACCGCGACGTATTAGTCGAGGTCGCCTATTCCAGCCTGAACTACAAGGATGGGCTGGCGCTGTGCGGCAACCAGAACCGCGTGGCGCGCAAGCTGCCGATGGTGGGCGGGATTGATTTCGCGGGCACGGTGGTCGAATCGCGCTCGCCGGATTG
>DATEOK010000225.1:0-2428 GCA_035274225.1 Dongiaceae bacterium
CGGTCGCCAGGATACCGGTCCACAGTCCGAATACGCCGAGGCCGGAGATCATGACCAGCGCGCCGACCATGCGGCCGAGCGGCGTGATCGGCACCACGTCGCCATACCCGGTCGTGGTCAGCGTCACCACCGCCCACCACAGCGCCGACGGCACGCTGCCAAAGGTCGCCGGCTGCACGTTGCGCTCCAGGAAATACTCCGCGACCGATGCGAGGAACACCACCATCAGGAAGATCACCAGCACGCTGAGCAGCGGCCCCGATTCCAGCACCAGCACGCGGCGCAACTGCCGAAGCCCGGGGATGCCCGGAACGACCTTGAGCACCCACAGGATGCTCAGCAGCCACGCCGTCCGGGGCTCGATGCCCGCGAGCAGCGCGACGGGCACGGCAAGCGCGCCGATCGCGTCGACGATGCCGCTGGCGGAGAACGCGTAGAGCGACAGCCGGCCCTGTCCCGCCATGTGGCGCAGCCGCACCAGCCACTCGAACACGAAATAGGCGAGGCACGCCCACAACACCACGTCGACCCAAAACCGCGCTGTCTCGTAGGCCGGGGTTACGGTGAGCACCGCCATCGCCGCAACGCCGGCCGCCACCGCCGCGTAGGCCGCCTTGGTCATGTTGCGGCCGGCCGTCTTGGCGACGAGCTGAGTCAGTGCCGGGAGAACGAGCCGCTTGGACATCGGATGTGGAGGGCCTGACGGGAATGAAAGCTGGATCACGGCCAGGCCGTGACGTGATCAATGCCCGCAAGGTGCCCGCCCCCGGCGAGGCCGTCAACGATGGCCTTCACACTGCATGGGGCGTTCGCAGGGTGCGCGGCCGGTTGCGCGGGTGACTGCCAGTGCGTATGTGACGTGATGCTACGCGCTCTGCGCGGTCTTCACCACCACGACCTTGTCGTCCTGGCCCTGTACGGCGTGCCGCTTGAGGTGCTCGCGGCGCAGGGCGATCTCGTCGCGCACGAATTCATAGCCGAGCTTGAAGGTGTCGAGCCCGTCGCTGGAAATGGTGCCGTCGCGCAAACCGATCACCACGTTGCGCAGGACCGCTTCCAGTTCGTCCTGAAGTTCGTCGAGCGCATCCAGCGACTTGGCGTATTCCATCCGCTCGCCGATATCGAGGATCGCGGTCGCCAGTTCGCTGGCCTTTTCCGGCGCGACCCGGGTGACCTTGGTATAGAGCGCGGCGAAGATCGAGCCGATGATGCTGAGCGCGGCGAGCCCGACATAGAGCAACTCGCTGTAGCGCTCGATGAAGGACTTCGATTCGTCGTTGATGTATTCGGCGGCGCCCGGATGCGCCACGATGAAGGCGTCCTTGTCGGTTGCCGCCGGCTCGATCTTGGAGGCGAAGCCGTCCGGCAGCGCCAGTTCGGCCTTGTTCTCGTAGATGATGCGGGCGAGGTCGGCGACGGTGGGAGTCGAAAGCCTGGACTGGGCGACCAGCAGCCATTCCAGCCCGATGGTGTCGACGTCTTCCTCGGGCACCGCGGGCGAAGCGGACAGCATGCCGGTTGCCACCGTTTCCTCGGATACGGCCGGGTTCTTTCTGGCGATCGACTTTGCCGCATCGATCGCGTTCAGTGCGAAGCTGCCGCGCCTGGCGAGCGGCTCGTAGCTCTTGTCCTTTACGATGTGCGAGGCATGCGCGACCTTGATCACGGCGCCGAAGCCCGACGCAAAGAGTTTGTCGAATGTCGAGCCGGGCGGGGCCATCTGGATGCGGGCCGCCGTATCAGGGGCGTCGGGGAGTTCGAGGATATTGCGCACCAGTGCGACGCTGCTTTCGCTGTCGGCGATAACAGCGATCTTCTTTTTCTTCAGCTCGGCAACGTTCTTGATTTTCCTGCCGCCCGGGCTGATCAGCAGAAACAGGTCATGATCGAGAATGGCGAGCGAGCGGGCGCGAGAAGGGATCCTGGCGTCGGTGCGCAAAATTGCCAGGTTTGCCTCTTTGCGGTCGAACTGCGAGAGCGCCTTGGCATTGTCGCTATTGGATACGATCTTGAGCCGCAGCCGCGAGGAATTATTCTTCAGCACCGCCGCCAGCCTGGTGGCGAAGCGCGCTTCGGGGCCGTTGGCCTCGCCGACGGCAAACACCAGCGTCTCGGAATTGCGCAGCCAGGTCCGTCCGCCCCACACCACGGCGGCGGTCAGGATCAGCGTCAGGACGGAAAACAGCAGGATTTGGGTCCGGTTGCTTTTGACGACACGTGAACGGCGACGCGGCATTTCCGGATGCGGCGTTGCGGCTTCAGCGCTCATGGCTCTTACCCGGGGGTGCTTGGGACGTGTCGCCGCCGAGCAGGCCGCAGGCCGTCCGAATGAATTCGTAAATACCTAGAAAAGAACGATAATTTCGCCCGCCGGGCAATGATAGCCCGCTCTTGTGGGATTGCAAACCGCGCCCCTCGGGTAACCTTA
>DATEOK010000226.1:0-17393 GCA_035274225.1 Dongiaceae bacterium
CTTCCAAGAAGAAACACACACACAGCATCCGAGACACAGTGTCCGACGTCCACCACTCACGCGGGGTGGAGCAGCCCGGTAGCTCGTCAGGCTCATAACCTGAAGGTCAGAGGTTCAAATCCTCTCCCCGCAACCAAACTCTCACTACACACATCCGATCCCAACATCAAAAACCCCGCAGCTCACCAGCGCGGGGCTTTTGCTTGTACGCTCAGACTCTGCCGACGCTCCATGCCGCCGGCCGCCAAAGCTCCACAGGTCGCGCCACAGACCGCGAATACACCGACTCCGTAGCGCTCAGCCTTCACCGGCGGCGAACGGCTCCAACAGGCCAGCGTCGGCGGCGAGGTCGAGGGCGGAGTAGCGCTTGCGGATTTCGCGGGCGTGACACACCGCCTCGCGGTAGAAGCCGACGTCCAGCCCGAGCTGCGCGGCGGTGGTGGGTCCGCCGGAGGCGGCGAGGGCGTCGTGCATGACGGCGACCGGAACGGTGAATTCCGTAAGCTCGGCGCGCAGCTCGGGCCAGATCGCTTCCAGTCTGGCGTTGAGTTTGTCGGCGCCGGCCGCATCCAAAGCCTTCTGCTCCATCTCGCCGCGGCAGATCTTGGCCGCGGCATCGCCGAAACGCCGGCGCATGCCGGCATCGTCGATTTTCGTCGGCGCGACCACTGGCGGATTGTCGGAGGCGAGCAGCCTGGCCTGCAGACGCGCCATGGTGAGGCTGGCGACACCGACCTGCTGGCCGTGCAGCGTGCCGGGGTGCCGATCGCCGGCGAAGCAGTCGATGTAATGCGAGATCTGGTGCTCGCCCATCGAACCGTGATTGGTGGTGCCGGTGAAGCTGACGCCGAACCCGCACAATGTCAGCACGCGGTGCAGGTAGCCGACCGCTTCGATATCGCCCTTGGCCAACGCGGCGGCGCGCTTCATCAACTCCGCTTCATCGGCCAGCTCGATCTGGAACGCTGTCTCCGAGTAGGGCGTGCCCATGATCGTCTTCGAGAGCCAGCAATCGACCTGCGCCACCGATCGCACCAGGCAATCACCGAATCCGGAGGCGATGAGGTAGGTCGGCGCCGCCGCGTTCACCGCGAGGTCAATGAAGACACCCTTGGGCGCGTGCGCCGGCCTGGAGACCTTGAGGCCGCTCGCCTGCGTGATCGAGGCTGTCGTCGAGGTATAGCCGTTCATGGACGGAGCCGTCCCGAACACGCAATAGGATCGGCCATCCATCGACGTCACGTATTTGCAGAGGTCGTTGATGGTGCCGGAGCCGACCGCCACCACCGCATCGGCGTGGCGCAAGCGGTCCTTCAGCTGCGCCACCGTCTCCTCATCGGCATGCGGATGGTCGAGCACGACGCTGTCGACGGTCGCGATCTTCTTCAGCGCGGCTTCGACGCGCGCGCCCATGACGCCATGCGTGTTCTCGTCGGACACGACGGCGATGCGGCCGCGCATGCCGAGCTTCGCCACCAGATCCGCCTCGGCGCCGTCCAGCCGCTCCTCGATCACCACCATCTTGTAGGGGACGGTGCCGGGCTTCCCGGTTTCGGGATTGGTCCACCGACCTTCGACCATGTCGTCGATCAGCGATGTCCAGCGTGTCATCCGCGCATGCTCCAGGAACGAACCCGCAGACTATCGAGGCGAGCGAGTCGCCACACAGTGTGCAGTGCAGCAACAAATGTCATTCGTGAGTGGCATAGTTCCAGCAAGCTTGACAAATGTCAACGAGTAGTGTCGTTTAACTGCAAAGCCCCTCGAAACAGGCGACGACATGGCTCGCGGCCTTGAGCGGAAAGCGGCGCAGACGCGCGTCAAGCGGAGCACTCTGTCTCCACCGCCTGAATTCGTGGGCGACCCGATCGTGTGGGCGGCCTGGCTCTATTACGAGGAGCGCATGACGCAGGAAGAGGTTGCGGACCGGCTGGGCGTGTCGCGCGCTTCCGTGGTGAATTTCCTGCAGGAGGCGCGGGACCGCGGGGTCGTGACCATCGCCGTTGCGCCCGAGCATCTGCAGACCGTGCGTGCGTCGCGCGAGCTCTCCAAGCGCTTCGGTCTCACCAGCTGCGTCGTGATCCCGGACGATGGCGGGCGGCTGCCGCTGCATGAGCGGATCGGCCGCGCCGGCGCGCGCCTGCTGACGGAGATCCTCGAGCCCAATGACATCCTTGGCGTATCCTGGGGCCGCACCGTGCTCGCACTGTCGGCAGCGCTCGAGCGCGTCAGGCTGCCCAGCCTCTCGGTGGTGCAGATCACCGGCAGCGCGATGGGCACGTTCGAGTTCTCGCCGGAGCTCTGCACCTCCAACATCGCGAACCGGCTGGGCGCGCGCTGCATCAACCTGCACGCGCCGGGCATCGTGTCGCGGCCCGACGTGAAGAAGCTGTTCATGCAGGAGCCGGCGCTGGTCGAGCAGTTCAAGCTGATCCGCTCTTGCAACAAAATTCTGTTCGGCGTCGCCAACCTCACCAGCGCCAGCACCGCGCTGCGCAGCGGCTACATGAGCGCGGAAAAGCTCCGGCCCTATGTCGACGGCGGTGCGATCGGGGTGATGGCGGGCCGCTTTTTCGACAGCGAGGGCGATTCCGTGCTGGGTCCGCTGGACGAGCAGATGATCGGGCTGACCCTGCGCGAGATAGCCAAGATTCCGGAGCGGATCTGCGTCGCGGGCGGTGCGGACAAGGTGGATGCGATCGATGCCATGCTGCGCGGCGGCTATGCCACAGTGCTGGTGACGGACGAAACGACCGCGTTGGCTCTGGTCGAGCGTGAATAGGGGAGTGGGCGCGGCGTAAGTGGCGCCTAAAACCGGGCCGGAGAGTCCGGGACGAGATGGAAGACCGGGAGGAAGGACGGAATGGCAAAACCGCTCGTCGTCATCACTGGCGCCAGCTCCGGAATCGGTGCGGCAACGGCCCAGGCTTTCGCCGCCGACGGACATCCCCTGCTTCTGCTGGCACGGCGCATCGACCGCATGAAGGCGCTCGGGCTGCCGAATGCCATGTGCCGCGTGGTCGACGTGCGCGACCGCGAAGCGATCGCCATCGCAGTCAAGGATGCCGAGGAGAAATACGGCCCGGCCGACTGCCTGTTCAACAACGCCGGCATTGCCCGGCTCGGCGACATCACCAAGCAGGATCCCGCCGAGTGGGACGAGATGATCGACATCAACGTGAACGGCGTCATGAACGGCGTCCATGCGGTGATGGACGGCATGATCAAGCGCCGCTGCGGCACCATCGTCCAGATGAGCTCGATCGCCGGCCGCAAGGTCTATCCGGACCACACCGTCTATTGCGGCACCAAATACTTCGTCCATGGCATGTCGGACAGCCTGCGCGAGCACCTGGCGCCCCATGACGTGCGCGTCATCGTGATCTCGCCGGGCATCATCGAGACCGAGGTGCTCGACCATGTCACCGATAAGACGACGCTCGCCGACTATCGCGCCGCCAAGGCGAAGATCGGTGGCGGCATCGGGGCGGAGCATGTCGCGCAATCGATCCTGTTCGCCTACAAACTGCCGCAGAATGTCCTGATCCAGGAAATCTGTATCACCCCGACCCGGCAGGAGCACTGAGTGGCCGAGCCGGTGCAGATCGCGATCACTGCAGCCGCCGGAGCGCGGCGGTCGTCGCGTTGGAACCTGCGTCATATCCTGAGCTCGGAGCATCCGCTGCCGTGGCTGTTCCCGGTGACGGCGGTGCTGGTCGCGTTCGGTGTCTATCCGCTGCTCTATGCGCTGTGGCTGTCGCTGCACAAGCGCAACCCGGTGACACGGCTCAGCGTGTTCAATCCCGAATGGAACTGGCTGAAGATATTCGGCGACGAACGGGTGTGGGGCGCCATCGGCCACACCTATCTCTATACCTCGGTCGCGATCGGGATCGAGCTGGTGCTCGGGCTCGCCATCGCCCTGTTGCTGGATTCGGACCGCAAGGGCTACGGCATTCTGCGCGCGCTGATGACCCTGCCGCTGGTGGTGCCACCCGCCGTTACCGGCATGATGTTCCTTTTGATGCTCGACGGCTCGTTCGGCGTGCTCAGCCGCACGCTCTATGCGCTGGGGCTGTGGTCGCCGGCCTATCCGATCCTCGCGACCGCCAGCTCGGCCATGGTCGGCATCCTGCTGGCCGATATCTGGCAATGGACGCCGTTCATGGTCCTGATCATGATGGCGGGCCTGCGCGCCTTGCCCAAGGAACCGTACGAGGCGGCCGCGATCGACGGCGCCAGCGCGGTCCAAGCCTTCTTCAAGCTGACATTGCCGATGCTCTCCCGGATCATCGCGCTGGCGGTGCTGATCCGCGGCGTCGATCTGTTCCGCGTCTACGACTACATCAAGGTCATGACCGAGGGCGGGCCGGGAACGGCGACCGAGACCCTGACCGCCTATGCCGGCACTATCTATTTCAAAAATGCCGACTTCCCGTACGCCTCGACCATCGCGCTGTTGACACTGATCCTGCTGATGGTGACGTCGACCATCTTCATCAAGATCTTCAAGGTGAGGTTCTGATGAAGAAATCCCTTGTTCTGCGCCTGCTGCGCGACGTGACGGCGGTTGTCGTGGTCGGGATCTTCATGTTCCCGCTATTCTGGTGGGGCCTGACCTCGTTCAAGCCGACGTCGGCCATCTTCAACAAGGACGAGGTGGTGTTCTTCGATTTCGAGCCGACGCTGGTCAACTACCAGGTGGTGCTGATGGGCAAGTCGCGTGCCGAGCTGGCGATCGAATCCGGCAGCACCTTCGGCGTCGGCGGCACCAGCTCTTACGATTCCCGGCAGACCATCATCGACTCCCTGGTGGTCGCCATCGGCTCCACAATCCTGACGGTGTTCGCCGGCGTCACCGCGGCCTACGCCCTGTCGCGCATGAAGTTCCGCGGGCAGCAAGCCTATCTCAACTGGATCCTGTCGCAGCGCTTCGTGCCGCCGATCGCCATCATCGTGCCGGTCGTCTTCATGTTCCATTTCCTGGAGCTGCGCGACACGCTGCTCGGCCTCATCTTCATCCACACCCTCATCAACGTGCCGCTCGCGGTGCTGATGATGAAGTCGTTCTTCGACGACGTACCGGTGGAGATCGACGAGGCCGCCATGCTCGACGGCGCCACCCGCTTCCAGATCTTCCGCAAGGTGGTTCTGCCGATGGTGACCGGCGGGGTCGCGGCCACCGCCGTGCTGTGCTTCATATTCTCCTGGACCGAATTCTTGCTCTCGCTGTTTCTCACCAATTCGATACGAACGCTGCCTGTCAAGATTTCGACTTTCGTGACGTCCACTGGATCGGAATGGGGCTTCATCTCGGCGCTTGGCACGTCCGCCATCGTGCCGAGCTTTATCTTCATCCTGCTGGTGCAGAAGCAACTCGTGCGTGGCCTGACCCTCGGGTCACTGAAGGAATGACAACGGAACGAGCATAAAGCTCGGCAAGCAAGGAGGAGCGCTATGGGTTTCAAGAAACACGACAAACAGACGTTCATCGCGGATTCGGCGGCCGCATTCGCCAGCCGCCGGATCACCAAACGCGAGTTCCTGCGACGGATGGGCCTCGCTGGCGTCGGCTTTTCGGCGTTTTCGCTCGGCATGCTCGGCAACACCCGGCCGTTCCGCAATCCGGGCCTGATCAGCCGCGCCAATGCCGCGCTGCCGGACGATCAGGTGAAGTTCCTGAAGGAGGTCGGCGGGCAGTTCAAGGGCGCCAAGATCCGCTACACCAGCGAAGCGACGCCGCCCACCGTGGTGCTGAGCCAGATCAAGAATGAGTTCACCGACCTCACGGGCATCGAGGTGGAGGTCGAGATCGTGCCGCTCGAGCAGGTGCTGGCCAAAGCGACGCAGGACGTGCAAGGCCAGCTCGGCACCTATGACCTCTACTACCTCGACCAGTCCTGGGTGGCGACCTTCGCGCCCGATTGCGTGGACCCGATCGAGCTCACCAGCTCGAAGCCGGACCTCGCCATGCCGGGCTTCGACTGGGACGACTTCTCCGAGCCGCTGGTCGAAGGCCTCGCCAAATACAATGGCAAGCTGGTCGGCATTCCATTCGACATCCCGATCTTCGTGCTGATGTATCGCCAGGACCTCTTGGAGAAGCACGGCATCGCGGTGCCGACCAACTACGAGGAGTTCACCAAGGCCGCGCACGCCATCAACGAGGCGGAGAAGGCCAACGGCATCTTCGGCACCGGCCTGCAGGCGAAATCCGGCCACTATTCGTTGGAGTGCGACTGGACCCAGGCGGTGTGGGGCCATGGCGGCTCGATCTTCCGCGCCGACAAGACCTTCGCCGGCAACGACGAGCAGGGCATCAAAGGCCTGGAGTGGTACCAGGACCTGGCGACGGTGGCGCCGCCGCAATCGACGGCGTCGACCTGGGACGGCCAGTTCCAGATGATGCAGGCGGGGCAAGTCGCGTTGGTGCAGAGCTGGGACGAGTTCTTCCCGGGTCTCGACGCCGACGATTCCAAAGTGAAGGGCCTGTGGCAGCCGGCCAAGCCGCTGCAATCGGCAGCCGGGTTGCGCAAGCTCTCGGATGTCGGCTTCGGCGAGATCCCGAATCTCGGCCACCAGGGCGGCTCGATCATGGGCCTGTCGGCCTATTCCAAGAACCAGGAAGCGGCCTGGATCTTCATGCAGTGGGCCTGCAGCAAGGAGATCATGACCCAGTGCACGCTGGCCGGCGGCTTCGCGCCGATGCGCGAATCCTCCTTCGCCGACGAGCGCGTCAAGGCCAAGGCCAAGGTCATGCCCGGCACCACCCGCCATCTCGACACCGTCAAATGGACGATCGACAACGTGATGGCCTCGGAACCGGACATGCCGCTGTGGGCGGGCCTCTCCACCAACGAAATCCCGACCGAGCTCGGCAAGTTGCTGACCGGCCAGGATTATGGCGGCAGCGCCAAGGCCTGCATGGACGCGGTCGCCAAGATGGTCGACGCTAAGGTCAAAGAGGCCGAACTCTAGTAGGATCGCCATGGTTGGGGCGGGGGTGGCCCAGGCCGCCTCCGCCCGCTTCTTGACTGGCACAGCATGAACAAAGACCTCGTCATCGGCATCGACTCATCGACCTCCGCGACCAAGGCGATCGCCTGGGACCGCAACGGCCGCGCCATCGCGGAAGGGCGCGCGCCCATTCCGATGTCGAATCCCGAGCCGGGCTTCTTCGAGCAGGATCCGAACGACTGGTGGCGGTCGACGGCCCAGGCGCTGAAGGACGTGACGGCCCAGATCGACCCGGCGCGGATCGCTGCGATCGGCATTTCCAATCAGCGCGAGACCTTTGGAATCTTTGCCGAGGACGGCACGGCACTGCGACCGGGCATGGTCTGGCTCGACGACCGTGCGCGCGCCCAGCAGAAGAGCTTCGGCGAAAGTTTCGGCGCCGAGCGGGTGCATGCTATTTCCGGCAAGCCGTTGGATATCATTCCCTGCATCTACCGCATGATCTGGTTGCGCGAGCATCAGCCTTCGCTCCTGGAGCGCGCTGCGCACATCGCCGAAGTGCATGCCTACCTGACGTTTCATCTGACCGGCCGCTGGACGACGTCAGTCGCCTCGGCCGATCCAATGGGCGCGCTCGACATGCGGACGCGGCAGTGGTCCAAGGAGATTCTGGAGGCCGCCGGCATCGACCTCGCGAGGATGCCGCCACTGGTGGCGCCGGGCACGCAGACCGGCGAGATCACTGATACCGCAGCTGCAGCCACGGGATTGCGCCCTGGCACGCCCGTGGTCGCCGGCGGTGGCGATGGCCAGTGCGCCGGGGCAGGTGCTGGCGTCGGCGCGCCGGGCCTCGCCTATGTCAATCTCGGCACCGCCATCGTCTCCGGCAGCTATGGGCCCGACTACGCCCATCACCGCGCCTTCCGTACCGAGATCGCGGTCGCGGACCGGGGCTATATCTTCGAGACCTGCATGCGCTCCGGCACCTTCCTGGTCGATTGGTTGGCGCGCGAGATGTTCCAGGCCGATGCCACGCACCTGCGCGACCTGCTGCCGAAGCTGGAAGCGGAGGCCGCCGCCAGCCCGATCGGCGCGGGCGGCGTGGTGCTGGTGCCTTATTGGCAGGGCTGCATGACCCCGCATTGGGACAGCGCCGCGCGCGGCGTCATCGCTGGCATCTCCGGCTCCACCCATCGCGGCGACGTCTATCGCTCGCTGCTCGAAGGCATTGCGCTGGAGCAGGCGATCTGCACCAACCAGGCGGAACAGGCGACCGGCGCCAAGATCGACCGCTATGTCGCGATCGGCGGCGGCGCCGCCTCCGACTTATGGAGCCAGATCCTGGCCGACGCAACGGCGCGGCCTGTGCTGCGATCGACGACTGTCGAAGCTTCATCCCTCGGCGCCGCGATGGCGGCCGCCAGGGGCTGCGGCTGGTTCGCAAGTTTTACCGAGGCATCCAAGGTCATGGCCGGCGAGACCACGCGCACCTTCGAGCCTGACGCCAAGCGCGTCGCGCGCTATGCCGAGCTGCGGGCCATCTACGCCGATCTTTGGCCGACGCTTTCGGCCTGGAACGCGCGCCTGGCGGATTTTGTGGAGCGTGGCCATGGCTGAAGCAACGATGCGTCCCGTATCCACTTTGCCGGCGGAGGTCGCGCGCAACTTGGTCGGCGTGTTCACCGACATCGACGATACGATCACCACCGACGGTCGGTTGCCGGCAGCGGCGTATGGCGCGCTGGAGCGGCTGCATGACGCTGGCTTGGCGGTCGTGCCGATCACCGGGCGACCGGCAGGTTGGTGCGACATGGTCGCACGCTTCTGGCCGGTAAGCGGGGTGGTGGGCGAGAATGGCGCTTTCTATTTTCGCTACGACCACAAGGCACGCAAAATGGTCCGCCACTTCGCCGCCAGCCCGGCGGAGCGCGCGGGCAATCGCCGCAAGCTGGAGACTTTGGCCGAACGCATTCTCAAGGAGGTGCCGGGCGCTGCCATCGCCTCCGACCAGCTCTATCGCGAAGCGGATCTCGCCATCGACTTCCGGGAAGACGTCGAGCCGTTGGCACCGGAAGCCATCGACCGCATCGTGGCGTTGTTCCAAGACGCGGGAGCGGTAGCCAAGGTGTCCTCGATCCACGTCAACGGCTGGTTCGGGCAATACGATAAGCTGTCGATGACGCGGGTGTTCGTGCGCGATGCGCTCGGGCTCGACCTCGAGGCCACCCGGACGCAGTTCGTGTTCTGCGGCGACAGCCCGAATGACGAGCCGATGTTCCAGTTCTTCCCGTACGGATGCGGCGTCGCCAACGTGCGGGACTTCGCATCGCGCATGGGGACGCTGCCGGCGTTCGTGTCGGAGGCTCGGGGCGGCGAGGGCTTTGTCGAGATTGCCAACAGGATCCTGTCGGCCCGTGCCGGCAATGCAGGGAAGGGCTAGCGCAATGGCCGCTGTCACGGTTCGCAACGTCAGAAAAAGCTTCGGCGACCTGGAGGTGATCCACGGCATCGACCTCGATATCGAGGACGGCAGCTTCGTCGTCCTGCTCGGTCCCTCCGGCTGCGGCAAGTCGACCTTGCTGCGCATGATCGCCGGGCTCGAGCCGATCAGCGCCGGTGAGATTGCGATCGGTGGGCGGGTGGTGAACGAGCTGCACCCGAAGGATCGCGACATCGCCATGGTGTTCCAGAATTACGCGCTCTACGCCCACATGTCGGTGTTCGACAACATGGCCTTCTCCATGCAGCTCAAGAAGATGCCACAAGCGGAGATCAAGAAGCGGGTCGACTGGGCGGCCTCCATCCTCGACCTGACGGCGTACCTAGGCCGCTATCCACGGCAACTGTCCGGCGGCCAGCGCCAGCGTGTGGCCATGGGCCGCGCCATCGTGCGCGACCCGGCGGTGTTCCTGTTCGACGAGCCGCTGTCCAACCTCGACGCCAAGCTGCGCGTGCAGATGCGCACCGAGATCAAAGCACTGCACCAGCGGCTGTCCACCACCACGGTCTACGTGACCCACGACCAGATCGAGGCCATGACCATGGCCGATGTCATCGTCATCCTGAAGGATGGCAGGATCGAGCAGATCGGCGGACCACTCGCGGTCTATGACAATCCGGCCAATCTGTTCGTAGCGGAGTTCATCGGTTCGCCCGGCATCAACCTGATGCGCGGCGAAGTCGCGGCAGAGAACGGCTCGCCGGTGGTGCGCAGCGGCAACATCGCCCTGCCGCTGTCGCCGAAGGCGGCCGTCAGCCCGGGGCAGAAAGTGGTCTATGGCATTCGGCCGGAGCACCTGAAGCCATCCGGCAATAGCGGCGGCTTGGGCGCGAAGGTGATCGTGGTCGAGCCGACCGGCGCCGAGATCCACATCTATGCGGACCTGGCGGGCGAGGAGGTCTGTGCCGTCACGCAGGACCGGCTCCAACTCGATCCCGGCGACGAAGTACGGCTGATGCCGCTGCTCGATCGCGTTCATCTATTCGATCAGGCGACCGGCAAGGCGCTGGCCGCCTGAGGACTTTTCAAGGAAAGAGACATGGATAAAGCGGAACTGAAATTACGTGAGAGCATCATCCACGCCTGCCGCTCGATGAACGGGCTGGGCATCAACCAAGGTACTTCGGGCAACATCAGCGCGCGCCATGGCAAGCTGATGCTGATCACGCCGTCCGGCGTTCCATACGAGGAGCTGAAGGCCAAGGACCTCGTCACCACGCCGATCTCCGGCATGGGCGACAAATGGAATGGCGCCCTCGCGCCGTCGTCGGAATGGCGCTTCCACCTGCGCATCCTGCAGGACCGGCCCGAGGTCGGCTCGGTGGTACACACCCACAGCACCTATGCAACCACGCTCGCGATCTGCAACAAGCCGATCCCAGCCATCCACTACATGGTCGCCGCCGCCGGCGGGCCCGACATCCGGGTCGCGCCGTATGCCACCTACGGAACGGAGGAACTGTCCGACCTCGCGCTCAAGGCGCTGGAGGGGCGGACCTGCTGCCTGTTGCGCAATCACGGCGTGATCGCCACCGGCGCCGACGTGCGCCGCGCGCTCTGGCTGGCCGTCGAGATCGAGACTCTCGCGCGGCAATACTACCTGTCGCTGGCGCTCGACAGTGCGCAGATCCTGCCGGATGCGGAGATCACGCGCGTGATCGAGAAGTTCAAGAACTACGGTCCGCGCCAGAAGCCGGCCAAGGCGCGCGCCGCTGCATCAGCGCGCTGAAGCGCTCCCGCGCAGGAACCTGGACAGCGCGGCGCCCACGGCGGGGATGGAGAAGTGCTGCTCCACTCGCCGGCGCGCCGCGCGGCCCAGGCGTAGCCGAAGGCTCGGATCGTTCGCCAGGCGCTCCAAAGCGGTCACGATTGCGCTGATATCCTCACGCGCCGTGACGATGCCGCCGTGCTCTTCGCCGGCCGCGAAGATGTCCGGCAATCCGTGGGCGTCGCTCGATATGACCGGCAGCTCGCAGGCCATTGCCTCCAGCGGCGCGACCGGCATGCCCTCGCTACGCGATGTGATGAGATAGGCATCGGCGGCAGACAGCCATTGCCGCATGCGCGGACGGTCGGTGACGTAGCTCGAGATCCAGGTCAGGCGGTCCGGCGCCCTGTCCCGAAGCAATTGTGCAAAGGCCGCGTGATCCGGGCCGGAGCCGATGAGATAGGCCTGCGCGTCCGGTCGCCTCTCCGCAAACTGCTTCCACGCTTCCACCAGGATGTCCAGGCCCTTCCGCCCGATGTCGGTGCGGCCGTGATTGACGGCGATAAAAGGATTTGCGGGCAGGCCGAGCTCGGCGCGCGCCTGGGCGCGGTCGGACGGGCGCCACTCATCGCAATCCAGCGGATTGGGGATGTCCGCGACCGGCGCTTTCAGGCGCGCATAGGTCCCGGCAATACGCGTCCTTTCGCGGGCGGATGCCACGATCAGGCCATGACACAGGCCAAGCGACCGGGGGCGCACCAGGCGTTCGACGGCCGAAAGCGTGACGTCCGCTCCCTGAAAGGTCGCGTAAACCGGAATGCCCTGGCGCTGTCCAAGGCGCGCGAGCGCATCGAACCGGAAATACTCGTACTCCTGCGCGATGATGGCGACGCATCGCTCCTGTGATAGCACGGTCAAGAAGTCCGGATTTGGGCTCCTCAGCCATTGTTCGATACAGGGCATCGATTCTCCCGGCAGCCGACGGGAGCGCTTGGCCGGCACGGCCCAGATCGGCGCGCCGGTTCCGGCATGGATGAGGCGCATCGGCGCATCGACCCGATCCGAAGGGCACACAATGATCGGGCGCCAACCCTGATGTTGCAGCGCCAGGACATAACCGAACAGCCAGCCGCCCGTCATCTTGCAGGCGAAGTCGTTGAGGTCCAGGTCGAGAGAGTCGAGGAACTGCTCGATCACCTCGCCCCACGGAAAGATCGCCACCGTCGGGCCCGAAGTGCCTTCTATCGCCGCCATGCGAACGCCGTCTCGCTGCCGGGCGTGGTGGGGCGATGGGCGAGGTAACCGATCGAGACCACCGGTGCCGCGACGGCGTAGAGCGGCTCGCGCACCCGCCGCGGCAGGCGGGAGAACGCCAGGTCGTGGTAGAACGAGGTCACCGGATTGATGAAGGTTGCCGACCGCTCCGGCAATGCGCCGAACAGAGCGGTCAGCTCGGCCGCGCTGTAGCCGCGCCGAACGTGCCCCCAGCTTGCCATCAATTCTGCCTCGGGCGGGCAGAGCGGTTTCATAAAGCGGTAGAACGGATAGTGCCAGTCGATGTTGGGTGTCGACACCAGCACGACGCCGCCTGGCTGCGTGACCCGCAAAGCCTCATGCGCCGCCGCGTCATCATCGCGGATATGCTCGAGCACGTCGAACAACGTGACAGCATCGAACAGCCCATCGGCGAACGGCAGCCGGCGGGCATCACCGCAGACGAACGGGGCGCCATCATGCAGAGCGATATCGAGGTCGAGCGTCACGACCTCGGCATCGGGATAGAGCAGGCGCGCAAGGCCGCTGCGGCCGCCGCCGACCTCCAAGATCCTGGCGCGGGCGCCGCCGCCAATCTCGGCCGGAGCAATGCGATGAATTGCGCGCATCTTCTCCCGGTAGAACAGGCCGTCGGTCCATCTGTTCGGAAACGGATTGCGGGCCAGGAACGCGCCGAGCGTTGCCTTTTTCATAGCGAGGATTGGCGCGCCGATTGGCCGAGGCTCGGCGATGCGGGCATTTCGACCGGTCGCGCGCGCCAGCGCGGCCGGAACGCATATTGCAGGCCGCACAGCCATCCGACGATCTCGTCCCACAGGATCTGGAACCGCCGAGCCCCGCCGCCGTCGCGCAGCGCCAAGAACGCCGAGCGCGCGAAATAGCCGGGCAGCTGCCTGAATATCCTGTGGATATTTCCGCCATGGCGGTGCCGCGCCGCCTGCACGAACAGGGCAGAGACGTGGCCCTTCATGTAGGCCCGGACCTGCCGGCGCAGCTCCGACCATTGCTCGCGATGATGATGCATGACGAACGCGCGCGGCTCGAACAGGCAGGTGCCGCCATTGGCGATCAGGCGATACCACAGCTCGGAATCCTCGGAGCATCCGGAGGCGCCGGCGCCCAGTCGCTCGTCGAACAGGCCCACGCGCTCGAATACCAATCGGCGGAATGCCATGTTGGCGCCGGCGCCGATGCGCCAGACCTGCGCGCCCGTAGCCTTGGTCTCATCAAGGAAGCGGCGGTCGAAGATCAGTGGCACGCACTCGCTGCCGAAGCCACCCATCTTGAACTGGAAATAGCATTGCGCCGGCGTATCCAGTCGTGCCGGCAGCACGAGGCCGGTCACCGCGTCCACCGCGGCGCTGGATAAGGCGCGCACAAGCTCCATGGTCCAGCTCGGGCTGGGTTCGACATCATCGTCGGTGAAGGCAATGAGGGCGCCCGTGCTCACCCGCACGCCGGCGTTGCGCGCCACGCTGAGGCCAGGTCGGGGTTCGTGCAGATAGTCCACGCCGGAGAAACGCGCGCTCACGGCCTCGGCGGAGCGGTGGCTCGAATTGTCGACCACGACGATCTGGCCGGCGCGGCTGGTCTGCGCCATCAACGCGGACAGGCAACGCTCCAAAGCCTCGGGCCGGTCGCGGGTGCAGATGATGACGCTGAGCGGCCCACCCGAGACTGGGGTGGTTTCGGCAAAGTCATCCAGCTGCCTCAACAAATCGCCGCACGTCTGGACCGAATCGGCTGCCACCGGCAGAAGCGGCTTCCCGTCGTAGGTCGCGCGCGCCGGACCGCAGAACCGCGGCGACCGCGCTGCCAGCTGCGGCGACGCGAGTTCGGCGGTCAGGGCCGCAAGCTCGCTGAGGCTGAGTGGAAGCTGCTCCGGCAGGTAAGTCCTCACGCCGAGCGGCAGCGCGCCCCACCAGAACACCACGAACAGCGGCCGAGGATTGGCTGCCACTGCCGGATGTCCGTCACTGAGGTCGACATGCTTGATGTCCCAGGCGGCACTCATGACGCCTGCTTGCGGATTGTCTGCACCCGCTTGAGCGAGCGGTCATACTCGCCGGCCATGCCGACGATGCCGCCCCATAACTCCGCCAACAGAAAGCGCAGTTCAAGGCCGCGCAGGCGGCAGGCGGCGACGCCCAGGTCGGCCAGCTTGTCGAGCAGCCACCAGCGCAGGATGGCGCTGTGCTTGCCTTTGAGAGCGGGATCGCTGCGGCGGGACTTGGCCAGGAACGCCATGAAGCCGAGGCCCCAGGTCCAATACTGGCGTTGCAACTGCGGCAGCGTCTCGCGATGCTCGTGATAGACGGCATAGCGCGGCTCGTAGACCATGGCCCGGCCGCTGCGCAGCACGCGGTAGAAGATGTCGAGGTCGCCCCCGCCGGGCAGCGGCGCGCCGGTGTCGAGCGCCTCGTCGAAGCCGCCGAGCGAGAGCAGCAGCGTCCGGTCAAAGGCCATGTTGCAGCCGGCGCCGATCACGCCGGAGCCGACCGGATGCAGTGGATTGTCGGCACTGGCGGAATGAAAGACCTTCGGCTCGAACCCGCGTCCGAACCCGCCGCGCAATTCGAACTGAACCTGCGCCTCGGTATCGAGGCGGTAGGGCAGGACCAGGCCGGTGAATCCGCCGGCCTCGGGGCAGCCCTGCCACGCACCAAACAAACCCTCCAGCCAGTCACGGTCCACCACCACGTCGTCGTCGAGGAAGGCCAGGAGGTCTCCGGTGGCATGGCGAAGGGCCGCATTGCGCGCGAAATCGAGGCCGGCGCGCGGCTCGAACACATAGCGCACGCCGACAAAGCCGGCGACGGCATCGCGTGTCGCAGAATCAATCGAGGCGTTGTCGATGACCAGCACCTCGGTGGCGCGGAAGCGGCTGCCGCCGATCACCGACATGAGTGAGTTGAGCAGGCGCGCCAGTCGCTGGGCCCGGTCCTTGGTGCAGATGGCGATGGATAGCGATGGGGCTGAAACCTCCTCCACCGGCCAGCGCCGCGCAAGGGCGGCCTCAACCTCGAGCGCGACGAGGCGGCGCCCGAAACGCTTGGCGCACAACGCCTGGACCTCGTCGGTTGAAAAGGCGTAGCCAGGCGCCGCGCTTGCCATATGGAATCCCGCGAGGCGACCCTTCCAGCGCGCCAGCACGGCGAGGCCATTCTGCTCGGGAGCGAGGGCGATGGGTGTTGGCGGCTCCGACAGCTCGAGCTCGGCGATCCGATACGCCATGGCCTAGCCCCGCATCGCCATCTTGCCGAACTGCAAACCGTGCAGGCGCGCGAACTGGCCCTCGCTGCGCAGCAAAGACGCGGGCGGGCCGCATTCCACCACGCGCCCACCCTCCAGCACGATGACCTGGTCGGCATCAGCGACCGTGGCGAGACGATGCGCGATGACCACGACGGTGCGTCCGCGCGCGTAAGTGTCGAGGGCATCCTGGATCGCGCTCTCGGATTCGCTGTCGAGGGCGTTGGTCGCTTCGTCCAGCAGCAGGATATCCGGGTCGCGCAGGATGGTGCGGGCGAGGGCGATGCGCTGCCGCTGTCCACCCGACAAGCGCATGCCGTGATCGCCGATCTCGGTCGCATAGCCGTCCGGCAGGTCCCCGATAAATTCGTCCGCACCAGCGACCGCCGCCGCCTTGCGAATGGCCTCCGGTTTTGCGTCGAGGTCGCCGTAGGCGATGTTGGATTCGACTGTCTCGTTGAACAGCCGCACTTCCTGCGACATCAAGGACAGGCGTTTCCGCCAATCCCGAACATCCAGTTCGCGCAGCGGCGTGTTATCGACCAGGATCTCTCCCCCAGTCGGATCCTCGAACCGGTAGAGCAGGGTCATGAGAGTGGACTTGCCGGCCCCCGACCGTCCGACGATGGCGGTCGTGCGGCCCATTGGGATGGTGAAGGAGACGCGGTCGAGCGCCAACGGTTCGTGCGGCGCATAGCGGAACGAGACGTCGCGGAACTCGATCGTTGTTTCGAACCCCGCAATTCGCTTGGTGCCGTTCTTGATGTAGGGAGTCTTGGTCGCTTCCAGATATTCCGCAACATCGGCGACGGATGCCCCGAGGGTGTCGAGGGCAACCTTGGCAGACATGATCTCGCGGACAGGTCCCTGCATGCGCCAGAGGACCGCCAGAAACGCCGCCAGGACCGCAAAGCCTGTGCCAAGCATGCTACCGGTCAGGATCAGCAGGCCGATCAGCGCCGTGGCGAAGATCTCGGATAGCGGCCCCGGCACGGCCCACAGCATGTCCATTTTCAGGACTCGCCAGTGCACGTTCTCGGACAGGGCATTGAAACGCGCCAGCTCATAGTCCTCACGCGAGAAACTGCGGATCAGCGGCAGCGCATTGATGCTTTCCCACATGCGCAGGCCGAAGCGCTTGTTCTCGGTGACGACGCTCTTGCCCGCGCTGGCCGCGCGACGCGTCGCCAGATGGATCATCCCCGCGCTGATGCCGAGGAAGAGCAGCGCAATGGCCGTAAGCGGCATGGAAATCGACAGCAGCAGGAGCAGGAAAACGACGCAGGTGCAGGCACAGATGACCAGGCGATAGACCAGGATCAGGCCGCTGCTCACCTTCCAGGTTTCGGTAGTCAGGGTGTTGACGATGTCGGTCTTCTTATTCTGGACACGGTAGTCGATACACGAGGAGATGGTCTGATCGAATACCCGGACCCGGAGCTGGTGGGCGACATGACCGCCGGTCAGGCGCGTGACATAGGTATTGAGGAAGCTCACGGCGTTCTTGAGGACGACCATGCCGAACACGGCCGCGACCAGGAGCGGCACACGGCTCTCGGGCGGGATCGGCGCCAGGAGATTGTTGAACAGATGACCGATCTGGTCACCGGCGGCGCTGCCGGCGCCGAGGCTCTGCATCAGCGGGATGAAAAGCGAAAGCGTCGCGGCCTCCAGGAACGCACCCAGCAGGCCGAGAGCGAC
>DATEOK010000227.1:0-6557 GCA_035274225.1 Dongiaceae bacterium
TAGCCCCGCTACGGGCTGCGCGGCCTTCCTGGCGGGCTGCCTCACCGCTGACGAACAGAACCGATTCCAGTTTAGGGAATACCGCTCTAGTCCATCACCGGGCTCGGCAGATCACCTTGCGCGACGATCGGATAGTCGCGCGCGTTGAACAGCTGATAGTGCCACCACTCGTTCGTATAGAACTCGAACCCCGCGGCGGTCATCAGGCCGAGCAGCAGCAGCCGGTTGCGTTGCGCCTGCAGCGGCACATCGGTGCGGCCATGATGCGACAGCGGCGTCAAGGCGTCGAAGCCGGTCCCCATGTCGAGCTCGCGTCCGTTGGCATCGATCAGCGTCAGGTCGAGCGCGACGCCGCGATTGTGCGGCCCACCCTTGCCGGGGTCGGCGACGAATTCCGGGTCGGGGCTGGCGTTCCACAAGGCCCACTGCCCTTCGACCGGGCGATAGGCGTCGAAGATCTTGAACCGCAGCCCGAGCGGCCGCGCCAGCCCGATCGCGATCTTCAGGCATTCCACCGCCGCCGGATGCAGGTATGGCCTGGCATCCGCGCGATAGAACGGCTTGCCCGTGATGTTGTCCGGGGTGGCGTAGGCCAGGGCGATGTCGAGATCGAAGGCGGGCGGGCTGATGTCGATGAGGTTCATGGGACTTCGAGGGCCAATGGCGCACGCTTGTCAGGCCGGCATGCGCGGACTAAACACGCTTGTTGAACGCTGGCATCCCTAGCAAACCTGCGCGCCGGCGCAAAGCCTGCATGGACACCTTTTGGCACAGGTCAGCCATTCGATGAACGCCGCCCCGACTGTTATCACTGCGCCGGTGCTGGCGATCGAGACGTCGGGCTCGGCCTGCTCGGTCGCCTTGACGATGCCCGGAGCACATGCAGGCCGCCCGCCGGCGCACGAGATCATGGCGACCTCCCACGGCCACGCCACGGCGCTGGCGCCGATGATCGCGCGGGTTGCGAGCGGCGCCGGACTGGAGCTGACGGCGTTGCAGGCGATCGCGGTGTCGTGCGGGCCGGGCGGCTTCACCGGCATCCGGGTCGGCCTTGCGACCGCGCGAGCCATGGCGCTGGCGATCGGATGCCCGATCGTCGGCATCGGCAGCTTCCAGGCATTGGCGGCCACCGCCGCGCGTTCCGGCGGGCCGCTCAGCGCGCGCAACCTGATCGTGCTCGACAGCCGGCGCAGCGAATTGTTCGCGATCGAACTCAGTGCGGACTTGCAGCCGCTGTCCCCGCCTGCACTGCTCACGGCGGAGCAAGTCGAAGCGCGCTGCCGGCAAGGCGGTGTCACGCTGATCGCCGATGCGGAGCTGACGCGGTTCGCGGGGTTGGCTGGCCTCAGCGCCACCGCCGATGCCGTCGCGGTCGCGGAGCTGGCGATGATGCGGCCCGATCTGCACTTGCCGGCGGAGCCGATCTATCTGCGACCGCCCGACATCTCGCAGCCGAAGCCGCGGCCATGACGGCGGAAACGGACAACGTTGCGATCCGGCCGGTGACGGCATTCGACCTGGCGCTGCTCGCTGCATTGCACGCCGAGATCTTCAAGGCGCCGTGGGACCAACCGTGGTCGATGCAGAGCTTCGCCGAGATTCTCGCGATGCCGGGCGCCCGTGGCTGGCTGATGACCAGCGGCGGGACACCAATCGGTTTCCTGCTCGCGCGCTTCACCCTCGACGAGGGCGAGATCCTGCTGACCGGCGTCGCGCCGGCGGCCCAGCGGCACGGCCATGCCGGGCGACTGATGCGCGTCCTGATTGAATCGGCGCGCACGGCCGGCATCGGCACGCTGTTCCTGGAGCATGCCGCCAGAAACGCGGCGGCCGCGGCGCTCTATGGCCGGTTCGGATTTTCCAGGATCGGGCGGCGGCGTGCCTATTATGAGCGGCGCGGCGGCGGCCGCGAGGACGCCATCACCCTGCGCTGTACCCTCAACGCCGCCGATATTTCACCGGAAACCGGCCCGCGCGGATAGAATTGCGGAACCTTTCCCGCGTTCAATACATGACCCTATCGGGTGATTATTGCCAATCTGCGGGTCCGCATGAAATATAGAATTATTGTCAGCCGCGTGTGCGGCTCGTAGTATTAAACAACTTAGGGTATGGAGCGAACGACATGGTGGATGAAGCCAAGAAAAACGGCGTGCTGGCCATGGTCACCGAGATCGTTTCAGCCCACCTCTCCAATAACACTGTGCCCGTCGCGGATATTCCGAAGCTGATCCACGAAGTGTACGGCGCCTTGACCGGCCTCGGCCAGGCGCCGGTGAAGAGCGCGGAGCGGGCCGAGCCCGCGGTGTCGGTGAAGAAGTCGGTGACGGCGGACTACATCGTCTGCCTGGAAGACGGCAAGAAGCTGAAGATGCTGAAGCGGCACTTGCGCACGGCCTATGGCTTGACGCCCGAGCAATATCGCGAAAAGTGGGGACTTCCCGCCGACTATCCGATGGTGGCGCCGAACTACGCGAAGAAGCGCAGCAGCTTGGCGCGCCAGATCGGCCTTGGCACCGGCGGCCGCAAACGCTGACAAATCTCGCGCGACTCGGGGCGTGTGAGCGAACCGCCGGCCAAATGATTTGCGCCGGGGGCGTTCTGTGGGCAGAATAACTGAAAATAGATCGGCGCGCGGGGCAACTGCGCGAGCGGGGCCGAGGGGCTCCTGACAGCGGGGCAAGAATCGTGAGTGTGGTATCGCGGCTCGAGAAACTGTGCCAGGACAAGGGCCTGAAGATGACGGAGCAGCGCCGCGTGATTGCCCGCGTGCTGTCCGACGCCGACGACCATCCGGACGTCGAACAGCTCTATCGCCGTGCCTCCAAGATCGATCCCGGCATCTCGCTCGCCACGGTCTATCGAACGGTGCGGCTGTTCGAGGAAGCGAGCATCCTGGAGCGTCACGATTTCGGCGACGGCCGCGCGCGCTATGAGGAAGCGCCGGAGAATCACCACGACCACCTGATCGACATCCAGTCGGGCCAGGTCATCGAGTTCAGCAACGAAGAGATCGAGAAGCTGCAGAACCGCGTGGCGGAGCAGCTCGGCTACAAGCTGGTCGGCCACCGCCTGGAGCTTTATGCCGTGCCCACTGCGGGCCGCGCCGGAGCCAAGAAGCGATGACGGCTGCGCTGGCGGAGCAGCAGCGGCCAGTCTATCTGCAGGCGGCGAGCCTGGAATTGCGCGTCGCCGAGAACGCCGCGGAGATCGAAGCGGCGCAGAAGCTGCGATACCGCGTCTTCTACGAGGAGCTGAGCGCCAAGCCGACGCCGGAGATGTCCGCCCAGCGCCGCGACTTCGACAGCTTCGACCCCTATTGCGATCACCTCATCATCATCGACCGCGACAAGGGCGAAGGCGCCGCCGGCATCATCGCGACCTATCGCCTGATGCGGCGCGAACAGGCCGGCCGCCGCGGCCAGTTCTATTCGATTGACGAATACGACATCTCGTCATTGGTGAACTATCGCGGCGGGATCCTGGAACTCGGCCGCTCTTGTGTCGATCCCGCCTATCGCACCAAGGCGGCGATGAACCTGATGTGGAAGGGCATTGCCGACTACATCCTGCATTACAACATCGGCGTGCTGTTCGGCTGCGCCTCGTTCCCGGGAACCGATCCCGACGAACACAGGACGGCGCTGTCCTATCTGTATCACCGCCATCTGGCGCCGCCGGAGTATCGGGCCCGCGCATTGCCCGGCCGTTATGTCTCCATGAACATGATGCCGATCGAGGAGATCGACGAGAAGCGGGCCCTGTTATCGCTGCCGCCGCTGATCAAGGGCTATCTGCGCCTCGGCGGCTTCGTCGGCGACGGCGCCGTGGTTGATCCGCAGTTCGGCACGGTCGACGTCAGCGTGGTGGTGGTGCACGACCTCATCACCGACAAATACGTCAAACACTATCGCGAACACTCCGCGGGCAAGACGGATCAATCCAGTTCCGCCGCCTGATCCATCCCCCGATCCACCCATGTCCCTGGCCGCGCCGCGCAGCATCTCCCAGGAAGTCACCGACGACCCGCCGCTTTCGCCATCAGGCGTTACGCCGTTCGGGTCGAACTATCTGGGATTCTTCCGGCTCACGCTCTACGGCCTGGTCACGCTGGTCCTGACCCCGGTGCAGATCCTGATCCTGCTCGTTGCCAGGCACTTCTGGTGGGCGTTGCCCTTCGCCTATCACAAGCTGTGCTGCCGCATCATGGGCCTCCAGGTCCGGGTGGTGGGCACGCCAGCCAAGGCGCGGCCCGTGCTGTTCGTCAGCAATCACGTCTCCTATCTCGACATTCCGGTGCTGGGCTCGATCATCCCGGTGTCGTTCATCGCCAAGAGCGAGGTCGCGCAATGGCCGGGCTATGGCTGGCTTGCCAAGCTGCAGCGCACGGTGTTCGTCGACCGCCGCCGCAACACCACCATGCAGCAGCGCGATTCGATCCATGCGCGGCTGCTGGCGGGCGATGCGCTGGTGCTGTTTCCCGAAGGCACCTCCAACGACGGCAACCGCATCCTGCCGTTCCGCAGCGCGCTCCTGAGCGTGGCTGAGGCGGCCACCGCCGAACAGCCGCTTGCGATCCAGCCGGTCTCGATCGCCTATACCAGCGTCAACGGCGTGCCGCTCGGCTGGGGCCTGCGCCCGCTGGTCGCCTGGTACGGTGGCATGGAACTGGGCGGACATTTGTGGCGCTTCAGCCGGTTGGGCATGGTCGAGGTGGTGGTGCAGTTCCACAATGAGGCGCGGCTCGGCGACTTTCCCTCGCGCAAGGAACTGACCCGTCACTGCTCGGACGCTGTGGCCGGCGGGGTCGACCGGGCGCTCGGCGGCCGACTGCCGACGCCGCCGGGATGAACGTTGGAAGTCTCAATTGCTACAGTATCTTACGCCAGCTTGGCGGAACCGGGTAAATCGAGTAGAGGAGACCGCCTCGCGGCATGCTAAAGTGGCTGCGCGCATTCAACCCTTACGGAGCGGACGAGGCCGGACCTGACGGCCGGTCGAAACGGCATTGGCGAAGAAGCTTTATATCAAGACCTACGGCTGCCAGATGAATGTCTATGATTCCGCCCGCATGGCGGACGTCCTGGCGCCTCTTGGCTATGCCGCGGCGGAGAGCCCGGCCGACGCCGACATGGTCATCCTCAATACCTGCCACATCCGCGAGAAGGCCTCGGAGAAGGTGTTCTCCGAGCTCGGCCGCCTGCGCCAGGCGCGCGCCGCGCGTAAGGAGAGCGGCGCCGACATGATCATCGCGGTAGCCGGCTGCGTTGCCCAGGCGGAGGGCGCGGAGATCCTGCGCCGCGCGCCGGACGTCGACATCGTGCTCGGCCCGCAGACCTATCACCGCCTGCCGGAGATGGTGGCGCGCGCCGCCCGCGCCCGCGGCGCCAAGGAAGGCAACGGCCGCCGCGGTGCCGGCGTGCTCGACACCGACTTCCCGGCGGAATCCAAGTTCGATCATCTACCGTCGCCGTCGACCGATCAGGCAGTTTCCGCCTTCCTCGCCGTGCAGGAGGGCTGCGACAAGTTCTGCACCTTCTGTGTCGTCCCCTATACGCGCGGCGCCGAATTCTCCCGCCCGGTGACGCAGGTCGTCCGGGAGGCGCGAGCGCTGGTCGCCGCCGGCGCGCGCGAGATCAACCTCCTGGGTCAGAACGTCAATGCTTATCACGGCGAAGCACCGGATGGTTCGGAGTGGGGCTTGGGCCGCTTGGTCCGGCATCTGGCCGACAGCGTCGATGGCTTGCTGCGCATCCGCTACATGACCTCGCATCCGCGCGACATGGAGGACGACCTGATCGCAGCGCATGCGGAGGTGCCGCAGCTGATGCCGTTCCTGCATCTGCCGGTGCAGTCCGGTTCCGACCGCGTGCTGGAAGCGATGAACCGTCAGCACAAGGCGCGGCTGTACTACGAGATCGTGGACCGGCTGCGCGCGGCACGGCCGGACATGGCCCTGTCTTCGGATTTCATCGTCGGCTTCCCGGGTGAGAGCGAAGCGGACTTCGCCGCCACCATGAAGCTGGTGCAGGAGATCGGCTTCGCGCAAGCCTACTCCTTCAACTACAGCATCCGTCCGGGCACCCCCGGCGCCGCGATGGAAAACCAGGTGCCGGAAGAGGTGAAGGACGAGCGGCTGCAGCGCCTGCAGGCTGTCCTCAACGCCCAGCAAGTGGAATTCAATCGCGGCATGATCGGCCGCATGCTGCCGGTGCTGATCGAGAAGCCGGGCAAGCGCGCGGGCCAGCTGGTCGGGCGCTCACCCTATCTGCAAGCGGTGCATGTGATGGCCGATCCCAGCGAGATCGGCCGCGTCGTCGATCTCCGCATCGACGACATCGGACATTTCAGCCTGTCGGGCAGCCGCGCGGAACCCGCCGGCCCGCCCGCTCATTTCAACCCCGCGTCCCTGCAAGAGGCCGTTGCTTGAGCTTTCATCCACTCGGTCATGTCGCCCCGCCGGTCCATCTGCAATTCGATGACAACCGGCTGCTGCCATTGCTGTTCGGGGAGCATGACCAGCATCTGCCCCGATTGGAGCGAGAGCTCGGCGTCTC
>DATEOK010000228.1:0-24222 GCA_035274225.1 Dongiaceae bacterium
TGTGGCTTGGCGGCGCCTGCGTCGGGCTGGCGGTCATCTTCCTCGTCAAGTATTCGATCGACGAGGGCCTGCTCGGTCCCGGCATGCGGGTCATCCTCGGCATCCTGCTCGGCATCGCGCTGCTGGCCGGTGGCGATTTCATGCGGCGCAAATCCGCCACGATCGGCCAGTCGTTGACCGCGGCCGGCGTCGCCGCACTCTATGCCAGCCTGTTCGCGTCGGTTGCGCTCTATCATCTCCTGGCGCCCGCTGTGGCCTTCGTGATCCTGGCAGCGCTCACCTTCGTCGCTATCGGCCTGTCGCTGCGGCACGGGCCGTTCGTCGGGCTGGTCGGCATCGCCGGCGGCTTCGTAACGCCGGCCATGGTGTCAACCGGAGAGCCGCACCCCGCGATCCTGCTCAGCTACCTGTTCCTGCTGCAGCTCGGCGTGCTGTGGCTGGAGCGACGGCGCGGCTGGTGGTACCTGCCGGCGATCGCCAATGCCGGTGGGCTCGGTTGGGCCTTCCTGGTCACCAAGTTCGCGCAGGCCGGCGACGTCAGCGCGATCGATGCGGTGGCCGTGCCGATCTATCTCATCGCCGTGGCGGCGAGCGTGTTCTGGCTGTCGCAGCGGCGGAGCGGCGCCACAGATTGGCCGGAATCGCGCATCGTCGGCTTGGCGAGCGCGGTGGCCACCGCGCTGCTGATGCTGCTGTGGTTGGCCGATGGCAACTTCGAGGCCGGCGATTGGGCGTTCGCCATCCTGTTGGCCATCGTCGGCGCGGTGAGCGGCCGGCTCAGGGCGCAACACGAGATCGCCGCCTTCGCCCTGGCCGCGGTGCCGGCGATCGGATTGCTGGCGTGGCAGACGAGCTTCCAGCCGCTGTTCGATCTCGACCTCTATCTGCGGATCGCGGCGATCGCGGGAACGCTCGGAACCGCCGGCGGCTATGCCTTGCTGTGGGGCGCGCACAATCCTGAACGCTGGTCATTGATGTCCACGCTCTACGGTGCGGCGGTGCTGGCGCTCGCATATTGGCAGTTGCACGACGTCGAGCTGCTGCTGCCGTGGTCGATCATCTGCCTGATCCTCTCGGGCATGCACCTGGTGTTCGCGGAGCGGCTGCGGACCTGGCGGTTCAAGGACAAGTTCTATCGCCGCGCCTTCGGCGTGCATGCGCTGGCCTGCGCCGGCTTCCTTGCCGCGGCGGTGCCGCTATGGGTGGAGCGCGAGTGGCTGCCGGTGCTGTGGGCGCTGCTGATGCCCTTGATCGCCTGGATCGCGAACAAGATCGAGGAACCGTGGCTGCGGCGCGGGCTGTGGGTCGCGGCGCCGGCGGTGCTGATCGCCGTGTTCGATTCAGGCTTCCCCGCAGGCGACCGGCCGATCTTCAACTGGCTGGCCTATGGTCTCGGCGTGCCGACGCTGAGCTTCGCCGCGACGGCGTGGCTGGTGCGGCGGGCGAGCGACCTCAGACTCATGCTGCTGCAGGCCGGCGCGCTGATCCTCGGCTTCCTGCTCATTACGCTGGAGATCCGGCACCTGTTCCACGGCGCAGCTTTCAAGGGCGCGCCGTTCGGCTTCGCGGAAGCGGGCACGCTCACTCTGTTGTGGGGCGTGCTGGCGCTCGGCACTTGGCGGCTGGCGCAACGCCGCGGCGAGGCGCGGCTGCGCTGGATCGCCTATGGGCTGGCGACCGCCGCGGCCTTGCTGACCGTCGGCGTGATCTGGGGCATCGCCAATCCGTTCCTGTCGCCGATCCCGGTCCGCGGCTGGCCGATCCTCAATAGCGCGCTCTACGTGTTCGGCGGCGGCTTCGCGCTGTTCATGGCGATGGCGGCCATGGCGCGTCGCTCCAAGCTCGACCCGGCGCAGCGTCACGTCACCACCGGCGTGGCGGCGGCGATCGGCCTGATCGACGGCCTGCTGGCGGTGAGCGCGCTCAACCGCCATCTGTTCCAGGGCGCGATCATCGATCTTGACCAGGTCTACCCGCGCTGGAGCGACGCCGAGTTCTACGGCTACTCGGTCGCCTGGCTGATCTACGGCGGGCTCATCCTGGTGCTGGCGATCTGGCGGCGGCTGCCGGCGCTGCGCCACGCCGCTGCCGGCATCATCGTGCTGGTGGTCTGCAAGGTGTTCCTGGGCGATGCCCACGACCTGCAAGGGCTCTACCGCTTCGCCTCGTTCCTCGGGCTCGGGCTGACGCTGCTGGTGCTCGGCTATCTCTATCAGCGCATGCTGAAGCGCGCCGAGGGTTGAACAGTCAGCGATAGCCGAGCTGTTCGATGTCGTCCCGATAGATATCGGCAATGATGGCCTGGGACTCGACGGTCATCCGGTCGCGGTACCGGACGACGTCGCCGGACGCGTTCTTGTGCTTCATCTTCAGATGCGGCCGGCCGATCAATTGCGCGATGTGCGCCATATCCTGCTCGATGGATTCGAACTTGCCGATGAAGGACAGTCCCTTGGCAAAGTCCAACTGCGGGCGGGTCGAGTGCCAGGGTTGCAGCCGGCCGCGGCGGTCGCCCAACGCCTTGACGAAGTCGTTCAGGTCCTCCGGCACGTTGTAACGGTCGCGGAGCTTCAGGAACAGGAAGCGGTGCAGCGACCCGAAGCGTTCCCACGGATCGCGGACAAAGCAGAAGCTGAGATATCCCGCGGCTGCCGCCACCTTGTCCGGCGGCAGGACCGTGCCGATCTCGGCGGGCGTCAGGTGCTTGGTCGGCTTGCCGATGTTGACGCTGCCCGGGATGCGGCTCAACGCAAGGCGGAAGCTGGTGCCGGCCGTCTTTGGCACGTGATAGAAAATGAACTTCAGCTCGTGGTTGACGATCACGCCGGCGGCTATTCCTCGACCCAGGCGACGCGCAGGATGTTGGTGGAGCCGGGCGTGCCGAAGGGAACACCGGCGGTGATGACCAGGCGGTCGCCGACCTTCGCCATCTCCTGGCTCAGCGCCACGCTGCAGGCGGTCTCCACCATTTCGGAGAAGCGCTTGAGATCGGGGATCTGTACGCAGTGTGCCCCCCAGGCCAGCGACAAGGCGCGGGCCGTCGACAAGGACGCGGTCAAGGCCAGGATCGGCACCTCCGGCCGCTCGCGCGCGACGCGCAGGACGGTCGAGCCCGAGGTCGAATAGGTGACGATGGCCGCGACCGACAAGGTGTGCGCGACCTGCGCCGCGGCGGCGCTGATCGCATCGTGCCCGGTCGGCTGCGGATCGGGATGGCGCGCGTCCAGGATCTGGCGATAGGCGGGATCGCGCTCCACCCGCTCGATGATGCGGTTCATCATCGAAACCGCCTCGACCGGATACTGGCCGGAGGCGGTCTCCGCCGACAGCATGACCGAATCGGCGCCGTCATAGACCGCGGTCGCCACGTCGGAGGCTTCGGCGCGGGTCGGTGCCGGCGAATTCACCATCGACTCCAGCATCTGGGTCGCGACCACCACCGGCTTGCCGGACTTGCGGCAGGCGGCGACGATGCGCTTCTGGATCGCAGGTACGTCTTCCGGCGGCATCTCGACGCCGAGGTCGCCGCGCGCCACCATGATGGCGTCGGACAGATCGATGATCTCCTCCAGCCGCTCGATGGCGGCGGGCTTCTCCAGCTTGGCGATCACCTTGGCGCGGCCGCCGATCAGCTTGCGCAACTCGGCGATGTCCTCAGGGCGCTGCACGAACGACATGCCGACCCAGTCGCAGCCGAGGTCGATGCCGAAGCGCAGGTCCTCGCGGTCCTTGGCGGTGAGAGGCGACAACGGCAGCACGACATCCGGGACGTTGACGCCCTTGCGGTCGCTGAGCTTGCCGCCGACCACGACCTCGCACTCCGCGAAATCAGGGCCGTTGCTCTTGACCCGCAGGCGCAGGCGGCCGTCATCCAATAGCAGGTTGGTGCCGACCTTGGCGGCGGCGAAGATTTCCGGATGCGGCAGCTGAGCACGCGTGGCATCGCCCGGCTTGTCGGTGAGATCGAGCCGATAGGTGCTGCCGGTCTTCAGCTCGACCGACCCGCCGGCGAAGGTGCCGACCCGCAGCTTCGGTCCCTGCATGTCCATCAGGATGCCGATCGGCCGGCCGGTCTCCTGCTCGATCTCGCGGATCAGCTCGTAGCGCTTCTGGTGATCCGCATGCGAGCCATGGCTGAAATTGAGGCGAAAGACATCAGCGCCGGCCTTGAACAGCGCGGAAATCTGCTCGCGCGTCGAGCTGGCCGGCCCCAGAGTCGCCAGGATTTTGGCTTTGCGTTGTCGTCTCATCGGTGACTGCTACCCGAGTTCTTGTCCTTATGACCGGACCAGGATGGCGCGGAAGTCGTTGACGTTGGTCCGCGTCGGCCCGGTGACGATCAGTTCCCCCAATTGAGAGAAGAACCCATAGCCATCGTTGTTGGCAAGCATTGCCTTTGCGTTAACGCCCCGGGCGGCGGCGCGCGCAAGGCTGTCGGGGAAGAGGATCGCGCCGGCATTGTCCTCGGTTCCGTCGATTCCATCGGTGTCGCCGGCCACCGCGGAGATGCCGGGATGGCCGTCGAGCGCGACCGCGAGGGCCAGCAGGAATTCCGCATTGCGGCCGCCACGGCCCTGACCTCGAACCGTCACAGTGGTTTCGCCGCCGGAAATGATGACGGCGGGCGCCGGCATCGGCTGGCCATGGCGCGCGACCTGCCGCGCGATTCCGGCGTGGACCAGGGCCACTTCGCGCGCCTCACCCTCGAGATCGCCGAGGATGATAGGCGTCAGCCCCTCCTTGCGGGCGAGGTTGGCGGCAGCCTGCAGCGCGCCTTGCATGGTGCCGAGCATCCGCACCTCCGTGCCGGCGAGGCGCGGATCGTCGGGCTTCGGCGTCTCGGATGCCTGCGAGCTGAGCAGGCGCAGCGCCGCCGGCATGTCGATCGAATACTTGCGCATCACCGCCAGGGCATCGAGGCGCGTCGATGGATCGCCGACCGTGGGGCCGGAGCCGATGACCGAGGGATCGTCGCCCGGGACATCGGAGATCAGCAGCGTCACCACTTTCGCGGGGTGCGCGGCAGCGGCAAGGCGGCCGCCCTTGATCGCGCTGAGGTGCTTTCGCACGCAATTCATCTCGGTGATGTTGGCGCCGGATTTCAGCAGCGCCTTGTTGACGGCTTGCTTGTCGGCGAGCGTGAGGCCTTCGCCCGGGATCGCAAGCAGCGCGGAGGCGCCGCCGGATACCAGGCAAAGCACCAGGTCGTCCGCGGTCAGGCCTTGCGTCAATGCCAGGATGCGCCGCGCGGCCTGTTGGCCGGCGGCATCCGGCAGCGGGTGCGAAGCTTCCACCACCTCGATCCGCTGGCACGGCAGCCCGTGGCCGTAGCGCGTGACGACGAGGCCGGAGAGCGGGCCGGGCCAGTTGTCCTCCACCGCCTTGGCCATGGCGGCAGCGGCCTTGCCGGCGCCGAGCACGATGGTGCGGCCCTTGGGCGGCGAAGGCAGATGGGGCGCGAGTATTTTCAAGGGATCGACGGCGCCGATGGCGGCCGCGAACAAGCGCTGCAAGATGTCACGATCGTCGGCCACGGCCCCTCCCTTTGCCCGGCACTCTATGAGGCGGGCGGGTCGGGTCAAGTCGAAGGAGCGACAGGTTTGGGCGGGGGCGCGTCCTCCGGCTCGGTTGGGGCCGGACTCTGCGGTTTCGGGCGTGCGACGAAGATGCCGGTGAGGACGGCAAGGCCGCCGCCGATCTGGGTCGCGGTCAGGGCCTCGCCCAGGATGATCCAGGCGAAGATGCCGGAGGCAACCGGGTTGACCAGCAGGCTGACCGCGGAGAAGGCGGCCGGCAGCAGGCCGAGGGCCCAGGAGATCATGCCTTGTCCGATGATCTGGCTGATCAAGGCGAGCCCGCCGACCGCTAGCCAGCCTTCCAGCGTATGCGGCATGATCCGATCCTCGGTCAGCAAAGCCGCCGGCAGCAACCACAAGGCGGTGCAGGCGCTGGTCCAGAACATCACCTGCGCCAGCCCGACGGTGGCGCGCGCCGCCTTCACGCCGCGCAGATAGCCCGCGTAGCAGACGCCGCCGGCCAGCGCCAGCAGCAGCCCCACCCAATCGCCGACGGCGAGAGATCGGCCGCCGCCGATGACGAGAAGGACGACACCGCCAAACGCGACGGCAAGGCCGACGAGGAAGCGTGGCGAGAAGCGCTCCTTGAAGAACAGGAAGCCGACCAGCGCGACCCAGATCGGCGCGGTGTTGCCGAGCAGCGTGGCAACGCCGACGCCGATCAACTTCAGCGACCAGTGCCAGACGATGAGATCGAGCGCGAGGAAGAAGGCGGCGATGTGGATGCCGGCCCAGCCGCGCCAGCCGATGCGCGGCAGCCTGCGGTCGGCGCGCTGGCGGGCGGTGACCCACAGCCCGACGGCCATCACCGGCAGGGGCAAGGCCATGCGGAAGAAGCCGGTAGAGATCGGTCCGACCTCCGACAGCTTCACGAAAATGCCCGAAAACGAGATCGAGATCGCGCCCAGCAGCAGGATCGGCAGCGCCAGTTGATCGGCGAGGGGGCGTTGAGCGGTCATCGGGGGAGGGGCTGGTGCAATCGACAAGGCGGCGCGCTTCTTCTATGCTTGGCGCCATAGATCGGTCAATTCTTGCGGTCATGCAGGACGCTCAGCCCACATCGGCGCCATCGGCATTGCTGGGTCCGGAGGATCCGGCGCCGTTCTCCGTGTTCCATCGCGAAGGGCGCGCGGAGCTGGTGATGTTCTGCGATCATGCCGGGCGTGCGTTTCCCAAGACGCTGGGCACGCTTGGCCTGGCGGCGCGCGAACTCGATCAGCATATCGCCTGGGACATCGGCATCGCCGGCCTCGGGCAGCGGTTGGCGCGCTCGCTCGATACGCCGTTCTTCATGACGGCTTACTCGCGGCTGGTGATCGATTGCAACCGGCATCTCGACGATCCGACCTCGATGCCGCAGGAGAGCGACCGCGTGCGCGTGCCCGGCAACCGCGGGCTCAGCGCGGAAGATCGCCGGCGGCGGCAGGACGAAATCTTCCGGCCCTATCACGAGGCGCTGGCCGCGGAGATGGAGGGGCGCGTGGCGGCGGGACGCATTCCCGTCGTCATCTCGCTGCATTCCTTCACGCCGGTGATGAACGACTTCCAGCGGCCGTGGCATGTCGGCGTGCTGTGGAACAATGATGCGCGCATGCCGGTGCCGCTGATGCGGCGTCTCGCGGAGGAGCCGGACCTGGTCGTGGGCGACAACGAGCCCTATTCGGGCCGCCACGGGCATGGCTATTCCATCAAGGCGCATGCCGAGGCACTGGGCCTGGCGCACGCGCTGCTGGAGATCCGGCAGGACCTCATCGCCGATGAGCGCGGACAGGAGAAGTGGGCCGGCATCCTGCATCGCGTGCTCAAGGATGTGCTGGGCAATCCCGCTTTGCACGAGATCCGCATGGCGGCGTCATGATAAAAGAGCCGGCCTTCACTCTCGGCATCGAGGAAGAGTATCTGCTGGTCGATCGCGAGACCCGCGACCTCGCGGTCAATCCGCCGCCGGAACTGTTCGAGGCGGCCAAGATCGCTCTTGGCGAGCGCGTGACGCCGGAGTTCCTGCGCTCTCAAATCGAGGTCGGAACCTCGATCTGTTCCAGCCTGGACGAGGCGCGCCAGCAGCTGCGCCACTTCCGCACTACGGTCGGCGAGCTTGCCGCGCAGCATGGCCTGGCACCCATCGCAGCTTCGACTCATCCGTTCGCGGACTGGTCGCGCCAGATGCATACCGACAAGGAGCGCTACAACATGCTGGCGCGCGACCTGCAGGCGCTCGGGCGGCGCCTGCTGATCTGCGGCATGCATGTGCATGTGGGGCTCGAGGATCCGGAGCTGCGCATCGACCTGATGAGCCAGGCCTCGTATTTCCTGCCGCACCTGCTGGCGCTGTCGACCTCCTCGCCGTTCTGGCAAGGGGAGGATACCGGGCTCAAGAGCTTCCGCCTCGCGGTGTTCGACGAATTGCCGCGCACCGGGCTGCCGGAGATCTTCGATTCCTGGGGAGAGTATGAGCGGCACCTGAAGGTGCTGATCAAGGCTGGGCTGATCGAGGACGGCAGCAAGCTGTGGTGGGATTTGCGGCCGAGCGCGCGCTTCCCGACGCTCGAGCTGCGCATCACCGATTCCTGCACGTTCCTTGAGGACACCCTGTGCGTGGCGGCGATCTATCGCTGCATCCTGCGCATGCTCTATCGCCTGCGCCGCTCCAACCAGCGCTGGCGGCGCTATGCCGCGATGCTGATCAACGAGAACCGCTGGCGGGCGCAACGCTACGGCGTCGACGAGGGGCTGGTCGATTTCGGCCAGGGTGAGATCGCGCCGGTGCCGGGGCTGATCGAGGAGATCATTGACCTGATGACGCCGGATGCCCAATTCTTCGGATGCGAGAAGGAGTTGCTGCATGCCCGCACCATCATCGCGCGCGGCACCTCCGCCCACCGCCAGGTGGCGCTCTATCGCCGCGTCATCGACGACGGGATCGAGCGCGAGCAGGCGCTGCGTATGGTGGTGGACCAGCTGATCGCCGAGACCCAAACCTTCGAATGAGGCCCACGATGGACGACAAGACCCGCACCGAACTGGAGGCCGCCGCGTTCCGGCACCTGGTCCAGCACCTGCGCGAACGCACCGACGTGCAGAACATCGATTTGATGAACCTCGCCGGCTTCTGCCGCAACTGCCTGTCCAAATGGTACCGCGCCGCCGCTGAGGAGAAAGGCGTGCCGCTGACCGATCCGCAAGCGCGCGAGATCGTCTACGGCATGCCGTACGAGGAGTGGAAGGCCAAGCACCAGAAGGAAGCGAGCGGCGAGCAGAAGAAGGCGTTCGCGGAGACGCATAAGCACTGAGGGCTCGCGACGCACGTTACCCCATACTCGTCATGGCAAGGCTTGGCCTTGGCATCCACGAGTTTCTCGGGGCAGCACTCATCGCTTGCGGCAAACTCGTGGATGCCAAGGCCAAGCCTTTGCATGAGGGAAAAAGGGGGAGCCTCGTCGCAATGAACACCGGCACGCTCATCGATCCCACACTCCTGCTGCCCACACTGATCGCCGCGATGGCCTATACGCTGACGCCCGGCCCCGCGTTCCTGGCGCTGCTCGGCATTGGTGCGACTCAGGGGCGGCGGGCGGGAATCGGTTTCCTCGCTGGCCATCTCGCGGGCGACGTGGTGTGGGCGTCGCTGGCGCTGGTTGCGATCATCGGCGCGCAGTCGCTCGGCACCGTGATGTTCGATCTGCTCGGCCTTGGCTGCGGGCTCTATCTCTGCTGGCTGGGCTGGAAGGCGGCGAGCGTGCGGCGCGAGGACGATCCGATGGCGAGCGTCGGCGCGCGGCGGCCGCTGCTGCGCGGGCTCACTTTCGGGCTGATGAACCCCAAAGGCTATCCGGTGGCAGTCGCGACCTTCACCTCGCTGCTGGCGAGCCGGTCGGAGGATCTGAGCTGGGAGCGCATGCCGCTGCTGCTGCTCGCGGCGTTCGCGGGCTTCATCCTGGCGGACGGCGTGCTGGCCTATGTGGTCGGCGCCGGGCTGGTGCGGCGCTTCTACCGCCGGCACCAGCTGTGGGTGACGCGCGCGTCAGGGCTGCTGTTCATCGGCTTCGGGCTGAATGCGCTCTGGCACTCGACCCATTCGCTGTGGAGCTCCTGGCGGCGCGGCTAGGTGCGCGCGGCTGCTCTGCGGCGCGACGGCCAAACCACGATGGCGAGGCCGACCAGAATGACCACGCCGCCGGCGATCAGTGACGAACGCAGGGGCTCGCTGAACACCAACACGCCGGTCGCCACGCCGATCGGCGGCATCAGCAATGTGAAGGGCAGCAGCTGATCGATGCGATTGCGCACCAACAGCTTGTACCAAAGAATGTAGCTACCGGCGAAACCGATGAGCGCGATGGCGACCAACCCTATCCAGTCTCCGACGCTCGCCTGGGCCAGTTGATCCAGTTGATCGCGTTCCAGCAGCAGGCTCGCGACCAACGCCTGCGGCCAGGAATGCCGCGCCATCGCGGCGTAGAAGGTTGCGCCACTGTCGCGGCAGCGCAGCCGGATCAGGATCTGCGCCGCCGACCAGGACAACGACGCGATCGCGATGAGCGCGACGCCGATCCACGAATTCCTTTCGTCCGGCGCGCCGATGACGACCGCGACGCCGGCCAGCGCCACCGCGCAGCCGAGGCCGTTGCGCAGGTTCGGCTTGTCGATGCGCGCGATCCACGACAGCAGGATCGCGAACGGCACCGTCAGTTGCAGCAGCAAGGTGGAGGTGCTCGCCGGCAGCATGCTGAGGCCGAGCGCGAGCAAGCAGCTCTGCACGCTGCCGCCGAGCGCGGCGATCAGCATCATCCAGCCGAACGGCGTCGTGCTGCGCGGCGCCAGCGGCGTCACCACCAGGGCGATAAGCGCATACACCATGGCGATAAAGATCAGCGGCGGAAAGGCCGCCACGAACGGCTTCATCATGGTGAAGCCGACGCCCCAAATCAGCTGGACCAGGACGGCGAGAGCGATATCCAGCGAGGGCATGAAAGGCTCGAGGCGGGAAAGGATTGTTGCGACAATGCCGCGCCGACCGGCGTGGTGCAAGCAGCCCACGTTATCCACGTTATCCACAGGCGTTCGGCGCTGTTCCCGGTGGCGCTGGAGGACTAGAGTCGCCGCCGTTCCGATTCGGGGCGGATCGTTTCTTTATCGGCGGAGTAGATTATGGCGGATGCTGGCGGCATTGCGGCGGACCGACTGAAGTCCTTCATCGAGCGCATCGAGCGCCTGGAGGAGGAGAAGGCGGCCATCGCCGGGGATATCCGCGAGGTCTATTCCGAGGCCAAATCGACCGGCTTCGAAACCAAGATCATGCGCCAGGTCGTGCGTCTCCGGAAAATGGAAGCCCATGACCGCGAGGAGCAGGAACAGCTTCTTGACCTTTATAAGCGCGCCGTCGGCCTGGTGGGATAACGGGACCCTGCCACGGCCACTCGGGGGACCTGACACGGCAAGCGCTGTGCTATGATGCCGCCATGGACGACCTTGGCGGCATCAAGCTCATCCAGGCCTCGGAACTGAATTCCGGGATCGTGCGCGGCGCTGTCGACTACTGGCAGAGCAAGCGCAGCGGCGACGCGCCGCCTCTGACCGAGTCGCTCGATCCGCTCGAAGTGCCGCGCCTGCTGCCGCACCTGATGCTGAAGGACGTGCGGCGCGATCCGTGGGACTTCCGCTATCGCGTCGTCGGCACCACGGTGCGCGAGCACTCGCGCCACAACTGGACCGGCAAATGGATGTCGGAGGTCGAGGGCCAAGGCGAGGGCTCGACCGTGTTCCGCGTCATGCGCTGGGTCAGCGAAAGAAAGGAACCCGCGATCTTCCGTCCGCCCTATGTCGGCCCGCACAAGGAATTCAAATACTGCGAGGCCGCGGTGATGCCCTGGTGCAACCGCGAGGGGCTGGTCGACCGGGTGCTGGTGGCGGTGGATTTCCTGATGGCCTAGTCGCGCGGCCCCGCGTGGTGGCAGGCGACGTAATGCGTCGGGCTGGCCGGCAGCAGGTCGGGCATGATCTGGGCGCAGATTTCGGTCGCGCGCGGGCAGCGGGTGCGGAACGGGCAGCCGGACGGCGGGTTGAGCGGCGAGGGCAGGTCGCCCTTCAGGACGATGCGGTCCTTCTGCTTCTCCAGGTCCGGATCGGGAATCGGCACCGCCGAGTTCAGCGCCTGGGTGTAGGGGTGCAGCGGGTTGGCGTAGATCGAATCGCGGTCCGCGATCTCCATCACCTTGCCGAGATAGAGCACCATGATGCGGTGGCTGATGTGGCGCACGACGCTGAGGTTGTGCGAGATGAAGATCAGCGACATGCCCATCTCGTGCTGCAGGTCCATCAGCAGGTTGACGATCTGGGCCTGGATCGAGACGTCGAGCGCGCTGACAGGCTCGTCGCACACGATCATGCGCGGGTTGTTGATCATGGCGCGCGCGATGCCGATGCGCTGCGCCTGGCCGCCGGAGAATTCGTGCGGGTAGCGGTTGATCTGGTTCGGCAGCAATCCGACCTTGGCCATCATCTGGCGCACGCGGTCCTTCACCTGGCTGCCCGACAGGTTGGGATTGAAGACGGTCAGCGGCTCCGCGATGATCTGGCCGACCGTCATGCGCGGATTGAGCGAGGCGAGCGGATCCTGGAAGATGATCTGCATGTCGCGCCGCTTCTGCTGCATCTCGCCGTGATCAAGCGCGTGCAGGTCCTCGCCCAGCCATACCACGCGGCCGGCGGTGGCGGGCAGCAGGCGCAGCACGGCGCGGCCCAGCGTGGACTTGCCGCAGCCGGATTCGCCCACCAGCCCCAGGGTCTCGCCGGGGCGCAAATCAAAGGTGACGCCGTCGACCGCCTTCACCACCGCGGTCGGGCCGCCGAACAGCCCCTTGCGCGTGACGTCGAAATGGACCTTCAGGTCCTGGACCGAGAGGAGGGGGGCGGCGCTCATAGCGACTCCAGATGGCAGGTCTTGGCGCGGCCCTCGGCGATCTGGCGCAGCAGCGGTTTTTCCACCGCGCAGCGATCAAAGGCGTAGGAGCAGCGGTCGCGGAAGCGGCAGCCCTCGGGCAGGTGCTGCAGGTTGGGCGGCTGGCCGCCGATGGTCTGCAGGCGGTTGGCGCGATGCTCGTCGAGCCGCGGCATGGAGCGCAGGAGGCCGGAGGTGTAGGGGTGCTGCGGCGTCTTGAACAGCGGCCGCACGTCGGCGCGCTCCATGACCTCCCCGGCGTACATCACCATCACGCGGTCGGCGAGGCCGGCGATGACGCCGAGATCGTGGGTGATGAGCGCGATCGCCATGCCGCGATCGCGCTTCAGGCTGCCGAGCAGCTCGAGGATCTGCGCCTGCACGGTGACGTCGAGCGCGGTGGTCGGCTCGTCGGCGATCAGCAACTCCGGCTCGCACAGCAAGGCCATGGCGATCATCACGCGCTGGCGCATGCCGCCGGAGAATTCATGCGGGAACATGTGGACCCGGCGCCTCGCCTCCGGAATCTGCACCACGTCGAGCAGGTCGACCGCGGCCTTCAGCGCGGCGTCCTGGTTCATGCCGCGATGAGTCTCCAGCACCTCGGTCATCTGCCGCTTGACCGAGAGATAGGGGTTCAGGGAGGTCATCGGGTCCTGGAAGATCATGGACATCTTGACGCCCCTGATCTCGTTGAGCTCGGCGACCGGCAGGTTGAGGATCTCCTTGCCCTTGAACCGCACGCTGCCCTCGGCGCGGCCGTTCTTCGCCAGCAGGCCCATGACCGACATGAAGATCTGGCTCTTGCCCGAGCCGGATTCACCGACGATGCCGAGGGTCTCGCCGGCCTTGATCGCGAAGCTGACGTCGTTGACGGCGCGGACGGTGCCTTCCATCGTGGAGAAGGTGGTGTTGAGGTTGCTGACGTCGAGGATGGCGGTCATGCGGCGGGATTCCTCAACGGTCCTTGGGATCGAGCGCGTCGCGCATGCCATCGCCGATGAAGTTGAGGCACAGCAGCGTCAAGGCGAGGATCCCGCCCGTCCCCATGATGGCCCAGGGCGCGATCTCCATGACCACCGCGGCCTCGCTCACCAGGGTGCCCCAGCTCGAATCCGGCTCCTGCACGCCCATGCCGAGGAAGCTGATGAAGCTCTCGGTCAGGATGACGTTGGGCACCGTCAGGGTCACGTAGACGACCACCGGCCCCAGGCAGTTGGGGATGATGTGGCGGGTGATGATGCGCCACTTGGAGACGCCGCTCGCCTCCGCCGCCTCGATGAACTCGCGCCGGCGGATCGAGATGGTCTGGCCGCGCACGATGCGCGCCATGTCGAGCCAGCTGACTGCACCGATCGCGATGTAGATCAGCGTGATGAACTTGCCGAACACCACCGTCAGCATGATGACGAAGAAGATGAAGGGGATCGAATAGAGGATGTCGACGATGCGCATCATCAGGCCGTCGACCCGGCCGCCGATGAAGCCGGCGGTCGCGCCCCAGATCACGCCGATGACCAGGCTGACCAGGGTGGCGGTGAAGCCGACCAGCAGCGAGACCTGGCCGCCATAGAGCGTGCGCACGAACAGGTCGCGGTTGTTGGCGTCGGTGCCGAGCAGATAGCCGAGCTCGAGGTTGGGCGCGCTCCAGCTTTCCAGGTCCCAGTTGATGTCGTCGGGCGCGCGCAGGCCGAGATGCGGCGCCAGGAAGCAGGCGGCGACGATCAGGCAAAAGATCACCAGGCTGGCGACCGCCGCCTTGTTGCGGACGAACCGGTGCCTGGCATCGGCCCACAGGCTGCGGCCTTTGACTTCGGGGGCTGTTCCGACGGCGATGTCTGCGATTGCCATGACTTACCTCAATCGTACCGGACCTTGGGGTCCAGGATGCCGTAGAGAAGGTCGGCGATCAGATTGCACAGGATGATGAGCACGCCAAAGAACACGGTCACGCCCATCACCAGCGTATAGTCCCGGTTGAGCGAGCCCTGCACGAAATACCGGCCGATCCCGGGGATGGAAAAGATCTGCTCCACCACCACCGAGCCGGTGATGATGTTGGCGATCGCGGGCCCGAGATACGAGACCACCGGCAGGATCGCCGCGCGGATCGCGTGGCGGGTGATGGTCACGCGCGCGGGCAGGCCCTTCGCGCGGGCCGTCCGCACGAAATTGCTGCTCAGCACCTCGATCATGCTGGCGCGCGTCAGCCGCGCGATGGCGGCGATCTGCGGCAGGCACAGCGCGATCACCGGCAGCACGTAGTTGGAGGCATGGCCCCAGCCGCCGACCGGCAGCAGCTGCAGCTGCATGCCGATGATCAGCGTCAGGATCGGGGCAACCACGAAATTCGGGACCGCGATGCCGACCATGGAGACCGACATCGAGGCGTAGTCCGCGATGGTGTTCTGCCGCAGCGCGGCCCAGATGCCGAGCGAGACGCCGATCACCAGCGCCAGGACGATGGCGATGGCGCCCAGCTGCAGCGATACCGGGAAGCCGCCAAAGATCAGCTCGGCGACGCTGAAGTCCTTGTATTTGAAGGACGGCCCGAAATCGCCGTGCAACAAGCCGTTGATGTAGCGCAGGAACTGCTGCCACAGCGGCTCATCGAGGTGATAGGCCTTGAGCAGGTTGGCTTCGACCTCGGGCGGCACCTTGCGCTCGCGCGCGAACGGCCCGCCAGGGGCCAGGCGCATCAGGAAGAAGGTGCCGGCAATGATGATGAATAATGTCGGAATGGCGCCACCGAGCCGGCGCAGAAAATAGTGCAACACTGGCTGATCCTCCCGAAGGCCGGCCTATGGAAGCGGCGGCACGACCCCCGATAAGACAACGACCGGCAGCGTGGAGACGCTGCCGGTCGTTCTCATGACCTCACGATCACTATTGGACCGACATGTAGCGGCCCATGTGGAAGTCCAGGCTGTTATACGCCCAGCCCTGAACCCGCTTCGAGACCATGTGCTTGGTCTTGTAGTACAGGATCGGGATCAGCGGCAGGTCGTTGAGGAAGATCTCCTCGGCCTTCGCCAGGCTCGCCATGCGCTCCTTCGGGTCGGTGATGTTGAAGGAGTCCTTCACCAGCTTGTCGAACTCGGGGTTGTTGTAGCCGGCATCGTTGCGCACGCCGGCGTCCGAGAGGAACAGGTCGAGGAAGGTGACCGGATCGACATAGTCGGCGATCCAGGCCGCGCGCGACACGTCATACTGCTTGTTGTCGCGGGTATCGAGATAGACCTGCCATTCCTGATTGTTGAGGGTGGCATCGACACCGATCTGCTTCCACATGTTCTGGATCGCGATCGCGATCTTCTTGTGGTTCTCGCTGGTGTTGTAGAGGATCTCCAGCTTCAGCGGCTTGTCCGGGCCGTAGCCGGCCTTGGCCATCAGTTCCTTGGCCTTGGCGATCCGCTGCTCCTTGGGCATGTCCTTGAAGCTGAGGAAGTGGGACGGATAGTCCGGCACTCCCGGCGGAACCCAGGAATAGCCCGGCAGGAAGCTGCCCTGCGTCACCTTGTCGGCAATCGCCTCGCGATCGATCCCGAGCGCAAGGGCTTCGCGCAGATCCTTCTGCTTGCCCAACGGCTCGCGCGTCAGGTTGACGACGTAGTAGTAGGTGCCGAGATACGGCTTGGCCTCATACTCGTCCTTCATGTTGGCTTCGATGAACTTCACCTGGTCCGACGGGACCTCGTAAGTGACGTCGAGCTCGTTGTTGCGGAACCGCTTGAACTCCTCCGAGATGTCCTCGGTCGGATAGTAGACGATCTTGTCCAGCTTGACGTTCGCGGCGTCGTAGTAGTTGGCGTTCTTCACGACCGTCAGGGACGACTGCGGTGTCCACTCGCTGAGGGTGAAGGCGCCGTTGCCGACGAAGTTGCCTGGCTTGGTCCAATCGGTGCCGAACTTGTCGATGGTCGCCTTGTGGACCGGCAGGAAGCTGGAGTGGCGGATCAGCGCCAGGAAGTACGGCGCCGACTTCTCGAGCGTGACCTTCAGGGTCTTTTCGTCGACCGCGGTGGCGCCGAGCTTGGAGAGATCCTTCTCCTCGCCCTTGTTGATCTTCTCGGCGTTGGTGATCACGCTGGCGATCGGCGCATAGTCGGACGCGGTGGCGGGATCGACGAGCCGCTGCCAGGAATAGACGAAGTCCTGCGCGGTCACCGGATCGCCGTTCGACCATTTGGAATCGCGGAGATGGAAGGTGTAGGTCTTGCCGTCGTCGCTGGCTTCCCACTTCTCGGCGACGCCCGGGATGACTTGGCCATCCTCTGCGTAGGTCGTCAGGCCCTCCAGCAGCTCGTACTGGATGTTGGATTCCGTGACGCCGGTCGATTTCGCCGGGTCGAGCGTTTCCGGCTCGGCGCCATTGCCTCGATTCAAAACCATTTCTGCCTGCGCTGCGCTCGACGCTACAAAGAGCGTCGCCGCTGCCAGCGCAGACAACAGAACGTTGCGCTTGATCAGTGACATTTGCATGTCCTCCCTAGTCGATGTGAGGTCGCGTGCGGCGGCGCTTGTTGATCTTGGTTGGGCCTCCGGCCCCCGCTCGGACTTGGGGCGATATTCCCCGATTGGTTCGATTGTTTCAATGAGATTAAGTCAGAATAGTTCAACAATTCCGCGTCTTTCCGTGACTTAGAACCGTTCGCCTTTCGTATCCCGGGAGCCCTCAAATCCATCACAAACGGCGCTCCGCCCAGTCGAATTGCCGGGCTTCCGGCCGTCGGAACGGCGCTTCGCCGGGCCGGCGACACAACCCGTCGGAACCCGCCGCGGCGGCGTCCTATTCAGCCGCGCGCCGGGTGGTCGAGGGCGACGGGCTGCGGAAGGCGGCCAGCAACTCCTCCTGGCGCTTGCGCACCGACGCGACGTTGCCTTCCTTGATGTGGCCATAGCCGCGGATCTGCTCGGGCAGGGCGGCCAGCGCCGCCGCGGTGGCATGGTTCTCCGCCGACAGGCCGGCCAGGATCTCGGCCACCAGCGCCTCGTACTCCGCGATCAGACGCCGCTCGAGCTTGCGGTCCTCGGACCGCGCGAAGGGATCGAAGGCGGTGCCGCGCAGCCGCTTCAGCCGCGCCAGCAGGCCGAACGCCGTCATCATCCAGGGGCCGAACTGCTTCTTCTTGATTCGGCCGGTGACCGGGTCGGCGTGCGACATGGTCGGCGGCGCCAGGTGGAAATGCAGTTCGTAGTCGCCCTCGAACTGCGCCGCGATGCGCTCGCGGAACACGGGGTCGGCATGCAGGCGTGCCACCTCGTACTCATCCTTGTAGGCCAGCAGCTTTGCGTAATATCTGGCGACCGCGAGGGAGAGGGCCTGCGCGCCCGGCATGGCGGCACGCTCGGCGGCGATCGCCTTGTCCACCAGCGCCCGATAGCGCTGTGCGTAGGCTTCATTCTGGTAGCGCGTCAGGTGACCCATCCGGTGGGCGATGATCTCGTCCAAGGTCTCCGGAACCTGGCGCGACGCGGCGCTTGTGCGCTCCGCTGCCTTCTGGACGCCGGCAAGGTCGACGGCGGCGCGGCGGCCCCACAGGAAGGCGAGCGTGTTCTCCTTGGCCGCGGTGCCGTTGAGGTCGATCGCCTGCTCGATGGCGGCGGCGGAAACCGGGATCAGGCCACGCTGGTAGGCGAAGCCGAGCATGAAGAGGTTGGTGGCGATCGAATCGCCGATCAGGCTGGTGGCCAAGCCGGTGGCATCGACGAACTCGGCCGCGCCCGGACCGACCGCGGCCTCGATCGCGGCGCGCAAGGTCTGGCCGGGGAAGCGGTAGTCGGGATCGCGGGTGAAGTCGGCGGTGATGGTCTCGTGGCTGTTCATGACGGCGCGCGTATGCCCGACGCGGCCTTTGGCCAGCGCATCGTAGGTCGCTGCTACGACGATATCGCAGCCCAGCAGCAGGTCGGCATTGCCGGCGGCGACGCGCACCGCATGGATTTCCTCAGGCCGGCTGGCAATCCGGATGTGGGAGTACACCGCGCCGCCCTTCTGCGCGAGCCCGGTCATGTCCATGATCGAGCAGCCCTTGCCTTCGAGATGCGCGGCCATCCCGATCAGCGCGCCGATGGTCACGACACCGGTGCCGCCGATGCCGGTCACCAGGATGTTGAATGGCTCCTTGAGCGCCGGCAGCACCGGCTCCGGCAGCACTTCGCCGACCGGCAGGGTGGGGGCCGGCTTCCTAAGCTTGCCGCCCTCGATGGTCACGAAGCTGGGGCAGAAGCCGTTGAGGCAGGAATAGTCTTTGTTGCAGCTCGACTGGTCGATGGCGCGCTTGCGGCCCATCGCCGTCTCGAGCGGGATGACGGAGAGGCAGTTGCTGGCTTTCGAGCAATCGCCGCAGCCCTCGCAGACCTCTTCGTTGATGAAGACGCGCTTGGCCGGGTCGGGCATCAGGCCGCGCTTGCGCCGGCGGCGCTTCTCGGCGGCGCAAGTCTGGTCGTAGATGATGGCGGTGACGCCTGGAATCTCCCGCATCTCGCGCTGGATCGGGTCGAGCTCGTCGCGGTGATGGACCAGGACACCTTCGGGGAAATCGGCGGTCGGGTATTTCTCGACGTCGTCGGTGACGACGGTGATCTTGGCGAGGCCCTCGGACACCAGCTGATGCGCGATCATCGGAACGGTCAGCGGTCCGTCGAACGGCTGGCCGCCGGTCATCGCGACCGCGTCGTTGAACAGGATCTTGTAGGTGATGTTGGCGCCGGAGGCGACCGCGGCGCGGATCGCCAGCAGGCCGGAATGGTAGTAGGTGCCGTCGCCCAGGTTCTGGAAGACATGCGGCGTCTTGGAGAACGGCGCCTGACCGATCCAGGTGGCGCCTTCGCCGCCCATCTGGGTGAAGGTCTCGTTGCCGCGGTCCATCCAGCTTGCCATGATGTGGCAGCCGATGCCGGCCAGGGCACGCGAGCCCTCCGGCACCTTGGTCGAGGTGTTGTGCGGGCAGCCGGAGCAGAAATAGGCGACGCGGCGGATGGCGGGCTTGTAGCCGGTCAGCCCCTTTTCCTTGGCTTCGAGAAACTTCAGGCGATCCTCGATTGCCGGGCTGGTGTGGAAACGCGCAATGCGCTTGGCGATGACCCGCGCGATGCGCGCCGGCGTCAACTCGTCGGCGGAGGGCAAGATCCATTCGCCGCTCTCGTCGAACTTGCCGACGACCTTGGGGCGCACGCTCTCCTTCCAGTTATAGAGCTGCTCCTTGAGCTGGTTCTCCATCAAGGCGCGCTTTTCCTCGACGACCAGAATTTCCTCGAGCCCCTCGGCGAAGTGGCGCACGCCTTCGCGCTCCAACGGCCAGGTCATGCCGACCTTGTAGAGCGAGAGGCCGATGCGCTTGGCGTAATCGTCGTCGATGCCGAGGTCGTCCAGCGCCTGACGCACGTCCATGTAGGTCTTGCCGCAGGTGACGATGCCGAGGCGCCGGTTCGGCCCGTCGATTATCACCTTGTTGAGCTTGTTGGCCCTGGCGAAGGCGAGCGCGGCATAGAGCTTGTATTTGTGGAGCAGCATCTCCTGCTCCAGCGCCTGGATGGTGGCGAACTGGGAGGACGGCATGCGGATGTTGAGCCCGCCCTCCGGCATGGCGAAATCATCCGGGATGGCGATGTTGACCCGGTTCGGGTCGACATAGACCGAGGCGGTGGAGTCGCAATTGTCGGCCACCACCTTCATGGCGATCCAGCAGCCGGAATAGCGCGACGCCGCCCAGCCGATCAGGCCGTAATCGAGGAACTCCTGGATGTTCGCCGGATTGAGGACCGGGATGCCGTAGTCCATGAAGGCATACTCGGTCTGGTGCGCGGTGGTGGAGGACTTGGACGCATGGTCGTCTCCCGCCAGCACCAGCACGCCGCCATGCTTGGCGGTGCCGGCAAGGTTGCCGTGCCGGAACACGTCACCGCAGCGGTCGACCCCCGGGCCCTTGCCGTACCACATGCTGAAGACGCCGTCGTACTTGTTGTCGCCGAACAGGTCGAGCTGCTGGGTGCCCCAGACGGCGGTGGCGGCGAGGTCCTCGTTCACCCCCGGCTGGAACTTGATGTGATGCTGGTCGAGATGCTTCCTGGCCGCCGTCATGGCCTGGTCGAGCCCGCCGAGCGGCGAGCCGCGATAGCCGGTGACGTAGCCCGCGGTATTGAGCCCGGCCGCCGCGTCGCGCTGGCGCTGCATGAGAACGAGGCGCGTCAGCGCCTGCATGCCGTTGAGGTAAACCCGGCCCTCTGTCTTGGTGTATTTGTCGTCCAGAGTGACGGACGCCAAGCGCGCAGTTTGCGCCACGTGTGCTTCTCCCAAAGCGGCCGTCTTTTCGGCGGTTCCAGCCCTTGCTGCGGCCCGTTCAATCGGAAAATGGGCCGATTTCAGCAGCTTGTCCAGGGTCGGGGAGAGGGAGTTCGATTTGGTCGCCCGCGTCGTCCGATGGTAGTGTTTGATTTCGTCTGAGGGGTGGCCAACGCAATGAACCGCTGGAGGAGCTCACCCTACTAGAGGTACGGCACCACCACGAATCCCTGTAGGAGACCGATGCGGAATCCAGAGGTCATCGAGCTACCTTTCCGAATCATGCCCAGTCGCCCAAGGAACAAGCACGGGCCGCTGGCGCTCATCGCGATCGGCACTGTGCTATTTGGCGCGGGCATCTGGGATGCGGTTGACGGCCCTCCAGACGGCTTGGGGAGCGCTTTGATGCTCATTGTCGGCCTTGCTTTGATCGCGATCTGTACGTTCTGGTTCTTTCGGGAGCAACGCTACTTCGATTCGCGAAACGAGTATTGGATCGAGATCGGTCTCGATGAGTTCGCGCTCGTGACGCCCGACGGATTTGACCGAAGTTCCTGGACGAAGCTCACTGCTTTTGAAGTCAGAAAGACGACACATCGGCACGATCAAAAGGTCGGCAAGATCAAGATTGGAGAATACGAAACCTATTCGTTTGCTGTGGTCGCGCGATATGGTGGGCTCGAAGTTCAAGTTCCGCTTGGCGATTTCGCTACGAGACTTAGCAACGATGACGAGGGCCGGGCGCAAGCTATCTGCGAGATACTGAACAGCCTCCGGCAGGAAGCCCTGAGCCGGCAGGTGGGCAAAACAGGGAGCGCTTTCCAAGTGCCACCTGGATTGGTGGTCGCGACCATGCCGCCGCCACGTAAAGCGCCTCTTGTGGTGAACAATTCCGTCATTCAGAGGTCGTGAGGCGCTATGCAAACCTGACCGCATGCACCGGCGGCAGGTGGTGCGTGACGGCGTGCCAGTGCTCGCCCTGGTCCTCGGTCACGTAGAGGTTGCCGGTGGTGGAGCCGAAGGCAAGGGTGTCGCCGGTCCGGTCGATGTCGAGGGCGTGGCGCAGGACGAGGTCGTAGCCGAAGCCGGTCGGCAGGCCGTCGGCGAGCGCCTCGAACGACTGGCCGCCGTCTCGGGTGCGCGCGGCGACGAAGTGGCCGTCCTGGGGCACGCGCACCTCGTCCTTGATCGCGGGCACGAACCAAGCCTTGGCAGGCTCCTTCGGATGCACGGCGACGCCGAAGCCGAAGCGCGGGCCGGCGAACTGCCAGTTTTCGAGATCGTCGGTGCTGAAGAAGATGCCGTTGTGGTGCTGGCACCAGAAGTGATCGGGCTTGTCGCGGCACTGCACGATGCGGTGCGGGTCCTGGATCACGGGGTCCTCGCGCCGCTCGGGCGGCATGTATTCGGCGAACAGGCCTTTGGAGCGGCAGGTCCAGCTGGCGCCGGCATCCTCGCTGCGCCACACGCCGCCGCAGGAGATCGCGATCACCAGGCGGCTGGAATTGCGCGGGTCGATGCAGAGTGAGTGCAGCGCGGTGTCGTCGGTGCCGCCGCCGAACCACTTCGCACGGTCGGGCAGATTCCACAGGCCCTCGACCAGCTGCCACTCGCCCTCGCCGTCGCGGTCGTTGCGGAACAACGCGGCCGGCAGCGAGCCGGCCCAGATCAGGCCGGGCTGGTCGGCGCCGCCGGCTTCCAGCGCCCAGATTTGGTTGAGGCTCGGCGCGTCCTTGTCCTCCGACTTGGGCAGCGTCGGCATGACGAGCTCTTCCCAGGTCGCGCCCTGGTTGCTGGAGCGGTGCAGCTTGGCGCCGAAATGGCCGAGGTTGAGCGCGGCGTACCAGTTGCCGGTGCGCGGGTCGGCGAGGAAGGCGGTGACCGGCTGGCCAAGGAACGCGACATAGGTCTGTTGCCACTTGCCGCCGCTGCGCTGGAAGCGGAACAAGCCCTTGCGGGTCGATACGAAAAGATCCTGTGCCATCTCACCCCCCTGACAAGGCTTGCATCACGTAGATCTCGGACTCGGGCGTGACGCCGCGGCCGAGATCCGTCTTATTGACCAGCAATTCGCCGTCGATGAAGACGGCGACATGCTTCCGCAGCCGGCCCTGGTCGTCCACGATGTAGGAACGCACCATGGGCGCGGTCGCAAAATAGGCATCGAGCGCGGCGCCGAGCGTCGCGGCTTCGACCCGCGTCGGACCGCTCGGTCCCACGCGTCGCAAATGCGATGTCAGATAAATGATCGGCATCTGGCCAAGCCCTTGCTGCGGTTGGAAAAGCTATCCCAGCGAAGTGTCCACATTCAATCACCGGAATGTCCGTTGTTCGTGCGCCACGCGCCAAAGCATGGTTTAATCGGGCCTCAGTAACGGGGATGATCATGAACCTGCCGACCAATCTGCCTTTGACCAGGGCGCCGGGCCTATCGGCGCGCACGTTCCTCGGCTGGCCATCGGTCACCGACCTCGAGACGCTGTCGGCCGATGTCGCGTTCCTCGGCATCCCCTACAACGCGCCTTATTCCATGGAAGAGGTGGCGAACAACCAGGCGCAGGCGCCGGATGCCGTGCGCGCCCGTTCGGATCAGATCCAGTGGGGCGATGGCAACTACGACTTCGACCATGGCGGGCCGCTTCTGGCCGGCAAAAGCATCCGCCTCGCGGATTGCGGCAACGTGCCGGGCAACCAGTTGGATGCCGCGGGCAATGTGAAGCGTGCCGAGATGGCGGTGCGCGCGATCCTCAAGGCCGGCGCGCTGCCCGTCATCCTGGGCGGCGATCACGGCGCCAGCGTGCCGGCCTTGCGCGCTTATGAAGGCCGCGGGCCGATCACGCTGATCCACATCGACGCGCATCTCGACTGGCGCGACCACGTCAATGGCGTGCGCGACGGCTATTCCAGCCCGATCCGCCGCGCCTCCGAGCTGCCGTGGGTCGCGGGCGCCTGGCAGATCGGGCTGCGCGGCGTCGGCAGCGCGCGCGAGGAAGAGGTGGCCGACGCACGCAAATGGGGCTCCAACCTGGTGAGTGCCTGGGACCTGCACGAGATGGGGATCGCGGCGCTGCTGGAGCGGCTGCCAACCGGCAAGAACGTCTATCTGACCATCGATGCCGACGGGCTCGATCCCACCATCATGCCGGGGGTGATCGCGCCGGTGCCGGGCGGCGTCACCTTCGTGCAAGCGCGCGCCATCATCCGCCACGCGGTGATGAAGAACCGGCTGGTGGGCATGGACATCGTGGAGATCGCGCCGGAGCGCGACGTCGGCGGCCTGACCTGCATCACTGCGGGGCGGCTGGTCACGAACATGCTCGGCTGCGCGGTCAGGGCAGGCTATTTCGGGTGAGTGGATCCATGCTCGAGCTTCATGACAAGGAGGCTCTGGAGCTCATCACTGCGCACCGGCGCTGGCTGTTCAA
>DATEOK010000229.1:0-13295 GCA_035274225.1 Dongiaceae bacterium
CGTCGACACCGGCTATTACGACCGGGCCGACGACGACCTCATCATCATCGTCCAGATCGAGACGCCGCAGGCGGTGGAGAACGTCAAGGAGATTGCCGCCGTGGACGGCGTCGACGTCGTGTTCGTCGGCCCGCGCGACATGTCCGCCGCCCTCGGGAAGCTCAACAAGTTCGACGATCCGGAGCTGCGCGCGCTGATCGCCACGGTCGAGCAGGCGACGCTGGCGTCGGGCAAGGCCCTCGGCACCGTCGCGCCGACCGCCGCGCAGGTGAGGGACCTGTTCGGCCGCGGCTACACCTTCCTGATCGCCGGTAGCGACGTGTCGCACCTGCGCGCCGGCATCACGCAGATGATGAAGGACGCGGGGCACAGGTAGGTAGGGGGCGGTCCTTTAACCGCGCTCGCCTCACATCAGCATCCGCCCTCACCGTCATGGTCGACTTAATCCGACCATCCACGAGTTTCGTTGGGCGAGAGCGTGCTACAGCAGGCAAATTCGTGGATGGTCGTGCCAAGCACGACCATGACGAATGGGGAACCATCCGCGACTACGCCTCGAACATCTCCCAGTGCCGGCAGGTCGGCTCGTATTCCAGCAGGTAGTCCTTGTCGAAGTCGTCGTACCGCGCCTTTTCGACATCCTCGCCGGCGAACGCCTTGATCGACTCCAGCGAGTCCCAGAAGGTGAGCATGTCGATATGCATCACGTCGCCTTCGAAGCGGCGCATGGCATAGGCCGCGAGGTTGCCCGGCACCGCGCGATAGCGCGGAATGGCGAACGACCGCATGTGCGCGAGATAGGAATCGCCCTTCGCGGCCGGAACCCGGCCGTGCCAAATGCGTGCGATCATAATTCTTGTCCTTGGAATTGAGAGCGCTCTCGGTCGTCACCTCACCCGATTACAGCGCGGATTGCAAGCACTCCTAGATCATCTGGAACGCGCCGGTCCTTCGATAGCGCCGAAATGCCTTCAGCGTGCGGCGGCTGTTCGGCATTAGGTTCGACGGCAGATCATCCAGCGCGAACCACCCGAGCTCCAGTGTCTCGCGCGGATCGAACTTCGGTTGGCCGCGCGGCTTGCGTGCGTGGAACAGGATGGAGACGCTCTGCGTCCGGTCGCCGTTGGGAAAGCGGATGGTCTCGTGCTTGGGATCGGAGGCGATGCCGAACACCTGAGGCCTGGTGATCTTGAGGCCTGTCTCCTCGAACACTTCGCGGATCGCCGTATCGGCGCTGCTATCGCCGACTTCCTGATGCCCGCCCGGCAGGCCCCAGCGCTTGAAGTCGCTGCGCAGCTCCAGCAGCACGCGACCCATCCGGTCATGCACCACGATGCGGGCGCCGGGGATGAGGATGAGCCGCGACCCGACGATCTTGCGCAGCTTACCGAGGTAGGATTGGGAGAACTTCATGCGGTCCAGAGTTCACGGAACATGGAGCACTGATTTATCACGGCCTCGCCGCGGTCCGGCAATACAGGATGGAATAGCCGGCGAGGCCGGCGATGCTCCGGCCAAGGCTGATGACGATCACGAACGGAACGATGCTGCGCGACAGGGCGAAAACCAGGGACTGGTCGGAAAAGTCGATGCAACTGCGCTCGAGCGCGCACGGCGGCAGTAGAAGGGTTAGGAACCAGCCCAAGAACGCAACGCCAAGCACGAACAGCAGGATATACATGCGGATGACCCTTCGGCGCTGCGCGAGAGTCATGCCATCCGGAAGCCCGTAGATCACGCCCCTGGGGTCGACGTGGCCACGCAGCGCAAAGGCTGCGAGCCCGATGATCGCCGCGATCGAGACCGATACGCCGGCAAACAACGCCTCGCGCGGCGCCGGCCAGATCACGGCATCGCTGACTGCGAACAGCACGAACATCGCGAGCGAAAGCCCCAGGGTCAGGGCATAGGAGACAAGATAGCCGACCGTATAGTATGGCGGCAGCTTGCCTTCATCGATCTGCACGGCGCTACTCCGCCGCCACCGGTGTGCGCATGGTGACGAATTCCTCGGCGGCGGTGGGGTGGATGGCGATGGTCTGGTCGATCTGCTGCTTGGTCGCCTTCAGCTTCACCGCGATAGCGAGGGTCTGGATGATCTCCGGCGCGTCGAGCCCGACCATGTGCGCGCCGACCACCGCCTGGGTCTTGCGGTCGACCACCAGCTTCATCAGCGTGCGCTCGGAGCGGCCGCTGAGGGTGTGCTTCATCGGGCGGAAGCTCTCGCGGTAGATGTCGACCTCGCCGTACTTGGCGCGCGCCCGCTCCTCGGTCTCGCCGACGGTGGCGACCGGCGGTTGGGTGAACACCGCGGACGGGAAATCGGCGTGGTCCACCATCCACGGCCGCTTGCCGAACACGCTGTCGGCGAAGGCATGGCCCTCGCGGATCGCGACCGGCGTCAGGTTCACCCGGTTGGTGCAGTCGCCGACGGCGTAGATGTTGGGCACGCTCGACTTGGACCACCCGTCGACCTTGATCGCGCCGACATCGTCGAGCGCGACGCCGACCTTCTCCAGCCCCATGTTGCGGGTCAGCGGCCGGCGGCCGGTGGCATAGAGCACCTTGTCGCAATCGATCGCTGAACCGTCGCTCAGCGTCACCGCGAGCGCGCTCCCCTTCTTGTCGATGCGCGCGACGTCGGTGCGACAGCGCACGGCGATGCCCTTCTTCCCCAGCTCGTCCTGCAGAAAATTGCGCACGTCGTGGTCGAAGCCGCGCAGCACCTGCTCGCCGCGATAGAGCACCGTGGTCTTGGCACCGAGGCCGTTGAAGATCCCGGCGAACTCCAGCGCGATATAGCCACCGCCCACCACCACCACGCGGTCCGGCAGCGTCTCGAGATGGAAGCACTCGTTGGACGAGATCGCGTGCTCGATGCCTGGTACCTTCGGCATCTCCGGCCAGGAGCCGGTGGCGATGAGAATGACCTCCGCCGTCACCTTCTTGCCGCCGACGGAGATGGTGTTGCGGTCGATCAGCTCGGCGCGCGATTCAATGAGCGCGGCGCCCGCCTTGGCCAGGGTCGACTTGTAGGCGGCGTTGAGGCGGTCGATCTCCTTGTCCTTGTTGGCGATCAGGCGCGCCCAGTCGAAGGTCGGGCGCGGCCCTGCCCAGCCATAGCCTTCCGCGTCCTCGAAGTCCTCGCCGTAGTGCGAGGCGTAGACCAGCAGCTTCTTGGGCACGCAGCCACGGATGACGCAGGTGCCGCCCACCCGGCTTTCCTCGGCGGTGGCGACCCTGGCGCCATGGTTGGCCGCGATGCGCGCGGCCCGCACGCCGGCCGAGCCGGCACCGATTACAAACAGGTCGTAGTCAAAGGCCATGTTACGTGCCTGGATATTGACGTTGTGGACTCCACTCTATTAACCGCCTTTCCGCGCTGCAATAAACCGCGTCGAAAAGCCTTGACCTAATATGGTAACTTAGTATGTTACATATGCTGCGTCACTACCCCCGCGACGCGCCCTTATTCCGTGCGCGACGCATCACCAGATCGGAGCTAACGACGATGAAGCTCTACTACTCCCCGGGCGCGTGCTCGCACGCGCCGCACATCCTGTTGCGTGAAGCCGGACTCGACTTCACCATCGAGAAGGTCGACCTCGCCGCGAAGAAGACCGAGACCGGCGCCGACTTCAAGAAGATCAGTCCCCACGGCTACGTGCCGGCGCTGCAGTTGAAGGACGGCACCGTCATCACCGAGGGGCCGGCGATCGACCAGTATATCGCCGACCTGGTGCCGACGAAGAAGCTGGCGCCCGCCGCCGGCACGCCGGAGCGCTACAAGCTGCAATCCTGGCTCAACTTCATCTCGACCGAGCTGCACAAGCAGTTCTCGCCGCTGTTCAACAAGGCGGTGCCGGAAGAATACAAGACCATGGTGAAGGAGAAGATGTTCACGCGCTTCGACGTGATCAACGATCACCTGTCGAAGAACCAGTACATCATGGGCGAGAGCTTCACCGCGCCCGATGCGTATCTCTACACCGTGCTGGGCTGGGCAAAGTATTTCGCGATCGACTTCGCGAAATGGCCGGCGATCAAGTCGTTCATGGAGCGGGTCGCCGCGCGCCCCTCGGCGCAGGCGGCCGCCAAGGCCGAAGGCCTCGCCGCTTAGCGATCGACGACAGGCGGAGCGGAGCCCCCTAGATTCGCGCCGCATGGAAAGGTCCGGAGCACCCCCGCTCCGGGCCTTTTTTCTTGAGCGCCACCTAGGCCCGGCTCAGCACATCCCGCAGCGGCCGGGGATGGCGGTCGCGATCCAGCGCGAGAACGAACAGGCTTGCGTAGCGCAGCTTCCGGCGTGCGCCGGCACCGAGGAACCTGCGAAGCTGATCGACGAAGCCGGCCTCCCTCCATGCGGCCTGTCTTTGCAGCGTGCGGAATGAAGCGAGGTCTCCCTCTTCGGCCAGGATCGCCTCAATGGCGTCGGGGCCGACCGCGCGAATGAGCTCGTCTTCCAGGTCGCGGTCGCACACGAAGAATCCCACGCTCTCCAGTTCATCGCGCGTACCGGGCTGCGCATAGCCGGCCCGCGTCAATGCACGGCAAAAGTGCCGCTCCTCGGCGGCGTCGCACAACCCGCCGACGCGCAGCCCGGCGCCGGCCGGCCCGAACAGCGCAAGGAACTTCGCCACCGCCCCAGCGCCGCCGATCGGGACCACGACCACGCCTTCCTTCGTCAGATCCCGTGCCTGGAGGCTCGCTAGAGTATCGACGGCAATCTGATCGCTGATACCCTCGACCAGCACGACGGACCGCGCGTGCCGGGCGCGTTCCAGTGCGTCCGCGGTGGCTCGCAGCGGCGCATCGGTCCCGCTCGCGTATCCGGGGACGGCAAGCTCCCGCCGACGGCGTCGCGCGCCTCTCGATCGCACCATATCCGCAGCATGATCAGCCAACTCAGCCATCCATATTTTGACAGGCCCGGTCATCGTACACATCTCCGGCAACCCTGGCTATGGATGGTCCCGCGCATCCGCTCCCTGCATTTCTTGTTGACCTGGGCCGCGGCGCAACCAATGTCTGCTGACATCGTTTCGTTACAAAACTGCCGGACACTGCCCGCATGATCGACCGCATGCTCGATTTCCTGACCGGCCGGAAAACGCCGGCCCTCGCCAGCCGGCCCGACGAGCTGGAGCTCGCCGTTGCCGCCTTGCTGATCGAGGCGGCGCGCATGGACGACCAGTTCGACGTGGCCGAGCGCGCCACCATTGAGCGCCTGCTGACCGAACGCTTCGACCTCTCGCCCGATGCGCTCCATTCGCTCATGGAGGCGGCCGAGGCCGCGGTGCGCCAGTCGACGCAGTTCTTCCCCTTCACCCGCCAGATCGTCCAGCGCATCAGCCACGAGGACCGCGCCCACATCCTGGAGATGATGTGGGAGGTCGCCTACGCCGACGGCATGCTCGACCCGCAGGAGGACGCGCTGCTCCGCCGCATTGCCGGACTCATCCACGTCCCCGACCGCGAACGCGGGCTGGCGCGGCAGCGCGCGCTGGAACGGGTCAACAACAAGGGGCCGTGGGAGCAGTAGCGCACCGACGCTACGCGGCGGTGGCGAGCATGTGCGTTCCGGGATAGAGAGGCCTTACAAAATCCGGCAATGCCGCGGATCGATGCGCAGCTCCACCACCTGCCCCACGGCGAGCGGCTTGTCCTTGAGGCTGGCGAGGCCGAGCAGCTTGGTGCCGTCGCTGAGCGCGATCTGGTAGCGCGCGAGGGCGCCGAGATAATCGACGTCGGCGACGGTTCCGGGCAGGCCGCCTTGCCCCGGCGGCGTCAGGTCGATCTTTTCCGCGCGCACCACCACGGTGACGGTCTCGCCGATCTGCAGGCGACGGTCAGTGGTCGCGTTCAACACGTGCACGCCGAGCCCGACCTGGGCATGGCCATCGACCGCCGAACGCACCTGGCCGCTGATGAAGTTGGCGTTGCCGAGGAAGCTTGCGACGAAGGCGCTGGTCGGATGCTCGTAGACCTCGCGCGGGGCGCCGATCTGCTCGATCCGGCCTTTGTTCATCACCACCACATGGTCCGACATGGCGAGCGCCTCGCCCTGGTCGTGGGTGACGAACACGGTCGCGATGCCGATGCGGCGCTGGATGTTCTTGATCTCCACCCGCATCTCCTCGCGCAGGTTGGCATCGAGCGCCGACAGCGGCTCGTCGAGCAGCAGCACGTCCGGCTCGATAACCAATGCGCGCGCCAGCGCGATGCGCTGCTGCTGCCCGCCGGACAACTGCTGCGGATAGCGGTCCTCGACCCCTGGCAGCCGCACCATCTCGAGGGCGCGCGCGACCCGCCGACCGATCTCCTCCGGCGCAACGTTGCGGTATTTCAGCCCGAACCCGACATTGGCCGCGATGGTCTTGTGCGGGAACAGCGCATAGTTCTGGAACACGATGCCGAGGTTGCGCTTGTGGATCGGCAGCTCGTTGATGCGCTGGCCTTTGATGCGGATCTCGCCGGCACTCGGGCTTTCGAGGCCCGCGATCATGCGCAGGGTCGTGGTCTTGCCGCAGCCGGAGGGGCCGAGCAGCGTGACGAACGCGCCCGCCGGCACGGTGAGGTCAATGTTGTCGACGGCGACGATGCTGTGACCAAAGCGCTTGGTCACTTGGCTCAATTCAACAGCATGCATTGCGGTATTGGCTCTCGATGATATGTGGGGCCGGCGGCCACTCCCCCCAGCCGCCGGCCCCTCCCGTCACGCTCTCAACATCCCCGAGGCGCGCCGAACTAGGCACCCTTGGAGATGCGCTCCCATTCCTTCTTGAAGGCGTCCTGGTTCTCGGTCCAGTAGGCCGCTTTCTCCCAGATGAAGTTCTCGAACTTGCCGGTCGGATCGAAGCCCGGCAACGCCTTCACCTTGTCGGTCAATTCGACCTTGTTGGGATCGAGCGCCGGCGGATAGTTCTGGCCTTCGGCAATGGCAATCGCGACCTTCGGCTCGCTGCAGAAGTCGAGCAGTTGCTCGCACTCCGGCATCGGGCTGCCAGCCAGCACCATCAGGCCTTCCAGCCAGGCGAAGCCGGCGTCGGCAGTGTCGATGAAGCCGATGTCCTGCCCTGCTTCGCGCAACGCCGCGACGCGGCCGGACCAGCCATCCGACAGGATGATCTCTTCCTTGGACATGAGGTCGATGAACTCCTGGCCCGAACTCCAGTATTTCACCACCAGATCGCGCTGCTTGCGGCAGGCTTCCCACATCGCCTTGGTGTCGGTGGCGCCCTGCGGGTCCTGGCCGGTATAGATGCTAGCCATCCAGGCGCGGGTCTGGAAGCTGTCATACATCGCCATCTTGCCTTTGTACTTTTCGTCCCACAGGATCTTGGCGCCCTGCTTGGCCTCGTCGTCGGAAATGTATTTCCGGTTATAGGCGATGCCGGTCGTGCCGTAGTCGAACGGCACGGCGGTGAGCTTGCCACCGCTTTCGTTGCGGAACGCTTCCAGCGTCGCCGGCAGGATCTTGGCGAGATTCGGGATGTTCGCCTCATTGATAGCGGAGCCGAATCCGGCCTTGTTGAAGCGGGCATAGTCATAGACGCCGCTGACCAGGAAGATGTTGTATTCGCCGGGTTGCGCGGCCTTGACCAGGGTCAGAAACTCTTCGGTGTCGCCGAACTCGCCTTCCACCACCTTGATGCCGGTCTTTTCGGTGAACGGCGGGAAGGCGAAGTTGTGGAACGCTTCAGAGACGATGCCGCCCCAGCCGTCGAACCGCACCTGCTCCACGGCCGCCAGCGCCTCGCGCGTCAGCTTGCCGAACGGCCCGCCAACCACGCCGACCGCGGCCGCCGCGACCGTCAGCAGCCGCATCATGTCGCGGCGGCTGACGTCGCCATTGCCATACGCCTCCAGCAGGCGCTCGTATTTCTTCTCGCTTCCGAACTTCATAGTCCTCTACCTCCCAAGTTTCGCCCGGAACCGACCGGGCGTCGTCACCGGCCGCGGCTGAAGCGGCGGACCACATATCCGCCGATCAGCGGCAGCAAGATCGTCAAGATGATCATCACCGTGCCCAGCGCATTGATCTCCGGCGAGATCGAGGTGCGCAGCATGGCGAAGATCTTGGTCGGCACCGTCTCGATGCCGGGCTTTTTCCAGAACAAGGTCGCCGTGATGTTGTCGAACGAGATCGCGATCGCGAACAGGAAGCCACCAAATATGGCGGGCGAGATCAGCGGCAGCGTCACCTCACGGAAGGTCTGCAGACGGTTGGCGCCGAGGCTCAGCGCCGCCTCCTCGAAATTCTGCCGCAGGCCGACCAGTCGCGCCTGCACCACCAGCACCACGAACGGCAGCGCCAGCACGGTGTGGCCGAGCAGCAGCATGCCGAAGCTGCGATAGACACCGATCAGCTTCAGGAACATCAGCAATGCGACACCCAGCACTACTTCCGGGACCAGAAGCGGCATGGAAATGAGCGTGCTGATCGCGTTCTTGCCCTTGAACTGGTAGCGCACCAGAGCGATCGCGGCCATGACGCCAAGGATGGTCGCGAGCAGCGAGCATCCGACCGCCAGTATGATCGAGGTTCGGAACGCTTCGAGGATCGAGTCGTTGGCGAACAGCTTGCCGTACCACTGCAGGCTTACGCCCTCCAACGGGAAGGCTCCGCTACGCGCGGCGTTGAAGGACAACAGCATCACCACCATGATGGGAGCGAACTGGAAAATGTAGACACCGACCGAGAACAAACCGAGCAGCCACAGCGCCGTCCGCGATTCCAGCGTCGTGCTCATCGCGCGAAGCTCCGGTAGATGTCGCTGAGGCTCATGAAGCGGTTGTAGACCGCGACCAGGAGGCCTAGCGACAGCAGCAGGATGACCGACAGCACCGCGCCGGTCGGCCAATCGAGCTGCGAGACAATCGCCTCGTAGATGAGGTCAGGGAAAAACAACGTGTCAGGCCCGCCCAGCAGGCGCGGCGTGACATAGGAGCCGGCCGCAAGGACGAAGCACAGCATGCAGCCGGCCCCTAGCCCGGGGAGCGAAAGCGGCAGCGTCACCTCGCGGAAGGTCTGCCACGGCGAGCAGCCGAGCGTGCGCGCCGAGGCCTCGAGGTTGCGGTCGATGCCGTCGAGGCTGACATAGACGTTGATAATCATGTAGGGCACCAGGAAATAGACCAGGCCCATCACCACCGAGAAATCGTTGTAGAGCATCTTCAACGGCTCATCGATCAGCCCGATCGACATCAGCACCGTGTTCACCGCGCCGGTTTTCCCCAGCACGCTGATCCACGCCATGGTGCGGATGATGTAGGAGACCCAGAACGGCAGGAACAGCAAGAACAGCAGCAGCGCCTTGTTGGAGAATCGGATGCGCGCCAGGAAATAGGCGGTCGGATAGCCGATCACGGCGCACGCGGCGGTGGTGATCAGCGACATCTTGAAGGTGCTGTAGAGGCCCAGCCAGTAATAGTAGTCGGTCGCCACCGCGATCCAGTTGCCGAACTGGAAGGCCGGCACGTCGAGGCCCTCGGCGGTGCGCAGCCAGAACGAATAAATGATAACGAAGATGATCGGGGCGACCAGGAACAGCGCCAGCGAGATCAGCGCCGGCGACAGCAACGCATATGCCCTGGCGTTTTGTTGATCCAATTCGTCCCGCCCCTGCCCGCTGCGCTTTCCGGCCCCGCGCTCTTGATGACGCTGCGGCCTCTGTCCCGCGCTTTGCGGGGCGGAAGCCTAGCACGCTTGCCGCGGCGTGCAAGCTGGGCATAATTGGTTTGCAATTGGTTTCACATGAGAGAAGAGCGGCAATGATTCCCTTCGCGCGCATGCATGGCAGCGGCAACGACTTTGTGGTGGTGGACGACCGCGCCGGCCGCCTGCGCCGCCACCGTGAGGCACTGGCGCAGGCCTTGTGCGACCGTCGCCGCGGATTGGGCGGCGATGGCCTGGTGCTGCTGTCCAACGGTACTGACGGGCACGTGGTGATGAGCTACATCAACGCCGACGGCATGGATGGCGAGATGTGCGGCAACGGCGCGGGCTGCGCGGTGCGGCGTGCCTGGGAACTCGGCTTCTTCAAGGGATCGGAAACCGTGCTGGATACCGATGCCGGCCCGATCGGCGCGTCGCTCAATGGCTTCCGCGTGACCATGCGCATGACCGATCCGCAGGATGAGCGGCTTCACCTCTCCATCCCCACCAGTAAAGGCACCCTCACCGGCCACTACATCGACACCGGCGTGCCGCACGTCGTGCTGTTCGTCGACGATGTGGCCCAAGTGAATCTGGCCGAGTTGGGGCCAGAGATTCGGCGCCATCCGCTGTTCCCGCGCGGCTGCAACGTGAACTGGGCCTCGGCCGTGGCAGAGAATTCATTCCGCATGCGCACCTACGAGCGCGGTGTCGAAGCGGAGACCCTGTCCTGCGGCACCGGCGCCACCGCGATCGCGCTCGTCGCCTATCGCCTTGAACTCGCCAAGCCACCGGTCAAGATCCGCGCCAGCGGCGGCGGCACGCTCAGCATCGAGTTCGACGAAGCGCCGGCCGCGCCCCTGCGGAACGTCCGGACCACCGTCGAAGTGGAGCGCATCGCGGAAGGCACCCTCGACCAGGACTGGCTGGCCCGCCGCGGCTTCCAATTCTGAGCAAGGATCGGAGGGCGACGCGCGGTTCGGAGCCCCACTCTCTCTATGTCAGCCCGGTCGAGCGCAGCGCGAGCCGGGGTCCATGCATCAGCCGCTCTTGCGGCGGTCCGATGGATCCGGGCTCACGGCCGGGATGACAGTTGGAGGAGCACACGATGTCGGAGCGTAAATCACATCAGATCGCTGCACTCGACTGGCAACGCATCGCGTCCGAGCTCGACGAGCACGGCTGCGCGCTGACCGGCCCGCTGCTGTCGGCCGAGGACTGCGCACAGCTGATCGACTGCTACGACGACGACGCGCGCTTTCGCAGCAAGATCGTCATGGCGCGCCACGGCTTCGGCCAGGGCGAATACAAATACTTCGCGGCGCCGCTGCCGCAGACGATTGCAAAGCTGCGCATGCGTTTCTATCCGCCGCTGGCGGAGATCGCCAATCGCTGGAACACGAGCCTCGGCGCCGCCACCCGCTTCCCGGACACGCTCGATGCCTTCCTCGCGCGCTGCCACAAGGCGGGGCAGACGCGCCCGACACCGTTGCTGCTGAAGTATGGGCCGGGTGACTACAACTGCCTGCACCAGGATCTCTATGGTGAGCATGTGTTCCCGCTGCAGCTCGCCGTCCTGCTGTCCGAGCCGAAGCGCGATTTCACCGGCGGCGAGTTCGTGCTGACCGAACAGCGCCCCCGCCGCCAGTCGCGCGTCGAGGTGGTGCCGCTCGGCCGGGGCGAAGGCGTCATCTTCCCGGTGCATCACCGCCCGGTCGCCGGCACGCGCGGCACCTATCGCGTGACCATGCGCCATGGCGTCAGCCGCCTGCGCTCCGGCCATCGCATGACGCTGGGCATCATCTTCCACGATGCGAAGTAGCAGGAAGCCATTACCTACGGCGTCATGCTGCTTCGCCCATCATGCGGCTTGCGCCGATTCGACTGGACAGAGCGTCGGGCGCTGGGAAGCGAGGGATTGTCTTTCCTCAACGCTTCTGCGTTCAATGGCCCAGCCATGACAGAGATGACGGACGAGCTGCTGGCGAGAATTGCTGCGCGGGCGCGTGATGCGAGCCGTCGCTACATGACAGCGGCCGAAGACCAATCGAGAGTCGAGCTCCCCGTCGAAGAGATCGAACGTCGCCGGGAAGAGTGGCATGCGAAGAACAGGGAAAGGGAGCGCGAGGCTGCCCTCCGGGACGGGATGACGCCCGAGGAATACGACAAAAATGTGCAGCGCAATCAAGAGAGCCAGAGCCCCATTTCCGGTTGGAGCTTGATAGAACAACAGATGCGGGCGTGGGGCCACACGCCGCCAAAGACGATGAGTTTTGTCGAAACGGCGGACCATATTGGCGCATCGGCGGAACCGCTCGGAGCGAAACCGCTGCGGCCACCGCCAGATGAGAGCGATTGGGCGAAGGTGGAGCAGATCGCCGGACGACCAATTCCGGACGAACTGAAACGGCTTTACTCGATTGCCGATGGCGGCTTCGGTCCCGGCTTTACAGGTCTCAACTCGGTCCAGAGCATCGGCATCAACTGTGAGGATCTCCGCCGTCGGGGTCCCGACTACTGCGGCACCGTTGCTTATCCCGACAGCTTTCTCCCCATCGCCGAGGAAACGCTCAACTATCACTATGACCTGGACAGCGGCCGGATCATCTCCAGCAACCAGGATTGGAGCAACGATGGGCTGGAGCCCGAAGATATTTACGACATCGCGTTCCAGAGCTTGGCCGAGATGATGGAGGACTGGCTCAGCCGCTCCTGAACGTTGTCCGTGCTGATCGTCTGGGTCGCAGTCGAGTGGACGGCCTAGCGCTGGCCGATCGAAGGCTCCTCGCGATCGTCGGCGAGAATCTCGATGCGGGTCGCCCGGCGCCAGCTCAGCAGCAACAGGAGCCAGATGGCGACCACCTCCGCGGCCGGCCACGCGAGCTCGACCAGGCTGGTGACCGCGAATGGCGACGTCGCAGCCAGGAACCTGCTCGCCCCGACGCCGACCAGCAACATGGGCAACGGGCCGTAGGCGATGGCCAGGGCAACCAGCCCGCCCAGGTCGGCGCGGCCCCGCATCTTGCCGGTGAAGTTGAGCCACAGCAGGAACAGCATGTCGCGCAATGTGAACAGCAGGAGCGCGGCGAACACATAGGCGAACGTGCCGAGCGTCAGCACGCTGGCATAGCGCTCGACCGCGGCGGCCCAGCTATTCTGCCACGCCAACGCTCCGCCCATGAGAATCGACCAGATCGTGGCGCCGCCGGCGATCGCGGCCAGCACATAGGAGATCACCCACCACGGCATGAATTCCAGCGCGCGCCACCAGTGCAGCGCCTTGAAGCGCGCCAGGCCCCAGCGATAACGCACCGGGTCCTTGGCCTCGGCGAAGAAGGCGGCGTAGGTCAGCGCCAGTCCGACGATGCAGCCGCTGGCGAGGCGCGAGGTCAGCGGCTCGATGTCCCACGGCACGAAGCCGGCCGCGTAGCCCATGCAGAACAGCGTGAACAGCGTCCACAGCCACGGCCGGTTGACGTAGAGCAGCTCGGCGCGCATCAGCCGCCACGCCGCGACCAGCGCCCAGACGGTGAAGATGGCGACCGAGCCGAGGTAGAACTGGTTGGCGGGATATTCCTGCTGATACCAGCGGACGGTGCCGATCGCCGCGGCCAGAGGCACCGCGGAATATTCCCAA
>DATEOK010000230.1:0-13458 GCA_035274225.1 Dongiaceae bacterium
GCGCCGCGATCACCGCGCTCTACATCCTGTTCTTGATGCTGCCGATTTATTGGCTGGTCACCATGTCGTTCAAATCGACCAACGAGATCCTCGGCGGCTTCACGCTGTGGCCGCGCGATTTCACGCTCGCCAACTACGGCATCATTTTCACCGACCCGACCTGGTACAACGGCTACATCGCCTCGCTCGAATACGTCATCATCAACACCATCCTGTCGGTGGCGGTGGCATTGCCGGCGGCCTACGCCTTCTCGCGCTACCGGTTCCTCGGCGACAAGCATCTGTTCTTCTGGCTGCTGACCAACCGCATGGCGCCGCCGGCGGTGTTCGCGCTGCCGTTCTACCAGCTCTATTCGGCGGTCCAGCTGTTCGACACCCCGTGGGCGGTGGCGCTGGCCCACACGCTTTTCAACATCCCGCTGGCGGTGTGGATCCTGGAAGGCTTCATGTCCGGCGTGCCGAAGGAGCTGGACGAGACCGCCTATGTCGACGGCTATTCGTTCTGGCGGTTCTTTTTCAAGATCTTCATGCCGACCATCGCGGCCGGCATCGGTGTCGCCTGCTTCTTCTGCTTCATGTTCTCATGGGTGGAGCTGCTGCTGGCCAAGACACTGACGTCGGTCGCGGCCAAGCCGATCGCCGCCTTGATGACCAAGACCGCGAGCACGTCGGGCTATCAGCTCGGCCTGTTGGCCGCGGCTGGATCGCTGACGCTGATCCCCGGCGCGGTGGTCATCTATTTCGTGCGCAACTACATCGCCAAGGGCTTTGCCCTCGGGCGCGTCTGAGGCAGGAGCCGAAGGATGGAAGGGACCTCACTCATTGCCTGGATGGCCTGGACGTGGCAGACGGCCGCGTTCTTCGGTTTCATCCTGCTCTGCCTGATCGGCATGTCGATCTGGGAAATCAAGTCCCCCGGCGGCGCGCCGCGCCACGGCATCCTCGGCCTCGACACCACGCGCGGCGATCGCCTCTTCATCTCGCTGCTGGGCAGCGCCTTCATCTTCCTGGCGTGGCTCGGCTTCTTCGGCTTGCCGCTGTGGGCGCCGCTCGGCATCGCGCTGGTCTACGCCTTCGTCGTCTTCCGCTGGGTGTAAACCGCCGCGCCAAGTCATCGCGCTCAGCTGTGAGCGCAGGATGCTTCCATGTTGTCCGCCATCGCCTTGCCGCAATCCAGAGCGGCTTGAAACACCTTGCTCTGTTTTTCGTTGTCTGCCAGTGCGGCCCCGATCTGCTCCGTCACTTCGGCGCCGGTTGCCGGAGCGACGGCAAAATTCAGCTTGCCGATGTCGGACCGGAAGCCCGGTGATGCGCTCACCGCGTCGAACAGTTCGCGCCATTCCGACAGCACGGCCGGATCCGTATTGGGCGGCGCCGCAAACCAGCGCTGAATCTGCTCGCTGACTTCGATGAAGCGAACGATCGGCATGAAGGATGGCCGCTCCGCGGAGACAAGATCGGCGAGCAGAGGACGGTCGCGGTACTTCTCCGGCAATTCGCCGGGGCTGAGCCGGAGGAAGACGTCCACGCCCGGTGACTCGAACATCTGGGAGTCGGTCGGCCAGCTCTCGGAGGTGATCATGACCTCGCCCTGCACCACGGCGGCATCGCGCTCGACCGACTTGTAGCCCGGCACCGGCTTGATGTGGATGCCGAGCAGGGCGTTGCACCAGACCGCCTGGTGATAGGCGCCGGAGGCGGTGGAAGTCGCCGACATCGAGGTCGTGGTCCTCTTGGCGCGCAGCCCTGCGAAGTTCGCGAAGTCCGCACCGGGCCCTTTGACAAAGACGCTGGTCTCGGCGGCGACCTTGCCCAGCCAGCCCCATTGGCGCATATCGAAAGCGACGCCTTCTTCCTGCAGCAGCTGGGCCGTCAGCGGCCCGGGGCCGGCAGTCAGCAGCACGCTGCCGTCGCCCGGGCTTTCCTGCAGCATCTTCGCCGCCAGCTTGCCGCTCGCCTGCGAGACGTTCTTGATCTCGATGCGCAGGCCGGGGACCTGCTGCTCCATGTGCTGCGCAAGCAGCCGGGCGCACAGATCGTATCCGCCGCCGACGCCGGCGCCGACCAGCAGCGTCACCGTGCGATTGGAGAGCTGCGCATAGCTGCCGGCCGCATTCGCGCGCCGTCGCAGCCCGGCGACGCCAAGCAGCGCCGCGCTACCTGCCAGAAACCATCTCCGGGATGGCGCTGTCCTCGTTATGCGCACTAAGCCCGCTCGTGACATGAATTTCCCCCAATGCGGCGTCGCATAGGACGCAATGCTTGACCGTGTGCCGGCCATTCTCGCGCGATGCACGGATCGATTACAAGGCGGTGATCATGTCCGCCCCCAAGACTGTTCCGCGCTGCGCTGCACCTGCGCTATAGTTGGCGGCGGGGATGATCAAGGGAATTGCTTCATGCATGACGCCGCGGGCATCGGGCAGGGCGCTGCCGTCTCTGCGCCGCTGATCGATGGCGACCTTCTCGCCACCGAGATCGGCGAGCCGCTGCGCGAAAGCGCGCCGCTGATGTTCCAGGCAGCGCACGCGCATTGCACAGGCGGCGATGGTGCCAAGGACTGCCGAGCCTATCATGCGATGTGGCAGTATCTGCGCCTCGCCGGGGAGCGGCGCGCCGTCCGGGTCGATGGCCCGCTCTATGTGGCGGCGGCGGAGCATCTGGCCCGAACCGGACGGCTCGAGCGGGTGCTGATCAGCTGCACCGCCGATTATTCGATCCTGGCGCACATTGCCCACGGCGCCAGGCGGGGCGGGGCGAAACCGGTGTTCGACGTGGTAGACCGCTGCGAGACGGCTCTGCGCATGAATGCGTGGTACGGCGCGCAGCGGGGACTCACCGTCAATGCAATCCGGGCATCGATCCTCGAATTCGAGCCGCGGCGGCATTATGACCTGATCTGCACGCATTCCTTCCTGGAATTCCTCCCGCTAGCCGACCGTCCGATGCTCTTCAGGCTCTGGCGCCAATGGCTGGCGAGCGGGGGCAAGCTGTGCTTTTCCAATCTCGCTGCGGAGAGGGCCGTGCCGGCGGACCGGGAGGGTAGAAGCGGCCGCATCGTCGCCATGACCGCGCGCGCGATCGATCGCCTGACCGCCATGGGAATGGCGCTGCCATGCGACCAGCCGACCTTTGAGGCGTTGATCCGCGAGGCGGGCCTGTGGCGGGCGCAGGATGCGCCGGCCATGCCGCTGCCGTTGATCCGCTTATGGATCGCGGATGCGGGGCTGACCGTCGAGGTCGCAGAGCCGGTCACGATGCTGATTCCAAGCGAACCGGACCGGCCCATGCTGTCGGCGCGCGGGCCGGAGCGGCCGCGGATCTGGTTCCAAGCCGCCCGGCTGTAGCATGCTGTATTACGTCACGCGCGAGCTGTACTCCTCCACGATCGATCGTCTCCTGGGCTCGTTCGAGAAATCCTGGCTGCCGCGCCTCGCCTTCTTGCAACAGGTTTCCTACGAAACATTGTTCGCCCTCAATAGCGCGCCGCTGGGCAACTATGTCTTCACCGACATCGACCGTCTGACTGGATATGAGATCGATGCTGCCGCCGAGATCGCCAGGAGCATCGCGCGCGCTGCGCCGACGGCGCTGATCTCCAATTCTCCTCACCGTGTCCTGAACCGCTATACGCTGCTCCGCCGGCTGTACGAGAGCGGTATCAACAGCTTCAATGTCTGGCGGTTGGACGAGGAACGGGCGCCGACGGCCTATCCGGTCTTTATCCGCCGCGAGCAGGATGCCCTGGGGCCGGAAAGCCCGCTGCTGCACAACGAGAATGAATACCGCGCCGCTGTGGCCGCGCTGCAGGCGGCGGGAAAGGGGCTCACCGGCCGGGTCGCAGTTCAATTCTTGCCCAATGCGGATCAACACGGCATTTATCGCAAGTACGGCGCCTTCTGCATGCGTGGCCGGGTGGTTCCGCAGCACCTGATGACGGCGAATTCGTGGAGCGTGAAACGGGAAACGCGCGCCAGGCCGGAGGACCTTACCGACGAGGAGGAGCGCTATGCCAGGGACAATCCACATGCGGACCATATCCGCCGGATCTTTGCCCTCGCCGAGATCGATTTTGGCCGCGTCGACTATTGCGTGGTGAACGGGCGGGTCGAGGTCTTCGAGATCAACACCAATCCGACCTTCCCGCGCGCCCGGATCACGCGGGATCGCAAGATGATCCGGCGCAAGATCGTGATCGAAGGCCTGGTTGCCGGCTTCCGCGATCTTGACGCGGGGCACCATGACAGCGGCACGGTCCGGTTCCTTACGCCCATGCCCAACCTGCACCGTCTGCGTGGCCGGTCGATGGCGCGGCAGATCAAGGACCGACTTGCCTGGCTGCGATGGTGCAGCGGCGTGCCGGCGAACCGCTCAGAGCCAGCCGCCGAGCACCGGAAGCCGCAGCCAGAGACCGAATAGAAGCCAGATCATCACCGCCGCCACGGCGGCGATCGTGACGGCTTTTAACAGCGAAGCCTCCAGCTCGACATAGCTGTGCAAGCCGGCATAGACCGCCCCGGCGATCAAGGCACCGCCCGGCGGGATGCATGCGATGTAGAGCGCCAGCAACGGCAGCACCCGCCACGGCATCTTGCGCGGCGGTCCGGGCGCGCCGGCCGCCCCGGTTTGCGCCAGGGATTTGGCGATGACGAGGAGTGACAACAGGGCCCCGATAACGCTGGCGATCATCGGCATGGCGCGCGCTTCGATCGGAAAGGCGAGCGATGCCATGCCGGCCGCGGCGAACAGCAACAGCAGCGCAATCGCCAGCGCCCGGTCGCCGCTCGTCGGCAGCGACGCGCGCCACGTCTTGCGGGCGCGCAGGGCGAGATAGAGCACGACAATGACGATCAGCGCGAGCAGGAGGAACGGCCAGCGCGTGAAGACCGACCAGTCGTAGAGCGTGATGGTCTTGACCAGGTTGATCTCCGCGAGCTTGCCCATGATGAAGCCGAGAATGAAGGGCGCGCGCGGCCAGTCGAGCGCGAACAGCGTGCAACCGAAGAATGCAGCAGCGACCAGCATGCCGATCGGCCACCAGCCCGATTGCTCGATCAGGGCCCCGGTGACGGCGATGGTGACGACCGTCGGCGCCATGATGTCCATCCGCAGATAGGCGGTGCGGCCGACCAGCGGCAGGACCAGCACGAACACCAGCACGGCCAGCAGATTGGACCACAATATGGTCCATCCGATCAGGGCGGCCATCTGGGGGTGGTCGTGTATCATCGCCGGTCCGACTGGCAAGCCGAGGATCGAGAAGGCGACGATGAGAAGTGCGATCACCGACGTGCTGGGTATGCCGAACGCCACCGCCGGCAGGAAGGCGCCGCCTTCCTTGGAGTTATTGGCGGTCTCCGGGGCGATCACGCCCTCGATTGCGCCGTTGCCGAAGCGGGACTTGTCCTTGGCGGACTGCACGGCGTGGCCATAGGCCAGCCAGCTCGCGACTTCGGCACCGAGGCCCGGCATCATGCCGATAACGATGCCGATCGCGGTGGTGCGCAACGTCAGCCAGCGGTGCCGCCACGTCGCCATCATTCCCGAGAGCAAGGCGCGGTAACTGCACCCGGCCGCAGCCTGTGCCGAGTCCAGCCGGGACGTCCGGTGCTGCGCCAGGTCCATCAGCTCGGGGATGGCGAACATGCCGGTCACCAGAATCAGGATGTCGATGCCGTCCCACAGCTCGAGCTGGCCGAATACATAGCGCGGCGTGCCGGTCGACTGATCCATGCCGACGGCACCGGCCAGCACGCCCAGCGCCGCCATGATCAGCCCCTTGAGCGGCGAGCCATGGCTGAGGGTCGCGACCGCGGACAGGCCGAGAAAGGCAAGCATCAGATATTCCGGCGCGCCGAACAGCTTGCCGACAGCCGCGAATATCGGCAGCAAGAGGAAGTAGGTCGCCGCGCCAATCGCCCCGCCGATTCCAGATGCAGCCATGCTGGCCCCGAGCGCCTCGCCTGCCTTGCCGCTCCTGGCCATCGGGAATCCATCCAGCACAGTCGCAGCTTCAGCGGCCCCGCCGGGGACGCCGAACAGGATGCTCGGGATCGAGCCGCCGGTATGGATGACGGCGTGCATCGACAGCACCAGCACAATGCCGGATGCCATATCCATGCCGAACAGCAGCGGCAAGAGGAGTAGGATTCCCATCTTGCCGCCGAGGCCTGGCGCCGCGCCGAACACCATGCCCATCGTCACGCCCATGAGCATGGCGCCGAGCAGCGCCGGATCGATGAAGATCGTGGCGGCGGATGCGATGACGTCAGCGAAGGTCACGCCGGTCCCCGCAGCGCGCTGTCAACCCGGCCATCGATTGCATTTCCCCAACTGGTACTTGTCGCGCCATGCCCGATGAGCGCAGGCCGCGGAGTTTAGGGTGGGCATTCCCGAAAGGCAAACTCATGCGACGCTCGGAACAGGTTTGCCGCATCTTTGTTTTCCTAGGCTCGAACCAGCCGGCGATGATGCACGATGTTGCCAAGCCCAACGCTCTTCGATGTCGAAACCGCGGCTTGGTTGCTTCGCGATGGCGATGGCAACGTTCGGGCGGCGGTCATCTGCTGGGGCATCGTCCTCAGCGCCTTCATCATTCTGCGCATTCCGCGCGAAGTGCTGCTCGGTTGCCTCATTGTTGCGGGAGCGACGGTCGGCTTGGCCGCAACGGCCGTCGATCTGGCGCCCGAGCGAGCCGCCGCCAGCCCGCGCCCGCCGGAGATGACCGCGGTACGTGGCCAAACAGCATCGTCATTGCGAGGCCTTCGGTACAACCCCGTGGAGCGGGTGCGTTCGCGCTAGTCCAGGATGGCCCAGGCAGGCGCATGGTCGCTGGCGCCGTCCCAGCCGCGCACCTCCCGGTCGACGCCGGCGTCGCGCAAGCGTGACGCGATGCTGGGGCTGAGCAGGATGTGATCGAGGCGCAGCCCGGCATCGCGCGGCCAGCGGTTCCGCTTGTAGTCCCAGAAGGTGAAGAGCTTCTCGCCCGGGTGCATTTTTCGGAGCGAGTCCGTCCAACCTTGCTTCAGTAGGCGCTGGAACGCCGCGCGGCTCTCGGGCTGCAGCAGCGCGTCGTCGTCCCAGGACTTGGTCGGATAGATGTCGAGGTCGGTGGGCACCACGTTGTAGTCGCCGGCCAGGATCACCGGCTGCTTGCTGCGCTTGAGCGAGGCCGCGTGCTTGGTGAGGCGGTCGAACCACGCCAGCTTGTAGGTGAATTTCGGACCCGGCTGAGGGTTGCCGTTGGGCAGATAGATCGATGCGACCAGGGTGCCTTTGACCGCCGCTTCGATGTAGCGGCTCTGCCGATCGCTCGGATCGCCGGGCAGTTCCGTGCGGGTCAGCACCGGACGGGCGCGCGCCAGGATGGCGACGCCGTTCCAGGTCTTCTCGCCCTTGTGCGCGAAGTGGTAGCCAGCGCCTTCGATCGCGCTCGCGGGAAAGGCTTCTTGCGTCGCCTTCAGCTCCTGCAGGCAAACGACATCGGGCTCGGCCTGCTTGAGCCACGCCAGCAGGACAGGCAGGCGCCGCTGAACGTTGTTGATGTTGAAAGTGGCGATCTTCAAGACGGCTATTTTGGCGGCGCGATCCAGTTGGCGTGACGGAAGGATGGCCGATCGGTGACGGCCTTCAGCGCAGCTTTGCCCACCGTGCCATCCCGTGTCCAGCCCTCGAATTCGATCTCCGCGACTAGGTCGGGACTGATCCAATGATGGCGATGAGCCGGATGCTCCGGCGGCTGCTCGACGAACGGGCTGGTCTCGACCTCGCCCTCGCGCAGCCGCGGCTCGAGCAGAGTCATGGCAAGGTTGCCCGGCTCGGTCTTCACCTCGCCGATATAGGTGAGCTTGCGCCGGCGGCCCTGCCGTACGCCGAGCAAGAGGCTGACAAAGTCGCCGCGCCGTTGCGACCAGCCGCCGACGAAAGCGTGCTGCGCGCCGGCAGATACTCGCCTTGTCCTCGCACGCGATGATCGGGGATTCGGCATGGCAGCGGCAGATTCAATGCTGGGTCATGCCAGCCGATTCATCGGTCATCGCATTGTCCAGCGTGTCGATGACCTTCACGCAATTGCGCAGAGCCGCGATGCTCTCGGAGGGAACTGCAACGAACAGGCGCAGCCCTTCGTCGAGCAGCAGCTCCAGGCCGAAGCTGCCGTCCTCGAACGACACGACGCCGACGCCGGCGAGCTGCAGAGGCTGGCTCAGGAATTCGTCGGAATCGCCCGGAAAAGCGCGCGCGGCCTGCAGCAGCGAAACGATGAGAGTGCCGAGCACCCCGCGATGCAGTGCGATGTGCGTCGAGCGCTGGTCCGCCGAGCAATCGATGTCCACGACGTCGCGCCGGCGGTTCGGCCGCACGCCGCTGATGCCGGTGATCATGATGCGATCGGTCATCGCTTTTCTCCATGGGTCGCCAGCCGACGGCGGGCGGTGCCGTCGCACGTCCAACATGGGAACGCTTGAGCATGCTCCGGTGTTCCGATGGTAAGCCTCGCTAATTTGGAGCACATGCCATGCACGACCCTCTGATGAACCGCAGCCTGCTGCTGGCCGGCCGTCCTGTGATCAATCGCAGCCTGCTGTTGGCCGGCCTCATTGCCTTTGGCGCACCACTCGCAGCCTGCAACACGATCGAAGGCGCGGGTGAAGACGCCGAGAGCGTGGGGCACGCGGTTGGCGAAGCCGGCGAAGAAGTTGGCGAAGAGATTGGCGAAGAAGCCGGCGAGATCGACTAGCGCTTGATCGGTTAGCGCTTCGGGGTCAGCCAGTCCGTGGCTGACCCTTTATTTCGTGTCCATTTCGCTGGCAGAGACGGCGTCTGCGTCTCGAGATGATGTGCGCAGACGGTGTTGCTGACGGCCAGCCGCAGATAACGACGCTTGAGAGTGGGCTGCGCCGTGCGTTCCGCTCGAGCCAAATACTCTCTCGCCCACCTCCGATGGATCATCGGTGTGACCATGTGCTCTCTCGCATCCAGTTGATGAAAGTTCAACAAATGATGCTGCGAGATGTTGCTGATTTCGAGGAGATGCTTACTCGCACGCCACGCCATCGCCACGCTGGTCGTGGTGCCTCCAATGGGCCAATACCGCGAGGTGTTTCAGCGACATCGTCAACGGTCATGGCCCAGCAGAAAGTGGGAACCAGGGGTAGCAATCAATGCCGCCTTTTGGATGCATACGGCATCGCACTGTGCGGCCAATCGCTTCTTCCACGGCCAGAAGGTGACAGGTTTTGCGCTTGCTTTTTGGGCTGGTATTTGGGAAGCCCTTGCCGGCCCCGGCGAACCTGACCGGCGGCCAGGGTTGGGCCCGTAGCTCAGTTGGTAGAGCAAGCGACTTTTAATCGAGAGGTCGCGGGTTCGAGTCCCGCCGGGCCCACCACTCTTTCAAAAAACCGAGATATTCCACCGTGTTACGGGGTGAGGTCGCGTGGGGCGCCCGGGGTTGTGCCGGCAATGGGCTTGAGCGGGGCGGATTTGATCACCGATTGGACCGGGACGGCGGGCGGGGGCGGGGCCACCTGGCCCTTTGCGGGGGTGCGGGCGGCCGACGCCGTGGGCTGGCAGTCCCGCTCGGCGGCCTCGAAACGGTGCCAATTGTCGCGCATCACGTCGGGCCAGACGCCGCTGACCCGGTGATCCGGCCAATACAGGTCGCCATCCCAGAACCGCACGGTGGACCCGCCCGCGTAGTCGGACTGCACCTCCACGAAGGCAAGTTTTTCCCCCCGCGGCGATTCGATGGTGATTTCGTGGATGCCGGCGTAGGTGTCCACGATCGGCCGCTGGTCGCGGAAATTCTGCCCCAGCTTGATGGCCAGGCACTGGGTCAGCACGTTCGGCGCCACCGGGGATTTCATGACGATATCCGGCTCCGCCACCTTGGAGGTGGGGGTGCAGGCGACCGTCGCGGCCAGGACGGCGAGCAGGGCAAGAAATGCAGGGTTTCTCTTCATCATTAGGTTATGAAGCAAGCGATGTGCCAGTCCTTAAAGTGACCCATTTCACATTTCTTGTTCGTTAATTCTTGTAGGGTCAAATGACTTGTGGCTAACACCGCTCTCCTGCGGGCGGTGTCATTAAGGAATCATCGTATGTGCCGGTGGCTTACCTATTGTGGCGACCCGATCTACCTGGACAAGGTCCTATTCGAGCCTCGGAATTCCCTGATCAGCCAGAGCCTGCGCGCGCGCCACAGCCACGTGACCACTAACGGCGACGGCTTCGGCATCGGCTGGTACGGCGAACGCCCGACGCCGGGCGTCTATCGCGACATCTTGCCGGCCTGGAATGATCAGAACCTGAAGAGCCTGTCGCACCAGATCCGCTCCGGACTGTTCCTGGCGCATGTGCGCGCCTCCACCGGCACCGCGACCTCGCGTGCCAACTGCCATCCGTTCGCCCACGGCAAGTGGCTGTTCATGCACAACGGCCAGATCGGCGGCTATGACCGCGTGCGGCGGCGCTTGGAAGGGCTGATCGACGACCGCTACTACTGCCACCGCGTCGGCACCACCGACAGCGAGCTCATCTTCTACATCCTGCTGAGCGAGGGATTGGATCTCGATCCGATCGGCGCCCTGACCCGCACCATCGGCAAGATCGAGCAGCTGGCGCGCGCCGCAGCGGTGAACGAGCCGTTCAAGTTCACCTCCGTGCTCAGCGACGGCAACTCGATCTATGCCGTGCGCCATTCCAGCGACGACGTGGCGCCGACCATGTTTCATCGGCAGCGCGGCGATCACGTCATGGTGATGTCTGAGCCGTTCGACGAGGACGAGGATTGCGAGGCCTGGCGCGAAGTGCCGGCGGGCCAGATGCTGGTGATCGAAAGACGCGGCCGCCTGGACATGGCGCCGTTCGTGCCCGGCATCTAAACGGGCATTTCCTCCGTATTATTACCCAAGTGACGGCGCTCACAGTGTTAACGCCGTGTGAGGGGCTTCACACAATGCCCCCATTTCGATGCTTAACTGTTGGTCAGCGGATTGAAGCCGTTGCAGGTGCACCCCATCTGCCATCCACGAGTTTGGAGGGACGGGTCATGTCTACTTTTGAATCCTATCACGACGTCTTGAGCGAGAGTGGCCATCGCGGCCATATCGTCAGCAGCGGCTGGATCGTGGTTGCCGCGATCGCTATCGCGCTGATGCTGTTCGCTTAAAGAAGAGGGTTGTCGCGGCTCTCGGGCAGCCCCAGTTCCTTGCGCCTCTTCTTCGAGAGGCCGAGCGCGACAATGCGGTGCGACTCCTTCAGATAGCCTTTCAGGTCCTTATCCGAGAGCCCGGGCTTCGCATAGTTCTGGATCCACTTCATCCCGCGTGACGCAAGGTACGGCGCCGGCCGGCAGCCGCGCTTGTCCTTCAGCATCTCATAGGCGATCGGCGAGACCTTGAAGGTGACGTGCGCTTCCGCGCCGTCGTCCCAGCCGCCGATCGCGAACACCTTGCCGCCGACCTTCCACACATGCGAGCCGCCCCACTGCATGACGTAAGTGGTGGCCGGCAAAGATTTGCAGAAGGCGTTGTATTCCTTGTAGGTCATCCGACAACCCCGTGCTGCGAGTACGCATTCGCGATCTCGAGAACGCGATCGATCGTGATCCCCTCGCGCTGCTCTCGAGCCAGCGGGTGGTCGGTCGGCTCCAGCTCGATGCAGGGGGCCAGATCAGACCGGAGATGCACCTTCGTCTTGAGACTGATGGTGTCGGGATAGAGTTTGAGCGCGGTGTTCAGCCAGCCGAAGTACGGAGCGCCCTTGGCGTGCGGGGGCTCATCCCACGCATCGTGGATGGCATTCCAACTCTTCTCGGATACCGATACCCAAACGCCCCAGGCGAACGTGCCGTCGTGACCAATGACCGGCACTTCGATGCAGCCGCGCACGAAGTACCAGTCAGGATCGATTGCGCAGAAGCTCTTGGTGTGGCGAACGCGGCTGGCGCGGTCCGCCTCCGGAACCGTGAAGTAGCTATCCGGATACGTTGCACCGACGTCCAGTGGCAAGGTGTCGAACTGCTGCCCACAACATCCACATGTCCATTTGAAGGGCAGCATCGTCTCTAAACATCGAGGTCGCGCGCGAACTGGGCGTTTTCCTGGATGAATTGGAAGCGCAGCTCGGGCTTGCGGCCCATCAGGCGCTCGACCAGCTCTGAGGTGTCGCGCGCTTCCTGGCGCTCCTCCTCGACGTAGCGGTGCGGCATGCGCACGCGCAGCAGCACGCGGTGCTTCGGATCCATGGTGGTCTTCTTGAGGTCGCTCGCTTCCATCTCGCCGAGGCCCTTGAAGCGGCTGATCTCGACCTTGCCGCGGCCGGCGAACTCGGTCTTCAGCAGCTCCTCCTTGTGCGCGTCGTCGCGGGCGTAGATCTTCTTGGCGCCCTGGGTCAGCGAATAGAGCGGCGGCTGCGCCAGGAACAGATGGCCGTTCTGGATCAGGTCGGGCATCTCGCGGAAGAAGAAGGTCATCAGCAGCGAGGCGATGTGCGCGCCGTCGACATCGGCATCGGTCATGATGATGACCTTGTCGTAGCGCAGGCGCTCCTCGTCGTAGTTGTCGCGCGTGCTGCAGCCGAGCGCCTGGATCAGGTCGATCAGCTCCTGGTTGGCGGACAGCTTGTCGGCCGAGGCGCTGGCGACGTTGAGGATCTTGCCGCGCAGGGGCAGCACGGCCTGGAGCTCGCGGTTGCGCGCCGACTTGGCGGAGCCACCGGCGGAATCGCCCTCCACCAGGAAGATCTCGGTGCTCGCCTTAGCGTCCTTGCTGCAATCGGCCAGCTTGCCGGGCAGGCGCAGCTTGCGGGTCGCGGTCTTGCGCGACAGCTCCTTGTCCTGGCGCTTGCGCAGCCGCTCCTCGGCGCGCTCGATCGCCCATTCCAGCAGGTCCTTGCCGCGGGCCGGATCGTTGGACAGCCAGTGGTCGAAGTGGTCCTTGATCGAGGTCTCGACCAGCCGCGCCGCCTCGGCGGTCGCCAGCTTTTCCTTGGTCTGGCCCTGGAACTGCGGTTCGCGGATGAACAGCGACAGGATGACGACGGCGCCGCCGATCACATCTTCCGCCGTGATCTGACCGACCTTGCGGTTGCCGACCAACTCGCCATAGGCGCGCAGCGACCGGCTAAGGCCGGCGCGCAGGCCTTGCTCGTGGGTTCCGCCCTCGGGCGTCGGGACCGTGTTGCAGTAGAAGCTGCGCAGGCCTTGCCCCTGGTCATCCTCGTCGTCGAACTCGACGGGCCAGGCGACGGCCCATTCGACGCGGCCCTGCTTGTCCGGAAACTCCGCCTGCCCGACGAAGGGGGCGGAGGTCACGGTCTTCTTGCCGTTGAGGCGGGCGGCCAGGTAGTCGCCGAGGCCGCCCGGGAAATGCAGAGTCTCCTCGGCGGGCGTCGAATCCTTGTCGCTGATCAGCGCGGAATCGCATGACCAGCGGATCTCGACCCCGCGGTAGAGGTAGG
>DATEOK010000231.1:0-27185 GCA_035274225.1 Dongiaceae bacterium
GTACGCTTCGGAAGAAAAGCCCGCTTGCCCGTGCCGACGGGCCGCAACGCAGACGATCTCAATACGGTAGGAAGTGTGGTGAAACGATCCGGCGAAGTCGAGCGGCGAGCATGTGACAGAAGACACAAAGCTGCTTGAAACGCGCGGTTGCTCCGACCTGCCGCGGAATAGGCGTCCAGGATGTGACGGCAAGCACAAAACCACCCGTGGGCACGAGATCCCTGTCTTCGCCTCAGGGATCCCACCGCCTCGGATTGGAGGACAGGCGTGTTCTAGCCGGAGGCGCCGAGGCGCAGCTTGGCGACGGCTGACAGCGGCACGATGACGAAGCCGCGCGCTTCCGCTTTGGGCATCCAGGCACGGATGGCGGCGATGGTGGCGGGATGCGGATGGCCAATGGCGATGGCCTGGCCCTTGCTGGCGGCGACCCGCTCCGCCTGCATCAGCTGCTTGATGACCGCGGCCTCGTCCATCTCGTTGTCGAGGAACACGTCGCGCATCACATGGGCAACGCCCATTTGCGCCGCCAGCTTGTCGCCGACCGTGTTGCTGATGGTGCGCGAATCCAGGAACAGCAGGTTGCGCCGCTTCAGCTCGGCCAGCACCACGCTCATGCCGCGCTCATCTTGCGTGAAGCGGCTGCCCATGTGGTTGTTGATGCCAATATAGCCAGGGAAGCGGTCGAGCCCCCAGTCGAGCCGTTTCAGCAGCTCGCCTTCCGATGCGCCGACGGTCAGGACGTTCGGCCCGGCATCGATCTCCTGGCCGAGCGGCTCCATTGGCACGTGCAGCATCAGCTCGTGCCCCTTGGCGCGGGCGCGCGCCGCCATGTCGTCGACACCGTCGGCATAGGTCATGAACGACAACGTGATGACGCCGGGCAGGTCGATCGCCAGCTCGGCATGATTGCGCGCAACGCCGACGTCATCCAGCACCACGGCGATCAGCGGCCTGCCTTGCGGGACGGAGAAGGCGACCGAGTTCTTGAGCCACGCCGCATCGGCGGCCCCATTGACCGGCGGCGGCGCGATCGTGGCGACCTGCGAGTCCGGAGCCGGCATCGGAGCGGCCGGCTTGGGCGCTTGCACCGCAACCTTCGCCTCTTCGCCCAGCGGCTTGGCGTGCGGCGGCTCGACCACCTGCGGCAAGGACTGCGGCTTGGCCGGCGCCTCGGCGGTCTTCTGCGTCGCCTTCTGGACCGGCGAAGCGTTGAGCGTCGTCACCTTGGCGGCGCCCTTGTTGCCGAGCTCGAAGCCGCCCAGGTAAAAGGCGCCACCGACTCCGAGCGCCAGGCCGATCAGGATGCCGACCGCGAATCGGCCCCAGCCGCTGCGCGCGAACGCGCCGGCGAACAGGCCGACATGCCTGGCTCTCTGCTTGCGCGCCTTGTGGCGCGACCGTGCCCTCGTCTTGCGAGCCATGAATCCCCTATTCCTCGTCGACCTCATTAGCGAGGGTCGGCGAGAGGCGCAAGGCTTGCGGGCCGGCAACCGCCAGGGCAATGCCGGCAAGCGCCACGCCCGAGACGATCAGCGGCGTAGCCGGCAGTTGGCCGAGCACGGCCGCCAGCAATGCAATCGCGGGCAGGTTGGCGACGATGATGGCAACCCGCGTCCGCCGCCGGAAATCGCGCGCGAACTGCAGCAGGTCAACGATGGTGCGGGGGTCATCGCGCGCCACCACGATCTCGCAATCATCCTGCTGTGCCGGCGTGACGTGGCCGCCGAACTGGATCGTCGCCGTGCAGGACTGCACGGGCGGCTGCCCGGGTCGAATGAGGCCGATCGCCGAAGACGGCAGCTCCGCCGTGTCATCCAATGCCAGTCCATTCAAAGGTTCCTGGTCGCGCGGATCGACATCACCCGGCGCCAGGGCGAGCGCGAATCCCGCCTTGCGCAGCGTGCGCAGGGCTTCGCTCGCGCCGGGCCGCGCAGCCCTTGCCAGGACCACGACTCCCAGCAGGCGCGGCGTGGGCTCGATCTCGGTCAATGCCAGGACCTGCCGGTGCAACTCGGCGGCGCGGGCAAGCTGCTCGGCGAATGGCGCGCACTCAGCCTCGCTGACGGATGATGCCGCGATCGGCCCGAACTCCACCACGCTGCGATCGGGCAGTCGACCGCGATGGAGCGACGGCGCGCCGGCTTGATGCAGATTGATCGGCGGGAGCCGCAGGCGATGCGAGACACCGAAATCTTGCAGCCCGCGCGCAACATCGCTGTCGTCCGCGTCGAGCAGTGCCGCGGCGATGCCGACGATCTCGCCCGGCTTGCTCTCGCCGACCGGCATGATGCTGATGACCTTGGGCCGCCGGGCGATCAGCATGCCGAGATCGCCGAACAGGATGGCTCTATGTTCCGTGAGTGCAAACAACGCGGAGGGGTCTGCGACATGGACCCGCCGCCGCGCCAGCACGGCGCGCGCCGTGTCGCAGAGCGCCGCCCAGACCAGCACCGCCCCGGGCGACATCGCCGCCAGCGCTGCCAGCAGCAATCCCTGCGGCGAACTCTCGACAAAGGTCATGCCGACCAGCGCGATGCCGAACAGCCAATATCCGATGCGTTCGTGCGCGCGCAGCAGCATGCCGACCCGCGGCACTGCCCCGCCCTGCAACGCGGCAAAGGCACGCTGGCTATCCAACAGGACGGCGCCCGCGAACAGGAAGACCACGACCAGCCAGCAAATCGCCAGCGCCGCCAGGTCCACCGTGGGCGCATCGCCGTGAGTGCCCGCCATGATCAGCACCACGACCGCGAACCCAGTGGCGAGGAGCGGCAGCAAGTATCCGGTCACCCGCTCCCGATGGCGCGCGACCCAGAGGCCGACCAGGACCAGCGCCCCGAGCGCCGCGACAACCTGGCCGCGCTGCAGCGGCGAGCCGATATCCGGCACCTCCGAAAAGAACGACCGCCAGACCGGCCAGGCCGCCAGCACGGCTGCCGCGATCGGCCAGATCCAGACCGATCGGCCAACCCGGACGGCGGATGAGGACATGGGATTTGAGGTCTCCGTCCCCACCACCTAGCGCCCCTGCCCCCTTTTTCGGAACCGACAAGGGGGGATCGCACAGACCTGCGCCTGGGGACCGCGCCCGATCCTTGCTCCCGCCGTCCCCAGGCGGCTAAACTCCGGGCCGAGCTTAAAATGGCCTTCTGTGGACCGGTGTTGCGCGACCATGTTCATCCTGATCGATAACTACGACTCCTTCACCTACAACCTTTACCATTATTTGGGGGAGTTGGGGGCCGAGATCGAAGTCCACCGCAACGACAAGATCACGGTGGACGAGGTGCTGGCCAAGCATCCGCAGGGCATCATCCTGTCGCCCGGACCGTGCGATCCGGACCGGGCCGGCATCTGCCTCGACCTGGTGAAGGCGGCGGCGAAGGAGAAGATCCCCCTGCTCGGCGTCTGCCTCGGCCACCAGGCGATCGGCCAGGCGTTCGGCGGCAAGGTGGTACGCGCGCCCAAGCCGATGCACGGCAAGATCAGCCGCATCAAGCACCAGGACAAGAGCGTGTTCCACGGCCTGCCCAGCGGCTTCGAGGCGACGCGCTATCACTCGCTGACGGTCGAGCGTGCCAGCTGGCCGAAGGACCTCGAGATCACGGCGGAGACCGAGGACGGCATCGTGATGGGCCTGCAGCACAAGACGCTGCCGCTCGCCGGCGTGCAGTTCCATCCGGAGAGCATCGCGACCGAGCACGGCCACAAGCTGCTCGCCAACTTCTTGCGCGGCGCCGGGTGCAATCTCTCTGGCTCGCACGTACTGCAATGAGCGCGCCGTTGTCCGCCATACCGGCTGCGGCCGTCACCGACCTCAAGGGCTTCATCGGCCTCGCGGCGCAAGGCCGCTCGCTGACCCGGGCCCAGGCGGAGATGGCGTTCAACATCATGATGTCGGGCGAAGCAACGCCAGCGCAGATGGGCGCCCTGTTGATGGCGATGCGGGTGCGCGGCGAGACCATCGACGAGATCACCGGCGCGGTCACCGCGATGCGCGAGAAGATGCTGCGCATCCAGTCCCTGCCCGATGCCATCGACGTGTGCGGCACCGGCGGCGACCAGGCCGGCACGCTCAACATCTCGACCGCAGTCGCTTTCGTGTGCGCGGCCTGCAATGTGCCGGTCGCCAAGCATGGCAACCGCGCCGCCTCGTCCAAGAGCGGTGCCGCCGACGTGCTGGCCGCGCTCGGCGTCAACATCGATGCGGACATCGAGACCATCCAGCAGGCGCTGGTCGAGGTCGGCACCACCTTCATGTGGGCGCAGAAGCACCACAGCGCGATGCGCCATGTCGGCCCGACCCGCGTCGAGCTCGGCACCCGCACCATCTTCAACATCATGGGTCCGCTGTCGAACCCCGCCGGGGTGAAGCGCCAGCTGCTTGGGGTGTTCGCGGAGCAGTGGCTGGAGCCGATGGCGGAGGTGCTGAAGAACCTCGGCACCGAGCATGCCTGGGTCGTGCATGGCGGCGACGGGCTGGACGAGGTCACCACTACCACCGTCACTCATGTGTGCGAGCTGAAGAACGGCAACATCCGACGCTTCGAGATCTCGCCGACCGACTACGGCATCCGGATCGCCACCGCGGCCGAGCTGCTGGGCGCCGATCCGGCGCACAATGCCCAGGCGATCCGCGAGCTGTTCGATGGCGCGGTCGGTCCCTATCGCGACATCGTGCTGATGAACGCCGCCGCCGCGCTGGTGGTGGCGGACGCCGCCAAGGACTTGAAGCAGGGCATCGCGATGGCCGCCGAGGCGATCGACTTCGCCAAGGCGCGCAAGGTGCTCGAGGACCTGATCCGCGTCACCAACCAAGCCAAGGCGCCGGAGCAGTAATTTGACCGACGTCCTCGCCAAGATCTGCGCCGACAAGCGCCAGCACATCGCCGACCGCAAGGCGGTCCATCCATTCTCGGAGGTGCGCGCTGCAGCGGAAGCGCGCAACCGCACCGATCCGCCGCGCGGCTTCCGCGCCCGGTTGGAGCGCGTGGTGCGATCCGGCCGCTTCGGGCTGATTGCAGAGATCAAGCGCGCCTCGCCCTCCAAAGGCTTGATCCGCGCCGACTTCGATCCGCCGTCCCTCGCCGGCGCCTACGAGGCGGGTGGTGCGACCTGTCTCTCCGTCCTGACCGACAAGCCGTACTTCCAGGGCGACGACGCGTTCCTCGAGCAGGCGCGCGGCACGGTCAGACTGCCGGCGCTGCGCAAGGATTTCATGCTCGACCCCTACCAGGTGTTCGAGGCGCGCGCGATCGGCGCCGATTGCATCCTGCTGATCATGGCGGCGCTCGAAGACGCCGAAGCAGCGGAGTTGGAATCCCTCGCCTTCGATCTCGGCATGGACGTGCTGGTGGAGGTGCATGATGCGCCCGAGATGGCGCGGGCGCTGCGGCTCGGCTCGAAGCTGATCGGCGTGAATAACCGCAATCTCAAGACCTTGCAGGTTGATCTTGCAGTGACGGAGCAGCTTGCGCCGATGATGCCGAAAGACCGCATGTTGGTCGCGGAGAGCGGCCTCTACGCCACCGCGGATCTCGAGCGCATGCATCGCGTCGGCGCTTCCATCTTCCTGGTGGGCGAATCCCTGATGCGCCAAGCGGATGTTACGGACGCGACCCGCGCTCTGCTGGGACGGCACGCGCCGGCCGTGGCGGCCGCGTAGCGATGGCCGGCTTCACCCATTTCGACAAAGAGGGCAAGGCCCGCATGGTCGACGTCTCCGATAAGGCGGAGACCGAGCGCGTCGCCACCGCCCAGGGTTCCGTGATCATGCAGCCGGCGACCCTCGCCCTGATCAAGGAAGGCGGCGTGAAGAAGGGCGACGTGCTGAGCGTCGCGCGCCTCGCCGGCATCATGGGCGCCAAGAAGACGCCGGACCTGATCCCGCTCTGCCACCCCCTCGCCCTCACCTCGGTAAAGGTCGATTTGAGCCTGGACGAGGCGCGCAACGCGGTCGACATCACCGCAACTTGCAAGCTGGTCGGCAAGACCGGCGTCGAGATGGAAGCGCTGACCGCCGTCTCGGTTGCCGCCCTCACCGTCTACGACATGTGCAAGGCGGTCGATAAGGGCATGCAGATCGTCGACATCCGCCTGACTCACAAGAGCGGCGGCAAGTCGGGCACGTACGAGCAGGCCTAGGAAGCAGCTCATGCAGGAATGTACAGTCGCGCCAGCGCACTCGGTGAGCCCCTTCCCCCCTTGTGGGGGAAGGTTGGGATGGGGGGTGCCGCCGCACCACTGTAGGGTACCTGGCGACATTGAGTTGCGCGGATTGTCTTGGCGCTTCAGCCCTTGCGATCGTGCGGCGGCGCCCCCCCATCCAGCTACGCCTAAGCTCGCTTCGCTCGCTAAGGCTCCGCAACCTTCCCCCACGTTGGGGGGAAGGGGATGCTCGTAGAATGATCTCCGTCGAAGAAGCCATCCAGCGCATCGAGCGCACATTCTCGCCGTTGGGCGCGGAGATGGTTTCGCTCGACCAGGGTCTCGGCCGCGTGCTGGCCGAGCCGTTGGAGGCGCGGCTGACCCAGCCGCCCGCCGATGTGTCGGCGATGGATGGCTACGCGGTGCGTGCGGCGGACGTCGAGACGTTGCCCGCAGTGCTCAAGATCGTGCAGCGCATCGCCGCCGGCCAGCCGCCATCTGGTGCGATCGGCCCGGGCGAAGCCGCGCGCATCTTCACCGGCGCACAGGTGCCGCCCGGCGCCGACACCATCGTGATCCAGGAGAATTGCGACCAGGCCGACGAACACGTGACCGTGCGCGAAGGCAACCGCAGCTCTGGCCAGCACATCCGCAAGGCCGGCCTCGATTTCGCCGCCGGCGATATCGCGCTGCATTCCGGCCGCTGCCTGACCGCGCGCGACATCGGCCTCGCCGCGGCGATGAACCGGCCGTGGCTGAAGGTGACGCGCCGGCCGCGCATCGCTCTGCTTTCGACCGGCGACGAGCTGGTCAATCCCGGCGATCCGGTCGGACCGGCGCAGATCATCGGCAGCAACAGCATCGGCCTTGCCGCGCTGGTGCGCACCTTCGGCGGCGAGCCGGTCAATCTCGGCATTGCGCGCGATAACCTCGCGGACCTCGACCGTGCCATCGGCGCCGCGCTCGGCTTCGACATGCTGGTGACCTCCGGCGGCGCCTCGGTCGGCGAGCATGACCTGGTGCAGACGGCGCTCACCAACCAGGGCATGCTGCTCGACTTCTGGAAGATCGCCATGCGTCCCGGCAAGCCGCTGATGTTCGGCACGCTCGACACGCTGCGCGTCCTCGGCCTGCCCGGAAATCCGGTCTCCACGGTCGTGACCGCGCTGGTGTTCCTGAAGCCCGCGATCGAGCGCATGCTGGGCCTAAGCGGCGTCGAACGGGGGCGCGAGGTTGCGCTGCTGGGCAGGGACATGGCGGCGAACGACATGCGCCAGGACTATGTGCGCGCCCGCCTCGTCACCGATGCCGAGGGCCAGAAGATCGCAACGCCGTTCGCGCCGCAGGACAGCTCGATGCTATCGCTGATCGCCCGCGCCGACTGCCTGATCGTGCGCAAGCCGCACGCGCCGGAGGCCAAGGCCGGCGGCACGGTCGACATCATCCCGCTCAACGGCGGGTGCTGGTCTGTCTAAGGACTGTCGCCGCCCTCGAGCGGGAAAATGTTACCTGCATCTCCTGCCTGAAAAAGCATCGGCAAGCGCCTCGAACGGCTGAAAAAAGCGGCGAAGGCACCTTCCGGTTCGCCCTTGCCTGTCCTGCCTCCGGTGCGGCAGACTGCGCGCCGCTGCGCGGGTTAGAACGCAGGCTGAGACGGGGCGGCAAAAATGAGCGTATGGCGCGGGTTGATGCGCCGGCGGGTGGCGATGGTTGGACTGGTGATCGCCGTCGCTTTCGTCGTGCTTGCGATTGCCGCGCCGCTCATCGCTCCCTATGCACCTGAAGAGATGGTCCCCGGCGGCATGACGGCCGACGGTTCGCCGCTCCCGCCAAGCTTGCAGTTCTGGTTTGGAACCGACGTGCTGGGCCGCGATCTGCTGTCGCGCATGCTCTATGGTGCGCGGGTCTCGCTCCTGATCGGGCTGGTCGCCAACGGTCTTGCCCTGATGGCGGGCACTTTGATCGGGCTGACCGCCGGATTCCTGCGCGGCTTTGTCGGCAGTGTCCTGATGCGGGCCACCGACCTGATGATGGCCTTCCCGGCTTTGATCCTCGCGATCGTCATTGCATCGTTGGTGGGCCCCAGCATCAAGAACGTCATCCTGGTGATCGCCTTGGTGAACACCGGGCCAGTGGCGCGCGTCATCTACGCCGAGACCACCTCCCTGGCGGAGCGCGAGTTCATCGCCGCCGAACGCGCGCTCGGCGCCGGCACGGCGCGCATCCTGTTCCGGCACATCCTGCCGCATCTCGTGCCCCTGATCATCGTGTGGGGTACCCTCGGAATCTCGACAACCGTCCTGTTCGAGGCGATCCTCTCCTTCCTCGGGGTCGGCGTGCGGCCGCCGGATCCAAGCTGGGGCAACATCGTGTTCGACGGGCAATCCTATTTCCAGACCGCCCCGTGGCTGGTGTTCTTCCCTGGTTTCGCGGTCGCCTTGGTGGCGCTGTCGGTGAACCTGGTCGGCGACGCGCTGCGTGACCTGCTCGACCCGACCTTGCGGGGGCGTCACTGATGCCGACCTATGTCGCCCGCCGCCTGCTCCAGGCCGCCCTGATCCTGCTGGGCGTCGCCGCCATCACGTACCTGCTGCTCTACATGCTGCCGGCCGATCCCGCGCGCATGGTGGCCGGCCGCTCCGCCACCAAGGCTCAGGTCGAACAGGTGCGCGAGCAGCTCGGCCTCACCCGCCCCATCTGGGAGCAGTTCGGCGGCTATCTTTGGAAGCTGTTGCAGGGCGACCTCGGCCGCTCATACCTGCAGCGCACGCAGGTGACCGAGCTGCTGGCAGCCCGCCTGCCCGCGTCGTTGCTGTTGATGGTGGGTGCCATCTTCTGCGAGCTGGCGATCGGCCTGACGCTCGGCACCATTGCCGCGCTCCGGCGTAACTCCAGTCTCGATCAAGGCTTGATGATCATCGCCCTGATGTTCATTTCCACGCCGCAGTACGTCGTCTCGCTGTCCTTGATCTACGTCTTCTCCTACTGGCTCGGCTGGTTCCCGATCGGCGGCTATGGCGAATTCAAGCATCTGGTTCTGCCCTCGATCGCCCTCGGTCTGCTGGGGGGCGGCTGGTATGCGCGGGTCACCCGTTCCAGCGTCATCGAGGTGCTGAGACAGGACTTTATCCGGACCGCGCGCGCCAAGGGGCTCGACCGCTGGCGGATTGTCTCGGTACACATCCTGCCCAACGCCGTCCTACCAATCATTGCAATGGTTGGCATCGACATCGGCTACTTCATGGGCAGCATCGTGGTCGTCGAATCCGTGTTCGGCTGGCCGGGGATCGGCCAGCTGACCTGGCAGGCCATCCAGCAAATCGACATACCGATCATCATGGGAGTAACCTTGCTGTCGGCCTGTGCGATCATCCTGGGGAACCTGCTCGCCGACTTGGTGGCGCCCCTGATCGATCCCAGGATCAAGCTGCGATAACGCTGCAAAAAACGTGAATGGGGAGACTTGCTCATGACTCGCTTGCTCGCATCTGTTTCGATCGCCGCGATGATGATCGCGGCCACGCCCGCCTTTGCCGACATGAAGCAAGGCGGCGAGATGACCGTGACCTTCAAGGACGATCTCATCACCCTCGATCCCGCCATCGGCTACGACTGGAAGAACTGGTCGGTGATCAAGAGCGTGTTCGACGGCTTGATGGACTACAAGCCCGGCACGACCGAGCTGGTGCCCGACCTCGCGGAGAGCTTTGACGTTTCCGACGACGGCCTCACCTACACCTTCAAGCTGCGCCACGGGGTCAAGTTCCACAATGGCCGCGAGATGACGGCGGCCGACGTGAAGTATTCGTTGGAGCGCACCTGCAATCCGGCAACCCAGTCGCCGGGCGCCGGCTATTACGGGGCCCTCAAGGGCTTCGATGATTTCCAGGCCGGCAAGGCGACGGAGCTCTCCGGCGTTCAGGCGGTCGACGACCACACGGTGAAGATTGAGCTGAGCCGGCCGGACTCGACGCTGCTGCACCTGATGGCGCTCAACTTCTCCTTCGTCGTTCCCAAGGAAGTGGTCGAGGCGGAAGGCCCGGACTTCGGCCACAAGCCGGTCGGCACCGGCGGCTATAAGGTGGCCGAGTGGACCAGCGGCCAGTCCATCGTGCTAGAGCGCAACGCCGACTACTTCAAGCAGGGCCGTCCCTATCTCGACAAGATCACCTTCCAGATCGGCCAGGAGCCGGTGGTGAACCTGCTGCGCCTTCAGAAGGGCGAGATCGACATCCCGGGCGACGGCGTTCCGCCCGCCAAGTTCACCGAGGTGATGAACGATCCGAAGTGGAAGGAGAACGTCATCGTCGCCGAGCAGCTGCAAACCGGCTACGTCACGATGAACGTCAACATCAAGCCGTTCGACAACGTCGCCGTCCGCCAGGCCGTCAACATGGCGATCAACAAGGACCGCATCGTCCAGATCATCAACAACCGCGCGGTGCCGGCGAACCAGCCGCTGCCGCCTTCCATGCCAGGCTATGACAAGGGCTTCAAGGGCTATGCCTATGACGTCGCGGCGGCGAAGGCAAAGCTGAAGGAAGCCGGCCTCGCTGACGGCTTCGAGACCGAGCTCTATGTCGCCAACACCGACCCGCAGCCGCGCATCGCCCAGGCGATCCAGCAGGACCTCGCGGCCATCGGCATCAAGGCCAACCTGCAGAACCTGGACCAGGGCAACGTCATCGCCGCCGGCGGCAAAAAAGACGGCGCGCCAATGATCTGGTCCGGCGGCATGGCCTGGATCGCCGACTTCCCGGATCCCAGCAACTTCTACACCGTGATCCTGGGCTGCGGCGGCGCGGTCGAAGGCGGCTGGAACTGGGCGTGGTACTGCAACCCAGATCTGGACAAGCGCGCCGACGAGGCCAACGCCATGACCAACCCGGCCGATGCGGACAAGCGCGCCGCCGCCTGGGGCAAGATCTTCACCGATTTGATGGCGGATGCGCCTTGGGCGCCGGTGTTCAACGAGAAGGCCTATGTCATCCACTCGGCCCGGATAGCGGGACCGGAAGGCATCTTCGCCGACCCGATCCACATCCCGGTCAACTACGACGAAGTCTACGCAACCGACGCGCAGTAATGCGTTGCGGCGGGATGCCGGCCTTGGTCGGCATCCCGCCCGCCAATAACCAAGAACAGGGAGATTTCGATGTCGCGCTATTTGCTGCCCATGATGGCCGGCTTGATGCTCGTCTCGCCCCTCGCGCTCGCCGACGAACCGAAGCGCGGCGGGGAGGTCACCATCCTTTTCAAGGATGATTTCGATTCGATGGACCCCGCCATCGGCTACACCGTGCAGAGCTGGACGCCGATCAAGGCGGTGTTCGACGGTCTGATGGACTACAAGCCCGGCACCAGCGAACTCGTCCCTGATTTGGCGGAAGGCTACGAGGTTTCCTCGGACGGCAAGACGTACACCTTCAAGCTGCGCAAGGGCGTGAAGTTCCACAATGGCCGCGAGATGAAAGCGGCCGACGTCAAATATTCGATCGAGCGCGTGTGCAAGGCCGACACCCAGTCGCCAGGCGCCGGCTACTTCACCGGCATCCCGGGCTGCCAGGACATGCTCGACGGCAAGGCGACCGAGATGTCCGGCATCACCACACCGGACGACTATACGGTGGTGTTCAAGCTCACCGAGCCCAACGCCACGATGCTGCATGTGTTCGCGCTCAACTTCTCGTTCGTCGTGCCGAAGGAAGTGGCGGAGGAGAAGGGCAAGGACTTCACCCACTTCGCGGTCGGCACCGGCGCCTACAAGATGACGGAATACAGCCCGGGCCAGCAGATCGTGCTGGAGCGCAATGCGGACTGGAACAAGGACGGGCGCCCCTACGTCGACAAGTTCATCCTGCAGTTCGGCCTCGAGCCGGTGACGGCGGTGCTCCGCATCGAGAAGAACGAGGCGGACATCCTGGGCGAGATCTTCCCGCCCGGCAAATATGCCGAGGTGTCGCAGAATCCGGCGCTGAAGGATCGCTTCGTCACCGCGGGCCAGCTCAACACCAACTACATGACGATGAATTTCAACATCAAGCCGTTCGACGACGTCCGCGTGCGGCGCGCCGTCAACATGGCGATCAACAAGCAGCGGCTGGTGCAGGTGCTGAACAACCGCGGCACCGTGACCGGCCAGGTGCTGCCGCCGGCGATGGGCGGCTTCGATCCGAAATACCAGGGCTATCCGTACGATCCCGCGAAGGCCAAGGAGCTGCTGAAGGAAGCCGGCCAGGGCGATGGCTTCTCGACCGAGCTCTATTTCCAGAACGTCGATCCGTGGCCGCGCATGGCGCAGTCGATCCAGCAGGACTTGGCGCAGATCGGCATCAAGGCGGAGCTGCGCGGGCTCGACCTCGCCGCCTTCATCGGCACTGCGAGCAAGACGGACGCCGCGGCGATGACTCTCACCGAGTGGTACGCCGACTTCCCCGATCCCAGCAACTTCTACACCGCGATCCTCGGCTGCTCCGGCGCGGTCGAAGGCGGCTACAACTGGTCGTTCTATTGCAACAAGGACATCGAGGCCCGCACCAAGGCGGCGGATGCCATCGCCGATCCGGCGCGCGCGCAGGAGCGGCTCGATACCTGGAGCAAGATCATGGCGGACATCCAGGACAACGACGCCGCCTGGGTGCCGCTGTTCAATCCGAACCGCTACTCGCTGCGCTCCGAGCGGCTGAAGGGCGATGTCAGCCTGTTCCAGGACATCATCAGCCAGCCCTTCCCGTTCGACGCGGTGTGGGTCGAGTAGCTTCAGCACGAGAGGTGACGTGATGCGCCACAACCATCCGCACGGGCCGGTCCACTCCATCCACAGCCACCAGCACCATATCGGCTGGAACAACGCGTTCCCGCCGGTCGCCAAGGCGGCCCCCGGCGACGTGCTGGAGTTCGATTGCCTCGATCCGTCCTGCGGCCAGATCACGCCGGACTGGAAAGCGGCCGACCTGGCGCGGCTGGATTTCGGGCGCATCAACCCGACCCTCGGCCCGATCGAGATCGACGGGGCCGAGCCGGGCGACGCGCTGCGCATCACGTTCCTCGGCTTCCAGAACTGCGGCTGGGGCTGGACCGCCAACATCCCGGGCTTCGGACTGCTGGCGGACCAGTTCAAGGAACCGGCGTTGCACATCTGGAAGTATGATTCGAGCCTCAGCCAGCCCGCCATGTTCGGCGGGCTGGCGGCGGTGCCGCTGAAGCCGTTCTGCGGCACCATCGGCGTGGCGCCGGCGGAAGCAGGTTTGCATTCGGTGGTGCCGCCGCGGCAGGTCGGCGGCAACATGGATATCCGCGATCTCTCGATCGGCACCGAGCTGTTCCTGCCCATCGAGGTGAAAGGCGCGTTGTTCTCGATCGGCGACCCGCACGCCGCGCAGGGCGACGGTGAAGTGTGCGGCACCGCGATCGAAAGCCAGCACAAAGTTACGCTGAAGCTCGATCTGGTGAAGAGCGCCAACTTGAAGATGCCGCGCTTCCGCACCCCGGGCCCCGTCTCGCGCCACCTCGACGAGAAGGGCTACGACGTCACCACCGGCATCGGCCCCGACCTCTTCACCGGCGCGCGCAATGCCGTCAGCGGCATGATCGACCTGCTCACCAAGCGCCACAACATGTCGGCGATCGAGGCCTACATGCTGTGCTCGGTCTGCGCAGACCTGCGGATCAGCGAGATCGTCGACATGCCGAACTGGGTGGTGAGCCTGTACTTCCCGCGGGTGGTGCTGGATTGATGCAATCATGCGCGATGAGCCCCTTCCCCCCTTGTGGGGGAAGGTTGGGATGGGGGGTGCCGCCGCACAGCCGTAGGCAAGAAATACTGAAGTCTGCGCGGCGTCGAGAAGCACATCACCTCCACCGCTCGTGCGGCGGCACCCCCCATCCAGCTTCGCCCACAAGGGGGGAAGAGCAGTGACGCTCCTCAAGCTCGACGGCCTGCGCGTCGCCTTCGCGACGCCGAGCGGTCCCGTCACGGTGGTCGACGGCCTCAGCTTCACGCTCAATGCCGGTGAGACGCTGTGCATCGCCGGCGAATCCGGCTCCGGCAAGTCTGTCACCGCGCTATCGCTGATGGGCTTGCTGCCCAAGCCTGGCGGACGGGTCACCGCCGGCACCGCGCTGTTCCAGGATCGCGACCTGTTCAAGCTCTCCGAGCCGGAGATGCAGGGGGTCCGCGGCGACGACATCGCCATGATCTTCCAGGAACCGATGACCAGCCTCAATCCGGTGCTGTCCATCGGCACCCAGATGATCGAAGGGCTGAAGCGGCACAAGGGCCTCGGCGACTCCGAAGCGGAGAAGCGCGCCATCGCGGTGCTGGACTCCGTGCGCATCCCGGACGCGCGCCGGCGGATGAAACAGTATCCGCACGAGCTCTCCGGCGGCATGCGCCAGCGCGTCATGATCGCGATGGCGATGTCGTGCGACCCGAAGATCCTGATCGCGGATGAGCCGACCACCGCCCTCGACTGCACCATCCAGGCGCAGATCCTGGAGCTGATGAGCGACCTGCAGAAAGAGACCGGCACCGCCATCATCCTCATCACTCACGACATGGGCGTGGTGGCGGAGATGGCCGACCGCGTCGTCATCATGCGTCACGGCAAGATGGTGGAGGATGGCAGCGTCAAGTCGGTGTTCGAAGCCCCGCGGGCCGACTACACCAAGGCCCTCCTGGCGGCAGTGCCGAAATTCGCCAACGGCCGCAATGCGCCCGGCAACGGCGTGAAGCCAGAGCCGATCCTCAGCGTGCGCGACCTCATCGTCCGCTTCGATGTGAAGGGTGGTTTTTTCCATCGCATCCGGCAACGCGTGCATGCGGTGGAGAAGATCTCGTTCGACCTCGCGCCCGGTGAGACGCTGGCCTTGGTGGGCGAAAGCGGCTGCGGCAAGTCGACCACCGCGCGGGCGATCATGCATCTCTCGCCTTTCACCGGCTCGGTCAGGGTGGCGGGCAAGGAAACCGCCGGCCTCACCGGCGACGCGCGGCGCGCGCTGCGCCGCGATGTTCAGATGATCTTCCAAGACCCGCACGCTTCGCTCGACCCGCGCATGAGCGTCGGCGACCTGGTGGGCGAGCCGCTGGTGATTCACGGCCTCGTCAAGGGCAAGGAGCTGACCGACCGCGTCGCCGACCTGTTCCAGCGCGTCGGCCTCTCGCCCGACCACATGGCGCGCTTCCCGCACGAATTCTCCGGCGGCCAGCGCCAGCGCATCTGCATTGCGCGCGCCCTCAGCCTCAACCCCAAGATCATCATCGCCGACGAGTGCGTGTCGGCGCTCGACGTCTCGATCCAGGCGCAGATCCTGGAGCTGCTGAAGAAGCTGCGCGCGGAGCTCGGCCTCTCCTACCTCTTCATCTCGCACGACATGGCGGTGGTGGAACAGATCAGCCACCGCGTCGCGGTGATGTATCTCGGCCAGATCGTGGAGACCGGGCCGACCAAGGACGTGCTGGGCAACCCGCAGCATCCCTACACCAGAAAGCTGCTGGCCGCCGTGCCGATCCCCGACCCCTCGCGCCGCGGATTGGCGCGCCGCCGTTTAGAGGGCGAAGTACCGAGCCCGTTCCGGCCCGTGGACTACGTGCCGACGTTCGTGGATTACCGTGACCTGGGCGGCGGCCACTTGGTAGCGACGGCGTAACACTCCCTGTTGTCATCCCGGCCAAGCAGCGAAGCTGCGCGAGCCGGGACCCAGGCAGCCTCACCGCGACGCCGACGGGACGCATGGGTCCCCGCTCTCGCTACGCTCGGCCGGGATGACAGTTAGAGGTGGCGCTGTCAGACCACGAACTTCAGCGCGCGCATGACCTCGAAATAGTCGCTGGTCTCGAACCGGATAGTGCGTTCGCCGATGTGCTTGCACCCCGGGTACCAGGATGACTTGTACGCCTTCACCGGATTGTTGAATTCGATCTCCAGCGCGAACTGCTTCGGCAGCTGCAGCAGGCATTTCTTGAGATCGCCCTGCAGCGCTTGCGTAACACCTTGGCGGATCTGCGCACAGGCGACCTGGGGCGCGAGACTGATGGTCGAGGGACCGATGCCCTCGCTCACCGCGACGGCGGTGATGCTGGGATTGGTCTCCTTGATGTCGGTGCAAATCTGCCAGTCGCCGGAGGCGAACACCACCGGCACGCCGACATAGGCGGCGGCGTAGGCGTGCAGCAGGAATTCCGACGTCGGCACGCCGTTGATGCGCATGCGCATCACCTCGAGCGTCAGCGTGTGGGCGAGCGGATTGGTCTCGTCCCCCGCCTTGGAATGGTAGCCGACGAACAAGGCGGCATCGAAGCTCTTGTCCAGCTCCTGCACCATGCTCATGGGATGGCCGCTCCACCCGCGGATCAAGCGCGCATTCTCCGGCAGGTCGGCCTGCAGGATGTTGCGCCCGGTGGCGTGCGCGTCCTTGATCAGGATTTCTTTCGCGCCTGCCGCGTTGGCGCCATCGCAGGCCGCCAGGACCTCTCGAGTCATCTGCTCCCGATGCTCGGGATAGTCGGCATGCGGCTTGCGCGCCTCGTCCCAGTTGGTGATGCCGGCGGTGCCCTCGATGTCCGCGCTGATGAAGACCTTCATGCCATCCTCTTCTTGAAATGCGCGCCACTCTATCAAGCGATTGGCATTCGTCCAGCCCCGCGCTACGGTCGTCGTCTTGATCAGGGCTGAGGTCAATCATGGGCAAGACGGAATTGTGGCAGTGGGACGCGGTCGACCTGGCGAAGGCGATCCGCCTCAGGAAGGTCTCCAGCCGCGAGGCGACCAAGGCGTGCCTGGACCGGCTCGACGCGGTGAACCCGAAGCTCAACGCTGTCACGTTCCAGATCGCCGACCAGGCCTTGCGCGATGCCGAGGCCGCCGACGCGGCGGTGAAGGCCGGCGAGGCGCTCGGCCCGCTGCATGGCGTGCCGGTGAGCACCAAGGAGAATATCGACCAGAAGGACCTGCCGACACCCAACGGCGTGGTCGCCTACCGGGACGTGATCGCGCCCGCCGATTCACCCGTGGTCGCCAACTGGCGCAAGGCCGGTGCCATCTTCATCGGCCGCACCAATGCACCGGCCTATTCGCTACGCTGGGACACCGACAACGCCTTGCGCGGCCGCACCTATAATCCATGGGCCAGGGGGCGCACAGCGGGCGGCTCGTCGGGCGGCGCGGCAGCGGCGGTCGCCGCGGGCATCGGGCCGATCTCGCACGGCAACGACTATGGCGGATCGATCCGCTTCCCAGCCTATTGCTGCGGCGTCGCTGGCATCCGCCCCACCATGGGGCGCGTTGCCGCGTTCAATCCTTCGGCGCAGGCGGAGCGGGCGCCGACCTTTCTGACCTTTTCGGTGCAGGGTCCGCTCGCCCGCCGCGTCAAGGACGTGCGCCTTGGCCTCAACGCGATGAGCGGGCGCGACGCGCGCGATCCGTGGTGGGTGCCGGCGCATCATCACGGCCGCTCGCCGCAACGGCCGATCAAGGTCGGGCTCATCACCGCAGCGCCCTATGTCCATCCCCAGGTGGCGGACGCAGTGCGCAAAGCCGGCGTCAGTCTCAGCAATGCCGGCTACGTCGTCGAAGAGGTGACGCCGCCCTCGATCGAGGCGGCGCGCGAGCTGTGGATGAAGCTGGTGGCGGCCGACATCCGCGAGCTGCTGTGGGAGACGATCGAGGCCAATGCCGACCCCCTCGGCGTCAAGGCGGTGAAGCTGTGGCGCGATGCGCTGCCGCCGATCGGCATGGGCGAGTATCTCAAGGGCTTCGCGCAGATCACCCGGCATCGCCGCGAATGGTCCTTGTTCCTGGAGCAGTATCCCCTGCTGGTCGGGCCCAACAGCGGCGACCTGCCGTTCGAGATCGGCTTCGACACCACCGACATGGCGCGCACCCAGCACGTGCTCGACAGCCAGGCGCTGATGGTGACGGTCAACCTGCTCGGCTTCCCCGCCGCGGCGGTGCCGGTCGGCACCACGCCGATGGACGGCGCGCCGAATGGCCTGCCGCTCGGCGTCCAGGTGATCGCCGGCCGCTACCGCGAGGACCTCGCCCTCGACGCCGCCGAGGTGATCGAAGCGCAGCACGGCCTGCAAACGCCGATCGATCCGGTGTGGTGAGGTCGCCGTTGGTTTGAGAGCCCTTGCAGGCTGCATGCTCGTTGCGATCGCGATGTCGCTCCCGGCGCGCACCGAATGTCCGTCGGAAAACTCCAGCGATAGCGCGGGATTGGCGGCGCACACTGAATGCAAGCGGACGGAGATGTTCGCCGCGTCTCAGCGGGCGGACTCGGCGCGTCAAAGGATGATGGTCCGCCTGAGTGAGCTCTACCTTTTGCTGACCTCGGAAGGAGACAAGATCCTGGAGCACAGCCAGTCGATCTGGCAGGGCGGGACCGAGGCATGTCCACCCGCCCCGAAGGACGTCGATCAAATGACGGCGCACGCGAACTGCCTCGAGGGGGTCTACACCGACCGGGCAAAGTTCCTCGATCAGCGCCTCGCTGAATGCAAGTCCGTCGGCTGCCAGTTGGACAGGCTGTAGGAACGCAAGAAACCGTTCGTTCCCCTGCATTTAGCGCGATTCCCGACCGCGCCTTTACCATATCTCAACCCGCCGTATGGCATCCGGTATAGGCGCGGCCGCGACTGGCCGGATTTAGGGATTGAACATGACGGCCATCAAGATCACCGGCGGCAACTACGACGAGATGATGCGCGTGCTGCAGACCGAGCTGCAGGACGACGCCAACGACCGGCTGGCCGAGATGGGCCGCCTGCTCGAGCGCATGAGCGCCGAGGGGCCGTCGGACCCCGCTCTCGCCTCGCTGCGGCGCCTCGCGCACAACATGAAAGGCATCGGCGGCAGCTTCGGCTACCCGGCGCTGTCGCAGATCGCGCACCGCATGGAGAGCTACATCAGCGACCTGGCGACCTGGACCAAGGAGACGCCGAGCCTGCTGCAGAAGTTCATCGACCGCATGGCCGAGATGCTCGAGCGCCCGCAACAGCCGGCCGACGAGGAGCTGGCGCAGATCGTGCGCGCCCTGCCCTCGCACCTGGTGCAGAATTTCTCCGTCCGCGAGATCAAGGGCCACACCGTCGAAGTGCTGCTGGTGACGCCGACCCGCGCGCTTGCCAAGCTGCTCAGCCAGCAGATCATGGCCTGCGGCTTCCGCGTCAACGCGGTCAACGATCCGCTGGACGGCCTCACGGCCGCCTTGCGCGCACGGCCGGACATGATCATCACCTCGCAGGTGATGCGCACCATGACCGGCCTCGACCTGGTGCGCGCGGTGCGCGCGATCTCCGCCACGCAAAAGATCCCGGCCGCCATCCTCACCAGCCAGGGCAGCGACCGGTCCCTCTTCCCCGGCATCCCCGACGACGTCGCGATCCTCGGCACCGGCGACCAGTTCGCCGACGACTTCGGCAAGGTGATCGCGCAGTTCGGGATCGGCTGATCACGGTCTCAGGCATGCTTTTCGGCAAGGAGTGACCGATGGCAACGCTGTTCGGAGTGATCGCAATTGGAGTCTTTGTCCTGCTGATGGTCGCGGGCCGCAACAAGCTCGCCGCGCGCACGCAGGACCATGTCGATAGCGGCCGCGACGGCATCGACTAGGACTCCCTTTGCTCGCCCACCTTCTGAAAGCTGCCGTCCGCTCCCTGGCGGTCACTGTCGTCCTGGGCAGCATCCTGATCTACTCCACCGGCGGCCTCGACTCGCCCAACGCCCGCGGTATGATCGGCATCGTCGTCGTCTGCTTCTTCCTATTCTGGATCACGTTCTTTTTCATGTTCGGTCCGCGCGTGCCGAAACACGATTCAAGACGCCAGGACCGCGATCTCGATGAAACCGGCTTGCTCTCGTTCAGGCCGCGCAAGCGGCATGAGGACGACGAGGGCGGCGAAACCGGCGAGCATGGCGGCGAAGGCGGCAGCGACGATTGAGGCCACGGCCTCCCCAACAATGGAAGGCAGATGATCGCGTGATGGACCGCTTCATCATTCCGGCCTTGAAGGCGCTACCGGTTGCGCTTGCGCTGTGGTTCCTCTTGGTTTTCACCATCGGCAAATTGACCTGGGGACTTGCGGTCGTCGGGTTGGTGATCTTCGCCGTGCTTTGGATCCTGATGCGCGGCAAGCGGCCGCCGCCCTATGACAAGCCGCCATCCCCGGACGAAACTCAATTCTGGTGGCGAGGTGGCGGTGGCGCAGGGTGAAGGATGGCGATTGCCGGTTACGACGTCACCACCCGCTGTAGATCCCCAGCCCCCGCTTCTTGATCTGCCCGGCGATCACCATGCGCTGGATCTCGCTGGTGCCTTCCCAGATGCGGTCGACGCGGACGTCGCGGTAGAGCCGCTCGACCGGGTTCTCGCGCATGTAGCCGCGGCCGCCCAGAATCTGCACCGCCTTGTCGACCACGCGGCCGGCCATCTCGGAGGCGTAGAGCTTCAGCGCCGAGGCGCGGGCGTGCTGCATCTTCTTGTCGAGGCCGGCATTCAGCTCGGCGCCGACGCGGTAGATCATGCTCTTGGTCGCGAACAGCTCGACCGCCATGTCGGCCAGCATGAACTCGATCGCCTGGAAATCGCGGATCGGCTTGCCGAACTGGATGCGGCCGGCCGCATAGTCGTTGGCGATCTCGGTCGCGCGCGTGGCGGCGCCAAGGCAGTGGGCCGCGATCTCGATCCGGGTCTCGGTGAACCATTCCTTGGTGAGGTCGAAGCCCTGCCCCACCTCGCCCAAGCGCCGGTCGTCGTCGACCGTCACCTTATCGAATGTCATCTCGAAATGTTCGTAGAGATAATTGTGGGTGAACTTGGGGATGCGATCGACTTTCACGCCCGGCGCATCCTTGTCGACGATGAAGATGGTCGGCTTGGCGGGATCGCCGTCGACATGGGCATGCACCAGGATGACGTGCGAGGCGTCCGCCGAGGTCACGAACCACTTCTCGCCGGAGATCACCCACTTGCCTTTCTTCTTCACCGCCGTGGTCTTGACCATCGAGGGGTCGGAGCCGGCCTGCGGCTCGGTGATGGCGTAGCAGGCGCGGCCCTTGCCGGCGTTGATCGGCAGCAGGAACTCCTTGCGCTGCTTCTCGGTGCCGTATTTCAGCGGGGTCGAAGCCTTCCAGCACACCGTCCACATGCCGTTGGTGGCGCGGCCCAGCTGCTCGCAGATCAGGATCTGCTGCAGCGGCGTGTAGCCGTGGCCGCCATCCTCCTTGGTGTGATTGACGCCGTTGAGCTTGTAGCGCAGCACGTTCTTCTTGATCTCGGTCAGCGTCTTCTTGGAAAGCGTGCGCTCGTCGCACGCGATCTCGTTGGGATGCAGCCAGGTCTCGGCGAACGCGCGGGCGCGCGCCTGTGCTTCGATGTCTGCGGTGGTGAGTGATAGGTCCATTGGTCGTCCCCCAGTGTTCTCGTTCTCTACGCTCCCCCTTCTGCTGTCATCCCGGGCAAGCAGCGAAGCTGCGTGACCCGGGACCCATGCGTCCTGTCAACGCTTCGGTGAGATGGCATGGGTCCCGGCTCTCGCTGCGCTCGGCCGGGATGACAGTAAGGAGGGTGGCGTAGTGTGGTGCATCATTTCTTGCGCGGCACGATCAGCGCATCGACCGCCATGCAGGCGCTGGGGCCGGCGATCAGCGGGTTGACGTCCGCTTCGGCGATCAAGCCGTCCAGGTCCGCCAGCATCACCGAAAAGCGCGAGATCGCCATCAGCACGCTCGGCAAGTGCGTCGGCGGCGCCCCGCGCACGCCCGCCAGCAGCTTGCGCAGCTTCAAGCCATCGAGCTTGCGCTCGGCTTCCAACTCATCGATCGGCGCGAGTGCGAAGGCGCGGTCGTCCAGCATCTCGATCAGCGTGCCGCCGGCGCCCAGCATCAGCAGCATGCCGAATTGCGGATCGTGCAGGCCGCCCAGCGCCAGCTCCGTCCCCTTCTCCACCATCTGGGTCAGCAGCATGCGCGCGCCGAGCCGCTTGGCCATGCCCTTGTAGGCCGCGCGCAGCTCGCCCTCGTCGCGCAGTTTCAGCTTCACGCCGCCGACATCCGACTTGTGATGGATGCCGGGCGCCGCCGTCTTCAAGACCACCGGATAGCCGATGCGCTCGGCCTGGGCGACCGCCTGCTCGACATTGCCGACCACGTGCCGCTTCGGCACCTGCATGCCGTAATCCTCAAGCAGCGCAAGGCTGGCATCCTCGTCCAGCGGTTCGCCAGGCGCGAGGCGAGGCGCCCACTTCGCGCGCAGGCCGGTCGGAGCCGGCGCGATCGCCAGTTGCTCCACCGAGGCGCGGTCGCGATGCCGCATTGCCAGCTTCATCACGCTGAGCGCGGAATCGACGCCGGACAGCACAGGAATGCCGTGCTCGGTCAGGCGCTGCGCCACACCGTCCGAGCCGTTGCTGCCGAGATTGGTGGCGAGCAGCAGCGGTTTATGCGTGCGTGCGAAGGCGCTTTCCATCAGCGCCGCATAGCCATCGGACAGGTAGTAGCCGTCGCGCGTCTCGACGCAGAAAATGCCGCAGGCGGTCGCCGGATCTTCGGCGAGCGCAGTCATCATGTCGCCCATCGCCGCCTCGTAGTCCTTGCCTGTGCCCCAGGCGTCGAGCGGATTGGTCGGCTCCAGCCCCGCATCGAGGCGCTTGGCGAGCTTGCGCTTGGTGCCTTTGGAGATCGCCGCGAAGGAGACGCCGCGCTTATCGGCAAGATCGATGGTCAGCTCCAACAGCCCGCCGGAATCATGCATGGTCGCTATGTCGCCCGCCGCCATCCGGCGCGGCCCAGAATAGAAACGCAGCGCGTTGGCGAAATCATCCAGGGTCTCGACCTCGATGACGTTGTGCCGGTCGAACAGCGCCGCATAGGCCGCGTGGTTGCCGGCGATGGCGCCGGAATGGCTCACCGCCTTGGCGGCGGAGGCGGCGGTCTTGCCGACCTTCAGCGCGATCACCGGGACGTCGCGCTCGCGCGCCTTCTCCAGGCCGGCGACGAAGTTGCCGGGATCGCGCACGGTTTCCAGGAACAGCCCGATGCAGCGCGTCTCCGGCATCTCCAGCGCGAAATCGAGATAGTCGGCGACGGTGGTGGTCAGCTCCTGCCCGGCCGAGACCGCGAGCGCCCAGCCCATGCGCTTGTCGTTGTGGCAAATGCCGGAATAGACCGAGCCCGAATGGGTGAGCAGGACGGCACCGCCCTTCCTCATCCACGGCGGCGGCGGGAAGCCGCAGACGCGCAGGCCATGGCTGAGGTTATAGAACCCCATGCAATTGCCGCCGCAGACCTGGATGCCGGCCTCGCGCGCCATCGCGGCGATGCGCGCCGTCAGCCTCGGCTCCGGATCCTGGTCGAGATAACCCGAGGCGAAGATCGTCAACGCCTTCACGCCGGAGGCGATGGCGTCGTGCACCGCCACTTCCAGCCGTTCATTGGAGACCCCGAGCACGGCCATGTCGATCGCTCCGGGCGCCTCGCGCAGGTTGGGATAAGCCTTGCGCTGGCCGATCTCCGGATAGTTCGGGTTGATCAGCACGATCTCCGCCCTCGGCTCGCCGATGGTGGCAGCAACGATCATGCCGTTGCCGACCGTCCCCTCCTTCGGCGAAGCACCGACCAGCGCTACGCGCTTCGGCATGAGCAAGGGCGCCAGTCTATGAGCGCGAAGTGCAGCTTCCTGAGCCGCTGGAAGTCTCACGACGTTGGACATCGCTATCTCCCTTCCCCCCTTGTGGGGGAAGGATGCGGAGCCTTAGCGAACGAAGTGAGCTTAGGCGCAGCTGGATGGGGAGTGCCGCCGCACGAACCCCTGATATGAAGCGCCGGCATGCTCGCTCGAAGCGCACCGTCGCTTATCGTCTTCGTTCGTGCGGCGGCACCCCCCATCCCAATCTTCCCCCACAAGGGGGGAAGGGGCTGAGTTGCGGCCGTCGCGTCCGGCTGCCGATCCTTCATGGAAGATGCGTCAGTCCTTCGGCTTGCCGGACAAGGAGCCGAGCGCCGCCTGCTCGCGCTCGGCGAAGGCGCGTTGCTGGGCGAGCTTGGCTTCGAACAAGCGCTGCGCCTCCTCGTGGACGGGGCCGTAGACCTCCATCCACAGCTGGGCGTCGACCGCGACGATCAGGCGGCCCATCTGCCAGGAGGTCGGCTCCGCCCTGCCCTCCAGCCAGCTTTCCAGCACCTTCACCGAGATGCCGGTCGCGGCGGCCAGCGCCTCGCGGCGCATCGGTCCGACCGGCTCCAGCCGCTTGCGCAGCGCCGCTGCCAGCCGCGCGCGGTGGGCATCGCGCCCCTGCACATCCTGGTCGATCGCCATCGCGATGTTGGCGTCCACCTCGCCCTTGCCGCGCTTGGTCGCCGCCGCGGCGCCGAAGTGCGCCGGGAACACCGCGGCGAGATAGGCAAGGCAGGTGCGTTTCGCCGCCTGGCGGTCGAACTTGGCCGGCGACATCAGGCAGTCGAACCACAGCCCGTCGATCATGGCGTTGAGGCCGACCGCGGCCTGGTGCGCATCGACGCCCTCGTAGGCGCCTTCCGCCACGATGCGGGCGCACAGCTGCTCGGTCTCCTTGAGGTATTCGTCCTCCAGGCCCATCACCAGGCCCTGGTAGTTGGCGTTGTTGCGCGCCTCCGCCCAGAACGCGTACCAGACCGAGACCTTCTCCGGATTGCACACGAAAGCGTGGAAGTCGGCCTCGATCATCGCCTCGAGGCCAGCCGCCGGCGAAACCTTGCCCTTGGCGATCGCGGCCTGCCACAGGGTCGAATACTCCTCCGCGATGTTTTCCAACGTCGCGATCAGGAGTTGGTCCTTGGACTTGAAGTAGAAATTGACGATGCCGGGCGAGAGGCCCGCCTCACCCGCCACATGCGTCAAAGTCAGGCTGGCATAGCCGTAGCGCCCGATCGCACGCATGGTCGCGTCGATCAGCTGCTTGCGGCGGATCTCCTTGGAAGCTTCCGCTTTGGCCATCTTAACAACCCTTACCACACGAGTCCCCATCTCGCGTTTCGGGCGAGCACTTTACACTCAACCCGTTGAAATGCAACGGATTGCTGCACCTGCGGAATTAAATGCTCATTTAACATACTGGACATTATGACACGGCAAGGCTAGATTTTCTATATCGTCATTTAAACACGCAGCCGCTGAGACGACGCTACGGAGGGCTTCAGCGGTGCCAACCCGGAGCTTTTCATGTCCACGATCAAGACCGAGCGGCGCAACCTCACCAAGTCCAACGCGCATTATCAGGAGGCTGTGAAGCATCTGCCGCTGGGTGTCTCGTCCAACTTCCGCTTCTGGGGCGAGAAGGAGACGGTGTTCGTGAAGCGCGGCAAGGGCGCGCGCCTCTGGGACCTCGACGGCAACGAATACATCGACTACCGCCTGGGCTATGGCCCGGCGATCCTCGGCCACTGCAACGACGAGGTCGACGCGGCCGTGCGCGAGGCGCAGTCGACCGGCACCGTCTACGCTCTCGGCACCGAGAAGGAAGTCACGGTCGCCAAGCTGATCAAGGAGATGATGCCGGCCGCGGACCTGGTCCGCTTCTCCAATTCCGGCACCGAGGCCGTGATGGCCGCCCTGCGCCTGGCGCGCGGCTACACCGGCAAGGACAACTACGTCACCTTCGAAGGCTCCTATCACGGCCTGTTCGACGCCACCATGTGGACCGCCGATCCGGACAGCATGAAGGACCAGAGCAAGGATCCGGTCCTGGTCTCCTACGGCCAGGGCATTCCGAAGCTGGTGCGCCAGCTGTTCTGGCAGGTGCCGTACAACGACGCCAACCGCCTCGAAGACGTGCTGAAACAGCACCATGATTCGATCGGCGCGGTGCTGATCGAGCCGATCCTCGGCAATTGCTGCGGCATTCCCTCCAAGCCCGAGTTCATCCGCGCGGTGCGCGAGCTGTGCACCAAGTACGGCGTGCTGATGATCGTGGACGAAGTGAAGACCGGCTTCCGCGTCGGCAAGGGCGGCGCCCAGGCGCTTTATGGCATCGAGGCCGACATCTTCACCGTCGCCAAGGCGATGGCGAACGGCTACCCGATCGCGGCGATCGGCGGCAAGGAAGAGATCATGCGCAAATACGGCAAGGGCGTCGCCCACGGCGGCACCTATACCGCCCAGGCCATGAGCCTCGCCGCCGCCGAGAAGACGCTGACCATCCTCAAGGACACCGACGCGCTCGACCGCATCGCCAGCTACGGCAAGGCGATGCAGGACGGCATGCACAAGGTGCTGAGCCGCCGCGGCATCCCGCACAGCTTCACCGGCCACTACTCGATGTCCGGCCTGTTCTTCAGCGCCCAGGCGCCGACGACCTACCGCAACTGGAAGCTCAGCGACTACACCTTCTACGACACGATGGCGGGCATCCTGATCGACATGGGCGTGATGTGCGAGCCCGACAGCCGCGAGCCCTGGTTCATCTCCGCCGGCCACGACGCGGCCTGCCTCAGCGAGACGCTGAGCAAGTTCGAGCAGGCGGTCGACCTGACCCTCGAAGAGCTCTCCGACGGCGACGACCACGAAGGCGACAAGAAGCTGATGCCGGGCATCAGCGGGTAACTCCTCCACTCCGCGACAATCGGCAGCGCCCTCCCGTCGGGGAGGGCGTTTTGCTTTTGGGGAGCGCGACGCTAGCATGGGCGCCCCGTTGAATTCCGGAGCGTCTCCTTGCCGACCACCCTCCTCCAAGCCGACCTGCCCGGCCTCGACCTCATTCATCGCGGCAAGGTGCGCGATGTGTTCGCCCTTTCCGGCAACCGACTGCTGATCGTCGCGACCGACCGGCTGTCCGCCTTCGACGTGGTGCTCCCGGACCCGATCCCCGGCAAGGGCGAGATGCTGACCCAGATCTCGAACTTCTGGTTCGGCAAGACGGCGCACATCATCGCCAACCACTTGCTGCCCGCGAAACCGGCGGAGGTGCTGCCGGCGGGCGTCGACGCAGCGCTCTACGCCAAGCGCGCGGTGGTGACCAAGCGCCTGAAGCCGTTGCCGGTCGAAGCGATCGCGCGCGGCTACCTGAT
>DATEOK010000232.1:0-3087 GCA_035274225.1 Dongiaceae bacterium
GATCGCGGCGAAGCCGCGCTACCTGCCGGAGTACCTGTACCAGGAGCCGTGGCGCGTGCTGCGCTCCTGGGTCAAGGCGTCGTTCCGGCGCGGCTATTGGCGCGCCTTCGCGCAGTGGGTCCGCGACCTGCTGCGCGACCCGACGCCCAACCGCGCCCGGCGCTTCGGCCAGGCCTGCGTGATGGTGGCGGAGCTGCCCAAGGATGCGACCCGGCTGCACGCGCACTTCATCCATACGCCGGCGTCGGCGACCTATTACGCGCACCTCATCACGGGAATGCGCTGGAGCTGCTCGGCCCACGCCAAGGACATCTGGACCTCGCCCGACTGGGACAAGCGCGAGAAGCTGGCGACGCTGGACTGGCTGGTGACCTGCACGCGCGACGGCTACGAGCATCTGCGCGAGATCGCCGCCCCGGCTGACAAGGACAAGATCAGCCTGGTCTATCACGGCCTCGACTTCGAGCGCTTCCCCGAGCCGCCGCTGCACCGGCGCGACTTGAAGGGGCCGCTGCGCATCCTGTCGGTCGGCCGTGCGGTGCCGAAGAAGGGCTATGCCGACCTGCTGCAGGCGCTGGCGCTGTTGCCGAAGGAATGCGACTGGCGCTTTCATCACGTCGGCGGCGGGCCGTTGCTCGACAACCTGAAGAGCCTGGCCGAGACCCTGCAGATCGCCAAATACGTCACCTGGCAGGGCTCGGCGCCGCAGGAAACGGTGCTCGAGGCCTATCGCGCCGCCGACATCTTCGTGCTGGCGAGCTGCATCGCGGAGGACGGCGACCGCGACGGCTTGCCCAACGTGCTGATGGAAGCGCAGAGCCAGAAGCTGGCGGTGGTCGCGACCAGCCTTCCCGGCATCGCGGAGCTGGTGGTGCCGGGCGAGACTGGCCTGCTGGTGCCGCCGGAAGCGCCGGAGAATCTGTCGGGCGCGCTGCTGCGCCTGATGCGCGACCCGGTGCTGCGGCTGCAACTGGCGGAAGCCGGATACGAGCGCTTGCGCAGTGCGTTCGCGCTGGAGCGCGGCATCGACGATTTGGAGCGCAGGTTCAGGGCGGACGGATGAAGAGATCGTGCGCGATCGAGCCCCTTCCCCCCTTGTGGGGGAAGGTTGGGATGGGGGGTGCCGCCGCACGATGGCAGACAGCGATTCACGACCACGGCACGATTGATAGGCACATAAGTCCCAATGATCGTGCGGCGGCACCCCCCATCCAACTTCGGCTATGCTCACTTCGTTCGCTAAGCCTCCGTATCCTTCCCCCACAAGGGGGGCAGGGGAGCATCGCTGGCGAGTGCCGTCGCTCATGACCCGCCTCCTGTTCTTCGCGCCGTTGAAGGCGCCGGACCATCCGACGCCGTCGGGCGATCGCACGGTGGGGCGGTTGATCGTTCGGGCGTTGAAGCGCGCCGGGTTCGAGGTCGAGCTGGCCAGCCGGCTGCGCACGCGGGTGGCGGCGCCCAACCTCTCCGCGCAATATGCCAAGCGCGATAAGTGCTTTGCGGCGGCGGACCGCCTGGTCGCGCGGGTGCGCCAGCTGCCGAAGGCGCAACGGCCGCGCGCCTTCTTCACCTATCATCTCTATTACAAAGCGGTGGATTGGATCGGGCCGCGTGTCGCCGACGCGCTCGACATCCCATACCTGGTGGCGGAGGCGAGCCACGCGCCGAAGCGGGCGCGCGACGACTGGGCTTTCAACCACGCCGGCGCGGAAGCCGCGATCCGCCGCGCCGACGCAATCTTCTGCCTCAATCCCAACGACAAGGAATGCCTGGCGCTGGCGACCGAGAAGCGGCGCCTCGTCGACCTGCCGCCGTTCCTCGACCTCAGGAAGTTTGCGCCGGTGGTGCTCGACCATGAGGAGGCGCGATCGGCCTTGGCGAAGCGGACGAAGATCGACGACGCGGCGCCGTGGCTGCTCGCGGTTGGCATGATGCGCGACGGCGACAAGCTCGCCTCCTATCGTGTGCTGGCCGAGGCGTTGCAGCGGGCGAAGCTGAAAAAGCCGATCCTGCTGATCGCGGGCGACGGCGAAGCGAAGCGCGCGGTGCAGCGGGCCTTCGCCGATGCGCCGTGCCGCGTGGAGTTCCTTGGCAAAATCGAGCCCGATGAACTGGCCCCACTCTATGCCGCCGCCGATCTGCTGGTCTGGCCGGCGATCAACGAGGCGTTCGGCATGGCGCTCTTGGAGGCGCAGGCCTGCGGATTGCCTGTGCTGGCGGGCGCGTTCGGCGGCGTTCCGGGAATCGTCGCGGACGGCAAGACCGGCTTCCTCACCAAGCGGGGCGATGCAACGGATTTCGCGCGTGGCCTGAAGCGCGCGCTGGCCAGCGACCTGCTGGCGTTGGGCCGCGCGGCGCGGCGCAAGGTGGAGCGGCGGCACGACATCGCGGCGGCGTCCGACAGCTTCGCGCGCGCGCTCGCCAAGCTGGGAGTCAAGCCGTGACTCTGCTCGTCGCGCTGCGCCACGCGCCGACCGCCTGGAACCGCGACAAGCGGCTGCAAGGCCGTACCGACGTGGCGCTGGACGAGGAGAGCATCGCGGTCGCGGCGCGCTGGCGCGTCGTGCCAGACTGGGCGGGCTATCGCATCCTCTCCAGCCCGTTGCAGCGCGCGCGCATGACGGCCGCCATCCTGTTTCCCGACGCTGAGGTCGGCATCGACCGGCGCCTGATCGAGATGGATTTCGGCACCTGGGAAGGCAAGCGCTTGTCCAATCTGCGCGCCGATCCGACCGAAGATGCAGTGGCACGCGAAGGCCTGGGCCTCGATTTCAAGGCGCCGGACGGGGAATCGCCGCGCGAGGTGCAGGACCGTATTCGGCCGTTGCTGGCTCGCTTGGCCGCACTCGAGCGACCGACCGTCCTCGTCACGCACAAGGCCGTGATCCGCGCCCTCTATGCCTTGGCCAGCGGATGGACCATGATCGGCAAACCGCCCGCCAAGCTGCGGCCGAACTGCGCGCAGCTGTTTCGGCTGGGCGCGGACGGCGCGCCGGCGGTGGAGCGGCTGAATGTGAGCTTGGAGGGGTGAGTGCAGGAGTTTTGTCTCGCTCTGAGACAGTGCGCTGGTGAGCCCCTTCCCCCCTT
>DATEOK010000233.1:0-4218 GCA_035274225.1 Dongiaceae bacterium
ACCGCCAAGATCGCCAAGCGCCTGCTCGAACAGAAGGGCAAGCGCGTTCTGATGGCCTCGCTCGACGTGCGCCGCCCCGCCGCGCAGCAGCAGCTCGCGATCCTCGGCGAGCAGGTCGGCGTCAAGACGCTGCCGATCGTCATCGGCGAGACTCCGGTCGCGATCGCCAAGCGCGCATTGACGATGGGCCGCCTCGAAGGCTTCGACGTGGTCATGCTCGACACCGCCGGCCGCCTCGCGATCGACGAAGAGCTGATGAGCGAAGTGGCGGAGGTGCACGCCGCCGCCAAGCCGCACGAAACCCTGCTGGTCGCCGATGCCATGACGGGCCAGGACGCCGTCACCGTCGCCAAGAGCTTCAAGGAACGCGTCAACGTCACCGGCATCGTGCTGACCCGCGTCGACGGCGATGCGCGCGGTGGCGCGGCGCTGTCCATGCGCGCCATCACCGGCTGCCCGATCAAGCTGATCGGCGTCGGCGAGAAGATGGAAGCGCTGGAGGATTTCCACGCCGACCGCATCGCCGGTCGCATCCTCGGCATGGGCGACATCATCAGCCTGGTCGAGAAGGCGATCGAGACGACGGAGGCCGAAGAGGCCGAGCGCCTCGCCAAGAAAATGCAGAAGGGCGAGTTCGATCTCAACGATCTCGCCAGCCAGCTCAAGCAGCTGCAGAAGATGGGCGGCTTGGCCTCGATCGCCGGCATGCTGCCCGGCATTGGCAAGATGCAGAAGCAACTCGAGAGCCGCGTCGACGACAAGGTGATCCGCCGCTCGCTCGCGATCATCTCCTCGATGACGCCGAAGGAACGGCGCAATCCCGATCTCATCAAGGCCTCGCGCAAGAACCGCATCGCCAAGGGCAGCGGTATGCAGGTGCAGGACATCAACAAGCTGCTAAAGCAGCACATGGAAATGGCCCGCATGATGAAGCAGGTCAGCAAGCTGGGGCAGAAGGGCCTGATGCGCTCCGGCATGGCCGCGCTCATGAAGGGCGGCGGCGCGGGTGGAATGGGCGGCATGGGTGGAATGCCGCCATTCGGAGGGCGGCGATGATCGATCACATCTCGATTGGCGTTTCGAGCCTCAAGAAGGCCAAGGAGTTCTACGACGCGGCGTTGAAGCCCCTCGGCTACACCTGCGTCTACACCGTCGACATTCCCGGCCAGGGCATTGTGGCCCATGGCTATGGCGAGGGCGAGAAGCCGAGCTTCTGGATCGGCGCCCCGGAGAAGCTGGACAAGAAAGCGAACAAGAAGGGTGGTACCCATGTCGCATTCGTCGCGAAGAGCCGCAAGGCGATCGACGCGTTCTACAAGGCTGCGATCAAGGCCGGCGCCAAGGACAATGGCGCGCCTGGCCTCAGGCCTCACTACCACCCTAACTACTATGGTGCATTTGCGTACGACCCGGACGGCAACAAGATCGAAGCTTGCAGCCATCATCCGGAATGAACTGAACGATTCAATCGAACGACCGAAGGAGAAAACCAAGTGTCATTGAAGATCCGACTGACCCGCGGCGGCGCCAAGAAGCGCCCGTACTACCGCATCGTGGTTGCCGAATCGCGCTTCGCGCGCGATGGCCGCTTCGTCGAGCATATCGGTGCCTACAACCCGATGCTGGGCAGGGACGACCCGAAGCGCGTGACCTTCGACGTCGAGCGCGCCAAGCATTGGCTGAAGATGGGTGCGACGCCGAGCGATCGCGTGCAGCACTTCTTCCACAAGGCCGGCCTGTGCGAGGCGCCGGTGCGCCACGAGCAGACCAAGCAGGACAAGCCGAAGGCGAAGGCGCAGGAGCGCGCGAAGGCCCAGGCTGACGCGGCTGCCAAGGCCGCTGAAGCCCCGGCTCAGTAAGCAGGGGATCTGACCAGGGCCATGTCCTCCTCGGCAACATCGCAGCGGCTTGTGCTGATGGGCGCCATCCTCGGCGCGCACGGCATCAAGGGCGAGGTGAAGGTGAAATCCTTCGCCGCCAAGCCGGCTGCCATTGCCGAATACGGACCGCTCACCGACACCAAGCACAAGCGCAGCTTTGCGCTCAGCATCGTCGGCACCGGCGATGCGGCGAAGGGCGTGCTGATCGGACGCATCGCCGGTGTCGCAGACCGCAACGCGGCCGAGGCGCTGAAGGGCGTGGAACTGTTCGTGGATCGCGAGCGCATGCCGGCGCCGGACGATCCGGAGGAATACTACCTCGCGGATCTGATCGGCCTCGCGGCGTTCGACGGCAAGGATGCGAAGCTGGGCGAGATCGTCTCGGTCGACAATTACGGCGCGGGCGATCTGCTGCTGGTGGTGCCGGAGAATGGCGAAGGCTTCGTGGTGCCGTTCGCCAAGGCCTTCGTGCCCGTTGTCGATGTCAAGGGCGGCCGCGTCGTCCTCGACCTGCCGGCGGACTTCTTCGAGGTCCCGGCGCAGGAGGAGGAAGAGGCGGCTTCGTTGCAGGAGGCCGCGCCATGAGTTGGACCGCGCGCATCCTCACGCTGTTCCCGGAGATGTTCCCGGGACCGCTCGGCCTCAGCCTCGCCGGCAAGGCGCTGGAGCGCGGCGACTGGGCGATCGAGACCATCGACATCCGGAGCTTCGCCACAGACAAGCATCGCACCGTCGACGATACGCCGTTCGGCGGCGGTCCCGGCATGGTGATGCGCCCCGACGTGGTGGATGCGGCGCTTGATCACGCAATGCGCGATGGCTTGAAGCCGGCGATCTATCTGACGCCGCGCGGCAAGGTGCTGGACCAGTCCTTGGTGAAGGAGCTGTCCGCCGGTTCCGGCGTGGTGATCCTGTGCGGTCGCTACGAAGGACTCGACGAGCGCGTGATCGAAGCGCGCGGCCTGATGGAAGTCAGCCTCGGTGACTTCGTGCTGTCGGGCGGCGAACCGGCGGCGTTGGCGCTGATCGACGCGGCGGTGCGCCTGCTGCCCGGAGTCATGGGCGCGGAAGAGACCTTGGAGGAGGAGAGCTTCGAAGCCGGCCTCCTCGAATACCCCCATTACACGCGGCCCGCCGAATGGTGCGGCCGTGCGGTGCCCGACGTGCTGATGAGCGGGCATCACGAGAAGATCAGGGCCTGGCGCAAGCTCCAGGCCGAACAGACGACGGAATCACGGCGGCCCGATCTGTGGGCCGCCTACCAGAAACGGACGGCCAACGCCGCCCAGAGTCAAAAGAAAGGACGTGCATCATGAATATCCTCCAGAAGTTCGAGAAGTCGCAGGTCGACAAGCACTCGAGCGGCAAGGCGTTCGACTTCGCGCCGGGCGACACCGTGAAGGTCAACGTGAAAGTGGTCGAAGGCGACCGCGAGCGCGTGCAGGCCTTCGAGGGCGTCGTCATCGCGCGCAAGAACGCCGGCATCAACTCCTCCTTCACCGTGCGCAAGATCAGCTACGGCGAAGGCGTGGAGCGCGTGTTCCCGCTGCACTCGCCGCGCCTGGTCTCGATCGAGCTGATCCGCCGCGGCGACGTGCGCCGGGCGAAGCTCTATTACCTGCGCGGCCGCCGCGGCAAGGCTGCCCGCATCACCGAAAAGACTGGCAGCACGGGCGCCGGCGCGGAAGAATAGACGAGAACGGCACACAGGTTCGGAACGGCATCGGTCATGGCAAAACCTCGCACCTTGTTCGACAAGATCTGGGACAATCACCTGGTCCATCAGCAGGACGACGGCACTTGCCTGATCTATATCGACCGGCATCTGGTGCATGAGGTGACCTCGCCGCAGGCCTTCGAGGGCCTGCGCACGTCCGGCCGCCCGGTGCACCGGCCGAAGGCGACGCTGGCGGTGGCGGACCACAATGTCCCCACCACCGACCGCTCCAAGGGCATCGCCGAGGAAGAGAGCCGCATCCAGGTCGAGACGCTGGAGAGCAACTGCCGCGAGTTCGGCATCGAGTATTTCTCGATGGACGACATCCGGCAGGGCATCGTGCACATCATCGGCCCGGAGCAGGGCTTCACCCAGCCCGGCATGACCATCGTGTGCGGCGATTCGCATACCTCGACCCACGGCGCGTTCGGCGCGCTGGCCTTCGGCATCGGCACGTCCGAGGTGGAGCACGTGCTCGCCACCCAGACGCTGATCCAGAAGCCGGCCAAGAACATGCGCATCACGGTCGAAGGTAATGTCGGCCCGGGCGTGACGGCGAAGGACATCGTGCTCGCCATCATCGGCCGTCTCGGCACCGCCGGCGGTACCGGCTACGTGATG
>DATEOK010000234.1:0-5918 GCA_035274225.1 Dongiaceae bacterium
CAGGTCGCGAGCGCGCGTCCGGCGCTGCCCGGCGGCATCAGGCCGAGGTCGGCGGCGCGCGAGGCGGTGAGGATGAGGCGCGGGCCTCCATTGGAGTCTAGGGCTGCACCGTCCGGACTGGCGGATTGCAGGTTGGCGAAGCTCGCTTCCTCGACCATTTCCGCGGAGATCGCGATGGCGGCAAAGCCCCGCCCGGTCAGGCCGATGGCCCCGCCGCGGCGCAGCTCCGCCAGGCACCGTTCAACGGTGGCGCGATAGGTAGCACTGCGGGCCTGGAAATCGCTGTTCATGCCTGGATATGGCTACCGGCCGCGTGACCGGTCAAGCCCTGGGGCCTGCGGCATGGCACCATCCCCTCCGCAGAGATAGTTAAGAAAGGGGGGCAGCGGACTTGTTTAGCGCTGTTCCAGGGTGTTATGTGGGCCGCAGGGACAGGACAGACACGTTAGGGGAGCCCCATGCCCGCTGCCGCGGCCAAGAAAATCCTGCTGGTCGATGACGACGACAATTTGCGCCGCACCCTGGCCGAGCAGCTGGCGCTGGACGGCGAGTTCGAGGCGGTGGAGGCGGCGACCGCGACCGAGGGGCTGCAAAAGGCCAAGGCGGCGCAGTTCGACGTGATCCTGCTGGATGTCGGCCTGCCCGACGGCGACGGGCGCGAGCTGTGCAAGGAGATGCGGCGCAACCAGATCGCCGCCCCGATCATCATGCTGACCGCGGTCGACGGCGAGGCGGACACCATCCGCGGCCTCGATTCCGGCGCCAACGACTACGTCACCAAGCCGTTCCGCCTGGGCGAGCTGGTGGCGCGGGTGCGCGCGCATCTGCGCCAGCACGAGCACAGCGAGGACGCGGTGCTGCACATCGGGCCGTACGTGTTCAAGCCGGCGGTGAAGATGCTGGTCGAGGAAGCGGCCAAGAAGAAGATCCGCCTCACCGAGAAAGAGGCCGCGATCCTCAAGTATCTCTACCGCGCCGGCCAGAAGTCGGTGAGCCGCGAGACCCTGCTCGGCGAGGTCTGGGGCTACAACGCCGGCGTCACCACCCACACGCTGGAGACGCACGTCTACCGCCTGCGCCAGAAGATCGAGAAGGATCCGAGCAAGGCGGCGATCCTGGTCACGGACCAGGGCGGGTACAGGCTGGTGCCCTAGGCATGCGCAGCGTCGTGCTTGGCGGCGCATGTTTCCTCCTGGCGCTTCAACAATCGATCCTTTCAGCTGCCGCGGACACGCAGGTCAAGACCAACGGGCAGTTGCTCGCGCTGTGCCGTACCGAATCCGACGAATGTCGCAAAGAGGCGGAACGGCACGGGAAGGCGACGGCGCTTGCCCTTGAGATACTCGAGGTTCAGACCGGCCAGTGCATCACTGACTTCCCAGAAACGATCAGTGGAGAGACGCTCGCCGACGTCGGCTTGTCCTATATTCGATACAAAGGAGCCGGCGCGGATGAGGATCTGAGTTTGTCCTTCATGCGGGCGTTCACCGAAGAGTTTCCTTGCCGGAAACAGTGAACTCGATCCGGCTGCAGGCTCATGCCCTAGGCTTTCTCGGCTTCCGCGATCCGGCGCTCCAGGTCTTCGCGTCGCCGTGGCGAGCCGGCGGCGATCAGCTCGATCTGGGTGAACTCGTTGCTTTTTCCATGAGAGGAAATATTTGAGCGCCGCAACACGCCGCGCGTGTTCCTGTTTATGTAGATCAACCGCAACAGGAGCGATCCATGAATCGCATCATCGTGGCGTTTGCCCTTGGTCTTGCGTGTGCACCGGGCTTGGCCATGGCGCAGGATAGCGACGCGCCCGCCCCCGCCAATACTGCGCCGCCTCCGCCGTCAGCGGATTGCACCACGCTCGACTGCAACAGCAATCGCCAGCAGCAGGACAATCTCAACAACAACAGCGGCACGCCGAGCGCACCGGATTCGCTGGGCGACGACCGCGGCACGACCGGCGGCAGCAGCGGCACGCTGCCGCCGAGCACGCCCGATAGATCGCTCGGCGGCAACGACAACGACGGCGGATTTGGCTCGCGCGGGTCGTCCGGCGGCGGCTTGTCCGGCGGCGATTCGGTTGGCGGTGGCATGTAGCTAGCCTCACGCCTCAGGGCATGCAGCGGAGCCCATTGTGGCTCCGCTTTCTTATTCCACCTCTTGATCGTCGCGATGCGCGCCGAGCGCCGATGACAGGCGGCGGGTGATCTCCACCATCAGGTCTGGCGTGTTGCGATCGAGGCCGTAGACCGTGAGCGGGAAATTCAGCGGCTTCTGGATTTTCCAGATCTCGTCGTGCTGGTCGGGCGAAAGGATCTGCGCCGGATCGCCGACCGCGATCCAGCCGATCGGCACACTGGAGCCCGGCTCCAGCCGGGTCTTCAGGTGCACGATGCCGTTGACGCGCACCTCCGATCCCTTGCCGACGTGCGCGCCGTGGAACACCGCGGCGCTGGTAGCGATGAAGACCTGCTCCTCGATGGTGCAGCCGGTGACGTGGGCATGCGGGCCGATCAGGCAATGATCGCCGATGCTGCAAGGATGGCGCGGGCCGGCGCGCACCGCTGCGTTCTCCATCACGATGACGTCGCGGCCGATGCGGATGGCACCGCCCGCTTCGCCGACGATGCGCGCGCCATGCATCACGCGGCTGCCTGCGGCGACCTCCACGTCGCCGCAGATGGTGGCGTCCGGTGCAATCCAGGCGGCGGGATCGATGCGCGGCTGCTTGCCGGCGTGAGCGATGATCATGGCGGTTCCTCCTTCCGAGTGGCGTCCGCCGAAGCGGGCGCGCCCAAGCGTAATGCCGAGACGGGCGGAGGGGACGTTGCTAGGCCGCGTCCGACTTCGCGGTCTTGGTGGATTCGCGCGCGTCGAACTTGGTGCGCGCGCCGTGGATGGCGCCGCGATGGTCGATCGCCCACATCGCAAGCGCGCTGACCGGCGCGATCAGCGAGCGGCCGAGGGACGTCAGCTCGTATTCCACCCGCGGCGGCACCGACGGATAGACCGTGCGCGTCACCAGGCCGTCGCGCTCCAGAGCGCGCAGGGTGAGCGTCAGCATGCGCTGCGAGATGCCGTCGATGGTGCGCTTCAATTCGTTGAAGCGCATCGGGCCGTTGCCCAGGATCTTGACCACCAGCACGGTCCATTTGTCGCCGACCCGCTGCAGCACCTCGCTGACCGCCTGGCAGTTCTCCGACAGATAGCGCTTGTCCGGTTTCATGGATGTGCCCTTGTTTCCTGCGTGTGCCTTCTTGCGCGAAACATTCACGGTCATCTATTTAGCCCGAGGAACAAATCCATACCAGTCACATTTTGATACTGGACAGAAGGACGGAAAAATCATGGCTCTCCCCAAGGTCGCGGTCGTTGTCGGCAGCCTGCGCAAGGATTCGATCAACAAGAAGCTGGCGCTCGCGCTCGCCAAGCTGGCCGCCGGCAAGCTGGAGCTCAAGCTGGTCGATCTCTCCGATCTGCAGCTGTTCAACCAGGACCTGGAGGCTGACTATCCGCCGGCCGCGCAGCGGGTGAAGGCGGAGATCGCCGGGGCCGACGCGGTGCTGTTCGTGACGCCGGAGCACAACCGCTCGATCCCGGCGGCGATGAAGAACGTGATCGACTGGGTCTCGCGCCCCTACGGCACCAGCAAGTGGGCGGGGAAGCCCGGCGTCATCGTCGGCACCTCCGGCGGTGCGGTCGGCACCGCGATCGCGCAGGACCATCTGCGCTCGATCCTGGTGGCGCAGGGCGTCGCGCTGCTGGGTCGGCCGGAAGTCTATTTCGTCTACAAGGACGGCGTGTTCGATGCCGACCACACCGTCACCGATCCGGCGGCCAAGAAGATCCTGGAAGGCTTCATCGAGGCGTTCGCGGGCTGGGTCGCCAAGCTGACGCACACGCACTGATCCACCCGTACGATTCTTCTCACTCCCGTCATCCCAAGCCTTACCATGACGGGGGAGGGAGCGAGCGAAGTTCGCGGAGAGAGCATCAGCCCTCCAGCAGTCGTCCTCTTGTGCGGGCGAGTGCGCGTTGGAACAGGGCAGGGTCGTTCATCGCGCGCGCCATCACCAGGCCGCCCTGGATCGCGGCCAGCGCATCTTCAGCCAGAGCGCGCGCCGTCTTCCTGTCGTGGCCGGCGCGGGTGAGGGCGGCGGTCAGCGCTTCGTTCCAGTCGGCGAAATAGCTCTTGATCCGGCGTGCGAACAGGTCGCGCGAATCGTTGAGGGCGAGCGCGCCGACCAGGCACACGCGCCGGCCGGAGCGGAAGTAGTCCTCGACCGCCTTCAGTGTGCGCCCAATGGCGCGCGCCGCGTCCTTCTCCTCGCGCAGCGGCCGGAAGATGTGCGTCGCGAACCAGGCGTCGATCTCGGTCAGCACCGCCTCGGCCATCTCCTCCTTTCCGCCGGGGAAGAAGTGATAGAGGCTGCCCTTGCCGAGCCCGGTGCGCTCGCCGATGACGGCGAGGCTGGCGCCTTCGAAGCCGTGCTCGCGGAATACCTCGCCGAGCACGGGCAGGATGTCGGCGCGCTCGGCGACGGTCTTCACCATCAGAGGCCGAGGTCGCTGAGGCCGGGGTGATCGGCCGGGCGCGGCTTGCTGCGGTCCCAGTGGTATTTGCGCTCTGCGGCCTTGATCGGCAGGTCGTTGATGCTGGCATAGCGCAGCCGCATCAGACCTTCGGCGTCGAACTCCCAGTTCTCGTTGCCGTAGGAGCGGAACCAGTTGCCGGCGTCGTCGCGCCACTCGTAGGCGAAGCGTACCGCGATTCGGTTGCCATCGAACGCCCACAATTCCTTGATCAGGCGGTAATCGAGTTCGCGCGTCCATTTGCGCTTGAGGAATTCGACGATCTGCGACCGGCCCCGCGGGAACTCGGCACGGTTGCGCCATTGGCTGTCCTCGGTATAGGCGAGCGATACGCGCTCCGGATCGCAGCTGTTCCAGGCATCCTCCGCCATGCGGACTTTCTGGATCGCGCTCTCGCGGGTGAACGGCGGCAAAGGCGGGCGGGCCATGGCGACTCTCCGGTTGTGTACCAATCGCATAACACTTTACCGACCGGTACACAAGCCGTGCGACTCCTCAGCGCAGAACGGAATCCAGCACCGGCAGGGAGATGACCGCGGCGGCGGCGATCATCGCGAAGCAGACGCGGCGGAACATGGCGTCGCTGACGAGCCCGAACATCCGAGTGCCGAGGAACATCCCGAGGGCATAGCCCGGCGCGGTCAGGGCAGAGAGCAGCAGCACGTCGAGGCCGAGCAGGCCGGTCGCGAGATAGCCGATGCAGGCCACCACCGAGGTGCAGAAGAAGAACAGGATGATGTTGGCGCGCACCGTGAGCGCCGAGCTGCTGCCGCCCAGCCAGTAGGCCACCACGGGCGGGCCGGCGGCCTGCACCGCGCCAGAGAGGATGCCGGCCGAGAAGCCGACGCCAAGGGTGGTCGGCACGTTGGGCTGGCCGTGATAGCGCCAGCCGGAGATCAGCAGCGCCAGCATGGCAACGACCAGCGCCACGATCACCCAGCGCAGCATGATGGCGTCGACATAGGCAAGGATCGCGACGCCGAGCGGGATCCCGATGAGCGCGCCCGCCGCCATGATGCCGACTTCGCGCCGGTTGGCTTGCCGCCAGGCGTTCTTGAGCAGCGCCAGCTGCGCGATGCCGTCGATCACCATCAGGATCGGCGCCGCGACCTGCGGCCCGACCGCGGCGCTCGCCAGCGGCACGAAGATCAGCGCCCCGCCGAAACCGGAGAAGCCCCGCGCCAGCGACGCGACGAACGCTGCGGCGACCAGCATGATGAGGGCGCGGGTGGAGTGGTGAGCGAGGAGATCGGCGATCATGCGATGACGATTGCCCTCAGCCGGTGGACCCCTTCCCCCCTTGTGGGGGAAGGTTGGGATGGGGGGTGCCGCCG
>DATEOK010000235.1:0-2026 GCA_035274225.1 Dongiaceae bacterium
CGGCTGCAGCGCATTGCCAAGCTGATGGATTCGCAGATCCGCGTGCCGGTCATCGGCCTTCGCATCGGCGTCGATGCGATCCTCGGCCTGGTGCCGGGGTTCGGCGACGTTCTCACCGGCGCGATCGGCGCCTATCTCATCTACGAGGCGCAACGCCTTGGCATCCCGCGCTCGGCGGTGCTGCGCATGATCGCCAACATCGCGGTCGACACCGCGATCGGCGCCATCCCGATTGCCGGCGACATCTGGGATTTCTTCTTCCGCGCCAACGACCGCAACATGCAGATCCTGGCGCGCCACATCGGCGGGCTGCCGATCGACGTGCCCTATGCGGACACTGGGCGGCGCTGACGCAGCCGCATCAGGAACGGCGCAGCCACGATCAAGACCGCGATCGCCAGCAACGTGGCCGAGATCGGGTGGGTCACGAACACCGAATAGTCGCCCTGGGTGATCGAGAGCGCGCGCCGGAAATTCTCCTCGGCGAGGGGGCCCAGGATCATGCCGATGATGGCCGGCGCGACCGGGAAATCGAAGCGGCGCATCACATAGCCGACGATGCCGAACACCAACAGCAGGCCGAGGTCGAACACCGACTGGTTATACGAATAGACGCCGAGGGTGGCGAACACCAGGATGCCGCCATAGAGCAGGGGGGTCGGGATCGACAGCAGCCGCACCCACATGCCGACCAGCGGCAGGTTGAGCAGCAGCAGCATGAAGTTGCCGAGATAGAGGCTGGCGATCAGGCCCCAGACCAAGGTGCTGGTGCCGGGGTTGGTGAACAGCAGCGGTCCGGGCTGCAGGCCGTATTGCTGGAACGCCGCCATCAGGATCGCTGCGGTGGCGGAGGTCGGTAGGCCGAGGGTCAGCAGCGGCACCAGCACGCCGGCGACGGCGGAATTATTGGCGGCCTCGGGGCCGGCGACGCCTTCGATCGCGCCCTTGCCGAATTCCTCCGGTTTCTTTGCCATCTTCTTCTCGAGAAAGTAGGAGAGGAAGGTCGGGATCTCGGTGCCGCCCGCCGGCAGCGCGCCGAACGGGAAGCCGAGGAACGAGCCGCGCAGCCACGGCTTCCACGAGCGCGCCCATTCCTCGCGCGTCATCCACAGCGAGCCCTTGACTGGGATGATCTCCGCCGTGCGCAGATCGACGCGCGAGGCGACATAGAAGGCCTCGCCCACCGCGAACAGGCCGACCGCGACCACGGTGATGTCGATGCCGTCCAGCAGCTCCGGTCGGCCGAGGGCGAAGCGCGCCTGTCCCGTCAGCGAGTCGGTGCCCACCAGCCCGACCACCAGGCCGAGGAACAGGCTGATCATGCCGCGCAGGCGCGAGGAGCCGAGCAGGCCGGAGACGGTGGTGAAGGCCACCACCATCAGCGCGAAATATTCCGCCGGCCCGAACTTGAGCGCGACCTTGACCACCAGCGGCGCCAGCACGGTCAGCAGCACGGTGCCGATGGTGCCGGCGACGAACGAGCCGATGGCGGCGGTCGCCAGCGCCGCGGCGCCGCGCCCTTGCCGCGCCATCAGATTGCCTTCGATCGCGGTGATGATGGAGCCGGTCTCGCCCGGCGTGTTGAGCAGGATCGAGGTGGTGGAGCTGCCGTACATCGCGCCGTAGTAGAGCCCGGCGAACATGATGAAGGCGCCGGTGGGGTCCAGGTGCGCCGTCACCGGCAGCAGCAGCGCGATGGTGAGCGCGGGGCCGATGCCTGGCAGGATGCCGATAGCGGTACCGAGCGTCACGCCGAGGATGCACCAGCCGAGATTGGCAAAAGTGAGGGCGGTTGCGAAGCCGTCGATCAGCGCGCCCATCTACAGCACTCCGCCCAGGATGCCGGCCGGCAGATGCAGCCCGAGGGCGTGCACGAAGCCGACATAGGCGACGACCGCGAGCGCAATCGCGATGATGGCGTCGCGCAGGTAGCGCCGGCTGCCGAAGCCGAAGGAAACGCAGAAGAACAGGATCGCCGCCGTCGGCACGAAGCCGAGGAACTCGAACAGGAGAATCTGCTGGATCA
>DATEOK010000236.1:0-10653 GCA_035274225.1 Dongiaceae bacterium
TCGTCACCCTCGGCTTCGGTGAAATGATCCGTGTCATCATCACCAACTGGTGGTGGTTCACGGGCGGCCCGAACGGCATCAACAAAGTGGTTCGACCGTCCTTCTTCGGCCTCGATTTCGAACGCAGCGCGCCGCCGGGCGTGGAGACCTTCAGCAGCTTCTTCGGCATCGAATACTCTCCCAACCAGCGCGTCTTCTTTCTCTATTTCGTCATCCTGGCGTTCGCGCTGCTCACCAACTTCTTCACGCTCCGGATCAGAAAGCTTCCGATCGGCCGCGCCTGGGAGGCGCTGCGCGAGGATGAGACGGCGTGCCGCGCGCTCGGCATCAATCCGCGCAACACCAAGCTGACCGCCTTCGCCATCGGCGCGATGTTCGCCGGGATCGCCGGCTCGTTCTTCGCGGCGCGCCAGGGTTTCGTCAGCCCCGAAAGCTTCGTATTCCTGGAATCGGCAGTGATCCTGGCGATCGTGGTGCTGGGTGGCCTCGGCAGCCAGGTCGGCATCGTGCTGGCCGCTGTGGTGTTGATCGGCTTGCCGGAATTCTTCCGCGAGCTGCAGGACTATCGCATGCTGGCCTTCGGCATCGGCATGGTGCTGATCATGATCTGGCGTCCGGGTGGCCTGCTCGCGCATCGCGATCCCACCATCTTCCTCAACAAAGGGAAGGCGGGCCGGTGACCAATACTCCACTGCTCTCGGTCGAACATCTGACCATGCGCTTCGGCGGCCTGCTTGCCATCGACGGCGTGTCGTTCACCGCCGCGAACGCGGAAATCACCGGGATCATCGGTCCGAACGGCGCGGGCAAGACCACCGTCTTCAATTGCCTGACCGGATTCTACAAGCCGACCATCGGCCGGCTGTTGCTCGCGGGAAACCGCGGCACATACCAGCTCGAGCAGCTCGACGGCTACCTGATCGCGCAGAGGGCAGGGGTCGCGCGAACGTTCCAGAACATCCGCCTGTTCGGCGGTATGTCGGTGCTGGAGAATCTCATCGTCGCGCAGCACAACAAGCTGATGAAGGCGTCCGGAATGACTTTCGGCGGGCTGCTTGGCTTGCCCACCTACCGAAATGCCGAGCGCTCCGCGGTCGAAACGGCGCGGCGTTGGCTCGATCGGGTCGGCCTGACCGAGATGGCGGATTGGGATGCGGCAAACCTGCCTTATGGCGGGCAGCGCCGCCTGGAGATCGCGCGGGCCATGTGCACCGACCCGGTGATGCTGTGTCTCGACGAGCCGGCCGCCGGTCTCAATGCCCGGGAATCGGGCGACCTCAACAACCTGCTCATGTCGATCCGCGAAGAGTACAAGATCGGCATCCTTCTCATCGAGCATGACATGTCGGTGGTGATGGGAATCAGCGACCATATCGTCGTGCTCGAATACGGGCGGAAGATCTCAGACGGCACGCCAGCGCAAGTCAGGTCGGATCCAGCGGTCATCCGCGCCTATCTCGGCGAGGCGGAGGACGACGACATGCCGGCCAAGGGCACGAAGGGCTAGGGCCATGGCGGCAATGCTGGAAATCTCAGGCGTCCACACCTTCTACGGCCACATCGAGGCCCTGCGCGGCATCGACATGACGGTGGCGAAGGGCGAGATCGTCACGCTCATCGGCGCGAATGGTGCCGGCAAATCCACGCTGCTGATGACGATCTGCGGCACGCCCCGCGCACGCGAGGGGAGCGTGCGGTTCGAAGGGCAGAACATCACCAACCTTGCGACCTTCGAGATCATGCGCAAGGGCATCGCCCAATCGCCGGAAGGCCGGCGCATCTTCCCGCGCATGACCGTGCTTGAGAATCTGCAGATGGGCGCCGTCACCGGCGATCCCAAGAACTTTGCGGCCGACCTCGAGAAGGTGATGACGCTGTTCCCTATCCTGAAGCAGCGGCAGACCCAGCGCGGCGGCACGCTTTCCGGCGGCGAGCAGCAGATGCTGGCGATCGCGCGCGCGCTGATGAGCCGCCCTCGCTTGCTGCTGCTCGACGAGCCGTCGCTGGGCCTTGCTCCGCTCATCGTCAAGCAGATCTTCCAGGTGATCAAGCAGATCAACGAAACCGAGGGCGTCACCATCTTTCTGGTCGAGCAGAACGCCTATCATGCCTTGAAGCTTGCCCACCGCGGCTACGTGATGGTGAACGGATTGATCACGCTGAGCGGGCCCGGGCGCGAGCTGCTGGCGAACCCGGAGGTCCGTGCCGCCTACCTCGAAGGCGGCCACGGATGATCGGAGCACCGATATGAGCCTTTCGCTCCTGGCACTGACCTTTGTCCTGTTCGGCGGCGCGGCCGCGCTGATGGGCAACGCGATCGCCGAGACGTGGCGGCCCTGGTGGCAGAACCTCAGTTACGGCGCGCTGCTGGCCGTGGGCGATCAGTTCCTCGGCTTTGCGCTGTTCAAAGGCCCGTTCTTCATCGACAGCCTGGTCTCCAGCAATGCGCAGCCGCTCGGGCCGGCGCTTCTGGAATACCTTCTCGACGTTGTCGTCATCTCCACTTTTGCCCTGTTTTCCTACCGCTTAACCAAGACGCGCAAAATGGTGTCGCAATACCCCTGGCTCTACGAGCGGTCGGGGTTGCTGACTTGGCGCGCCAAGACCGGTGGATAACTGGGTTTTCGGCATCGGTCCGGGACGGTCGGCAAGCTATTGTGTAGCCAATTCCAAATGTTACAATGAGCCCAACAGAATCAAGCGGCGTGGCAAGTCTGAATAAGCAGTCTGGCGCGCCAAGCGCATTCCAACCATCAAAGGGGGAGTAAATGAAAAACAAAGGCATTATCGCGATCGTCGCGATAATCGTGCTTGCGATCGTCGGCTATTTCGTCTTCAAGCCGAAGCCGGAGACGACTGAGCAAGCTCCGGCGGAGGCGACTGCACCGGCGCAGCCGGCGACCACGCAGGAAGCCGCCAAGGTTCCCGAAGAGATCACGATCGCGACGGCCGGCCCGATCACGGGCGACTTGGCCGAGTTCGGCGCTCAGATGAAGAGCGGCGCCGAAAAGGCGGTTGCCGATCTCAACGCCGCTGGCGGCGTCATGGGCAAGCAGGTGAAGCTCCAGGTTGGCGACGACCAGTGCGACCCGAAGCAGGCGGTCGCGGTGGCGAACGACCTCGCTTCGAAGGGTGTCGTGTTCGTGGCCGGCCACTTCTGCTCGGGCTCCTCGATCCCGGCGTCGGCCGTGTATCACGAGGAAGGCATCCTGCAGATCACGCCGGCCTCCACCAACCCGAAGTTCACTGAAGACCCGGCGGCTGCCGGCTGGAAGACCGTGTTCCGCACCTGCGGCCGCGATGACCAGCAGGGTTCCTTCGCCGGTCCGTGGATCGCCGAGCATTTCAAGGGCAAGAACGCCGCGATCGTCGACGACAAGTCGGCGTACGGCAAAGGCCTTGCCGACCTCACCAAGGAGGCGATGAACAAGGCCGGCCTGCAGGAAGTGGTGCACGAGTCCATCACCGCCGGCGAGCAGGACTACACCGCGCTCGTGAGCAAGCTGAAGGCGGCCAATGTCGACGTGATCTACTTCGGCGGCTATCACCCGGAAGCGGCGTTGATCGTCAAGCAGGCGCGTGAGCAGGGCCTCCAGGCCCAGCTGCTCTCGGGCGACTCCCTGAACACGCAGGAGTTCGCGACGCTGGCTGGCCCCGCCGGCGATGGCGTGATGTTCACCAACGCTGCCGAGGCGCGCAACCTGCCGTCCGCGAAGGCGGTGGTGGAATCCTTCCGCAAGGATGGGTTCGAGCCGGAAGGCTACACGCTGGCGACCTACGCTGCGATCCAGGTCTGGGCGCAGGCCGTGGCGAAGGCCAACTCCATCGAGGCGGAGAAGGTCGCGGAAACGATCCGCGGCGGTTCGTGGGATACGGTGATCGGCAAACTCTCCTTCGATGCGAAGGGCGACCTGACCTCGTCGACCTATGTCTGGTACGAGTTCCAGGGCGGCAAATACGCGGAAGCGAACAAGTAACTTTCGCTTTCTTCGCGGTTCGATTGAGGCCCGGGCGGCAACGCCCGGGCCTTTTTCTTTGACGACAGATTGTGGTTGGCGGGGCGGGGGACGGGTTATATTGTATGCCGCCTCGCGCAGACCGGACCCCAGAGACACCCAGAGAGATGCCCAAGGAAACCATCGCGATCGCCAGCGACCATGCCGGCTTTGAGCTGAAGGCCCAGTTGAAACAGGAACTGGCGGCGATGGGCTTTGAGCCCCTGGACCTCGGGACGGAATCCGCGAGCTCGGTCGATTATCCGGATTTCGCGGACCGCCTCGCCGGCGCCCTCAAGGAGGGCAAGGCCAAGCGCGGGGTGCTGGTCTGCGGCACCGGGATCGGGATCTCCATGGCCGCGAACCGCCACCGCCACATTCGCGCGGCCGTGGTGCACGACGTCACCAGCGCCCGCATGACCCGCCTGCACAACAACGCCAATGTGCTGTGCCTGGGCGCCCGGCTGACCGGGACGGATGTCGCAAAGGACTGCCTGAAGGTGTTTTTAACGACAGATTTCGAGGGGGGCCGTCACGAAAATCGCGTCGCCAAAATGAGCTGACTTGGCTCGTTTCCGCCTGCGATAGAGGACCTCAAAGATGACGACCCAGACCTATACCCCCATGCCCGGCTTCTTCACCTCCGGCCTCAAAGAGCGCGATCCGGACGTGTTCGCCGCGATTGGCAAGGAGCTCTATCGCCAGCAGGACCAGATCGAGCTGATCGCGTCGGAGAACATCGTGTCGCGCGCCGTGCTCGAAGCGCAGGGCTCCTGCCTCACCAACAAATATGCCGAAGGCTATCCCGGCAAGCGCTACTACGGCGGCTGCGAGTTCGTCGACGTCGCGGAAGAGATCGCGATCGACCGCGCCAAGAAGCTGTTCAACTGCGCCTTCGCCAACGTGCAGCCGCATTCCGGCGCGCAAGCCAACCAGGCAGTGTTTTTCGCGCTGCTGCAGCCGGGTGACTCGTTCCTCGGACTCAACCTTGCGGCCGGCGGTCACCTCACCCACGGCTCGCCGGTCAACCAGTCGGGCAAGTGGTTCAAGCCGATCCCGTACACCGTGCGGACGCAGGACCAGCAGCTCGACATGGACCAGGTCGCCGAGCTGGCGAAGGAGCACAAGCCGAAGCTGATTCTCGCCGGCGGTTCCGCTTATCCGCGGTTCTGGGACTTCAAGCGCTTCCGCGAGATCGCGGATTCGGTCGGCGCCTACTTCTTCGTCGACATGGCGCACTTCGCCGGCCTGGTCGCCGGTGGCGTGCATCCGAGCCCGCTGCCCCATGCGCATGTCGTCACCACCACCACGCACAAGACGCTGCGCGGCCCGCGCGGCGGCATGATCCTCAGCAATGACGAGGCCATCGGCAAGAAGATCAACTCCGCCGTCTTCCCAGGCCTGCAGGGCGGGCCGTTGATGCATGTCATCGCCGCCAAGGCCGTGTCGTTCGGCGAAGCGCTGCGGCCCGAGTTCAAGGTCTACGCCCAGACTGTCGTTGAGAACGCCAAGGTGCTGGCCGACACGCTGGTGCAGGGCGGCCTCGCCATCACCACCGGCGGCACCGACAACCACCTGATGCTGGTGGACCTGCGGCCGAAGAAGCTGACCGGCAAGGATTCCGAGCACAGCCTGGAAGAGGCCGGCATCACCTGCAACAAGAACGGCATCCCGTTCGATCCGGAGAAGCCGGCGATCACCTCCGGCATCCGTCTCGGCACGCCGGCGGCGACCAGCCGCGGCTTCGGGCCGAAGGAGTTCAAGCAGGTCGGTCAGATGATCGTGCGCGTGTTGGACGGGCTCGCCGCGAACCGCACTGATAACAGCAAGGTTGAACACGAGGTGCGCGAAGAAGTGCGCGCCTTGTGCAAGAGGTTCCCGATCTACGGGGGCTGAAGACGAGGCTTTTGGGGGACGTGAATGCGCTGTCCGTTTTGCGGAAACGAGGATACCCAGGTCAAGGACTCCCGACCGACGGACGATAACTCCGCCATCCGCAGGCGGCGGCAATGCACCAATTGTGGTGCGCGCTTCACCACCTTCGAGCGTGTTCAGTTGCGCGAGCTGGTCGTTGTGAAAAGCAACGGCCAGCGCGAGCCGTTCGACCGCGAGAAGCTGCTGCGCTCGATGCAGATCTCGCTGCGCAAGCGGCCGGTCGACCAGGACCGGCTGGAGCGCGTGGTCAACGGCATCGTGCGGCGCCTGGAAAGCTCGGGCGAGACCGAGATCCCCACGACGCATATCGGCGAGGCGGTGATGGATGCGCTCGCCACCCTGGACAAGGTCGCCTATGTCCGCTTCGCCTCGGTCTATCGCAACTTCCGCGAGGCTAAGGACTTCGAGACCTTTATCGGCAAGCTCGGCAGTGACGAAGACTGACCAGCGCAGTACCGATCTCGAGCACATGGCCGCCGCCCTGTCCCTGGCGGCGCGCAACCTGGGACAGACCTGGCCCAACCCCGCCGTCGGCTGCGTGATCGTCGATGCGGCCGGCCACGTCGTCGGCCGCGGCTTCACCCAACGCGGCGGCCGCCCGCACGCCGAGACCGAGGCGCTCAAGATGGCCGGTGGTCGGGCGAGGGGCGGCACGGCCTACGTGACGCTCGAACCCTGCTCCCACCACGGCAAAACGCCGCCCTGCGCCGAGGCACTCGTCGCCGCCGGCATCAAGCGCTGCGTCGCCGCCATCGAGGATCCGGACCCGCGCGTCTCCGGTCGCGGCGTGGCGAAATTGCGCGAGACCGGCATCGCGGTCGAAACCGGCCTGATGGCGGCCGCGGCCGTGAGCCTCAACGCCGGGTTCTTCAAGAGGAATGTGAACTTCCTGCCGATGGTGTCGTTGAAGCTCGCAACCTCGCTCGACGGGCACGTCGCGACCAGGACCGGCGAGAGCAGGTGGATTACCGGCGAAGCGGCGCGGATGTTCGGGCATCGGCTCCGGGCAACCTACGACGTGATCGGCGTCGGCTCGGGGACGGTCCTGGCGGACGATCCCGAATTGACCTGTCGAATCCCGGGACTCAAAGACCGCTCGCCGGTCCGGGTAGTCTTCGACCGCCGTGGGCGGACGCCCGCCCAGGCGAAGCTGCTGTCCACCGCCCCGCCGACCTGGATCATGACCAGCCCCGGCATGATCAAGAAGCAGATTCAGAAACCCCATGAAGTCATTGAAATTAACGAAAACGGTGGACCGCAGGCCTGGCTGCGGCAGTCATGCGAAGCGCTCGCGCAGCTGGGGCTGACGCGCCTGCTAATCGAAGGCGGGCCGACACTGGCTACGGCGTTCCTGGCCGCCGAGCTGGTGGACAAGATCTATTGGTTCCGGGCCCCGATGGTGATCGGTGGTGACGCTTTGCCCGGGGTCGGACCGATGGCGCTCGACCGCCTTGGTCAAGCCCTCGGATTCCGCATGGGTGACCGGCGCCAACTCGGGAATGATGTGCTGGAACTCTACGAGCGGCCTGCCTAGATTGACGCCGACTTCGCGGCGTTAACACTTTTACGGCACGGCATGTTCACCGGCATCATCACCGACCTCGGCAAGGTCAAATCGATCGCGCTCGGCCCGACAACGCGGCTGGAGATCGCGACCGCCTATGACACCGGCGGCATCGCGCTCGGCGCTTCCGTCGCCTGCAACGGCTGCTGCCTGTCGGTGGTGGAGAAGGGGCCGGGCTGGATGGCGTTCGAGGCCAGCCGCGAGACTCTGGACAAGACCAACATGGGCGACTGGAAGGTCGGCCATCCGATCAACCTGGAGCGCGCGCTGAAGCTGGGCGACGAACTGGGCGGCCACCTGGTCTCCGGCCACGTCGACGGCGTCGGCCACATCCTCTCGATCAAGCCCGATGGCGGCAGCCTGCGCATCGTCATCGAGGCGCCGAAAGAGATGGCGCGCATGATCGCGCCAAAGGGCTCGATCGTGGTCGACGGCATCTCGCTCACCGTCAACGAAGTCGACGGCGCGCGCTTCGGCGTCAACATCATCCCGATCACGCAGACCGCGACCAACCTGGGCCAGGCCAAGGAGGGCGACCGGGTCAACCTGGAAATCGACCTGATCGCGCGTTATGTTGCGCGCCTGCTGACGCCGGCTGAGTAAACCCGGCAAGGACACATCACCCGACATGACCAACGACAAGCCGCATATCCTCATCGTCGAAGCGCGCTTCTACGACGACCTGCTCGACGCCATGCTCAAGGGCGCGAAGCGCGTGCTCGACAAGGCGCACGCGACCTACGAGATCGTCACCGTGCCCGGCGCGTTGGAGATTCCAGGCGCCATCAAGTTCGCGCACGAGGCGGGCAATGCCGGCCGCCTGGAACGTCGTTTCGACGGCTATGTCGCCATCGGCTGCGTCATCCGCGGCGAAACCACGCACTATGACACCGTATGCCAGGAAAGCGCGCGCGGCCTGATGGACCTCACCATCCAGTACGATCTCGCGATCGGCAACGGCATCATCACGGTCGAGAACGACGACCAGGCCTGGGCCCGCGCCAAGCCGGAAGACCAGGACAAGGGCGGCGGCGCCGCCAAGGCGTGCCTCACCATGGTGGCGCTGAAGCAGCGCTGGGGGCTGGAGTGATGGCGGGCAAGGCACCGGAAGATCGCGCGGAGCGCGGCAAGCGCCTGGCCTTGACGCGCAGCAATGCGCGGCTTGCCGCGGTGCAGGCGCTCTACCAATGGGAAGCGACCGGTACGCGCGCGGAAACCATCATCAAGGAATTCGCCGATCACCGCCTGGGCGAAGTGGTGGACGATATTGCCTTGCCGCCGGCCGACCTGAAGCTGTTCACCACCGTGGTGCTCGGCGCAGCGGCCAATGTCGGCGAGCTCGACGACATGATCGCCGCCGTGCTGACCGAGGATTGGACAGTCGAGCGCCTGGAGGCGACCTTGCGCGCCATCCTGCGCTGCGGCGTGTTCGAGCTGGCGCATCGCGAAGACGTGCCGCCGCGCGTGGTGATCGCCGAATATGTCGGCGTGTGCGATGCCTTTTTCGGCGCCAAGGAGACCGGCCTCGTCAACGGCATCCTCGACCAGCTTGCACGGCAGCTGCGGCCGGCGGAGATGGGGCCAGCTGGTCCTAGTTCTGCCGGCCCCGCCGGTCACTGAGCGCCTGCGGTGGCGGGGAGGGGCAAGCTGCCGGGCGAGTTCGACCTCATCGCGCGCTATTTCGCGCCGCTTGCCGCGAAGGCGCCCGGTGCGCTCGGCCTCAAAGATGACGCCGCGACGTTCCAGCCGCCCGCCGGCATGGAACTCGTCTTCACCACCGATGCCCTGACCGCGGACCTCCATTTCCTGCGCAGCGATCCGCCCGACCTGATCGCGCGCAAAATGCTGCGCCAGAATCTCTCCGACCTCGCCGGCAAAGGCGCAAAACCGCTCGGCTATCTCATGACCACGGCGCTCGATGATGCGGTCGACGAGGCATGGGTTGCGAAGTTCGCTGAAGGTTTGGCCCACGACCAGGCCGAGTTCGACATCGCGCTGTGGGGCGGCGACACCACCAGGACGCCGGGACCGCTGGCGCTGACCGCGACCCTGATCGGCGCGGTCCCGGCCGGGCGCGCGCTGCGCCGGAATGGCGCCAGGCCCGGCGATCGCATCCTCGTCACCGGCACGATCGGCGACGGCATCTTCGGCCTCGCCGCCCATCGCGGCGAGCTCGACCTGGAGGCGCCGGCGCGGCATTTCCTGGCGCAGCGCTATGTGCTGCCGCAGCCGCGCGTGGCGCTGGGCCGGATGCTGGCGGAGCAAGGGCTGGCGCACGCCGGCATGGATGTTTCCGATGGCCTTGTCGCCGATCTCGGGCACATGTGCGCGGCATCCAACTGCGGGGCGGAAGTCGCAGTGGCATCGGTGCCGCTGTCGGATGCAGTGGCCGAGCTTGTGGCGGGCGACCCAAGCCTGATCGCGACGGCCGTGACCGGCGGCGATGACTACGAGCTCTTGCTGGCGGTGCCACCCGATCGCGTGGCGATGGTGCTCGACACGGCCCGTCGGTCCGGGACCGCCATCGCGGAGATCGGTGGCATTGTCCAGGAATTCGGACTCACATTCCTGGATCGCGACAACCGGCCTCTGGCCTTTGAAAAGGCTGGTTTTACCCACTTTTAACCATCCCGGGCGCTAATTGGGACCAGGTTCCGCATAGGTGTGCGGTTCCGAAGGAGTCCCGCTGGCGTCGCAATGAAAAAGCTGCTGATCGTCTTCGTCTTGTTGTTGCTGCTGGGTGGCGGCGGCGGCGGCGCGGCCTGGTGGTTCTATTTCCGCACGCCGGACGTCGCCGAGGACGAGGAAGCCGCAGTTCCGCAGCTCTCGCAGATCGAGCTCGATACCATTCCCATCACGGTCGTGCGCAACGGCAAGCCGACCTATCAATTCTTCTTCCGCATCGTCCTCATGTTCGACGATCCGCTGAAGATGGAGATGGTGCAGTACAACCTGCCCGCGGTGTACGACGCCGTGACGACCGAGCTTCATCAGTTGATGAGCCGCAAGCAGGTGGAGCAGGCCGGCTTCGAAGAGCCGCTGATCCGCCAGCGCCTCGACAAGGTGATCAAGGCGCGCGTCGGCCAAGACAAGATCTACAAGGTTTCGATCCGCGCCATGGAGCGCATGGATTTGAAATAGGACAATTTCGTCCTTGTC
>DATEOK010000237.1:0-11921 GCA_035274225.1 Dongiaceae bacterium
CGCGCGCTGGACCAGGCGGGCGACGAAGCCGGCTGCATGAACGCGATCGGCGAGGCCAAGGGCGAGCTCGGCAAGTAGCGGCGCGACCCTAACCGGCCGCCGCGCCCTTTTCGCCGGGCGCGGCGTCGAGCGCGGCCATCGCTTCGCGGAGCGCCTCGCGCACCCGCAGGCGCTCCGCCGGCACCAGCCGGCCGAGATCGAGATGCAGGTCGAGGCCGGCAACGTGCTCGCTGAGCACGCGGCCTTTCTGGTCCACCAGCGCCTCCACCTCGTACGGCACCACCTCGCGCCGGATGCCCTTCATGGTGATGGGCGGCAGCGGGCTTGCCGCCACGATGTCCTGCACCAGGGCAAAGGTTTCGTAGCTGATGACGATCTTGCCGCCCTCCGCGATGCTCTGCAGCCGCGCGGCGAGGTTCGCCTCGGCGCCGATGATGGTGTAGTCCATGCGGTCGTTGCTGCCGAAATTGCCGACGTTGCAGAAGCCGGTGTTGATGCCCATGCGCACCACGAACGGCTCCTCCGTCCCTTCGCCGCGCCACTTGGACTTGAGCTCGCCCAGCCGGCGCTGCATGTCCATCGCCATGCGCAGGCAGGCCTTGGCATCCTCGACCGCGCCCTTGGTCTCCGGGTCGCCGAAGAACACCAGGATGGCGTCGCCGATGAACTTGTCGACGGTGCCGCCGTGCTGCAGCGCGATGGTCGACATCTCGGTCAAGTATTCGTTCAGCATCTCGGTCAGCGCCTCGGGCTGCAGGCGCTCGGTGGTCGCGGTGAAATCCTTGATGTCGGAGAAGAAGATGGTGAGGCGCTTGCGCTCGGTATGAACCACCACGTCCCGCTGGCCGCTGAAGATGCTCTTGTAGATCTGCGGCGAGAGATAGCGCGAGATCTTCATCGAGACGTTGGCGAGGAACTCGTTGGCCGATTCCAGCTCGCGGTTGAAGGCACGGATCGCGCCGGCCTGCCGGCGCTGCATCAGGATGAAGGTGAGGCCGAGGGTGGCGACGAAGGCGAAATAGATCAGCAGGTATTTGAACGAGAAGATGTTGGCGGCGAACGGCTGGGTGATGATGACTTCCTGGATGCCGCGCACGTCACCGAGCTTCCAGTCGTGCTTCGGGCTCTCCGGATGCGCATTGTGACAGGTGACGCAAGCGGGACCCATCACGATCGGCGTCACCAGCCGGAAGGTATTGCTGAAGCCGGAGCGCAGCACCTCGGTGATGCTCTGGTCTGCCTGCTTGCGCAGGCTGGCGAGGGCCGAGCGCTCGAAGTCGTCCATCGGGTGCGGCGGGCGGTTCTTGAACGGCAGGTCGGAGACGAAGCGATAGGTGATGTTGTCCTGCCGCTCGCTGATCACGCGGCCGAGCTCCAGCGACAGGGTCGCCGGGATCGGGATCGCGCCCGGGATCTGCTCGTAGTTGTGCGCGAGCTTGGTGTCCTTGCCGTGCGCCTCCAGGATGCGGCCGACCACGTTGCTGGCATAATAGCCGCGGATACCGGTGATGACCGAACTCAGGTCCTCCGCCTGGCGGCTGAGCGCCGTCCTCGACAGGTTGCTGAGGTCGAGCCACACCGCCAAGGGCAGGCCCGCCAGCATGACGGCCACCAGGATGACCAGCAGCCAGCCGCCACGCCGGCTTTCGGTCACCGCATTCTTCGCTTCCGCAGACATTGCCATGATCACGACCCCGTCGCGCGCAGGCCTGCACTGTACCACGACTCCATCGACCGTGGTATGATCCCCGGTCATCCCTTCCCTGCGACAAGGAAACCGCTGATCGTGCTTCAAGCATCCAGGATCCTCACCGGCCTCGCCCTTCTCGTGCTCGGCGCCTGCGCTCAGCCGGCGGTGGCGCCCTCGCCCACCGGCCCAGTCGCGATCTCGCCGCAGACCGAGGGCGAGCTCAGCGCCTATCTGCGCAAGGTGAAGGTGACGCGGCCCGGCGCCTTCGCCGTGTCGCCGGACGGGCTCAACTCCTTCTACACCTGGTGCGACGACACTGCCTGCGCGACCGCGAACTATTCGGCGCCGGCCTTGCGCGGCTGCCAGGGCCTCGCCGGCCAGCCATGCATCGTCCTCTACGTGAGGCACGAGCCGCGCCTGCAATACAGCAGGAGCGAGACCGCGGCGCCCGGCCGGCACGGCTCGGAAGAACAACGGCGGATCGACTACGACGTGCACGGCCGCTGAGTTGCGTCCGGCGGGCGGTGATCGTGCCGTAGTTTGGACGCTGTGATCCCGTTCACTTCCCGGTTTTGTGATGCGTCCCTATCTAGGCGCCACCGTAAGACCCAACGTGGCCTTTTCAGGACAAGGGAACAGCATCGTGACTCACACTCGGACCATCGCCGCCATCCTCATCGCCGCCAGTGCGCTGGCTGCCTGTGCCGCGCCCAATGCGGCGCCGCCTTCCGGGACGCCGGTCGCGCTCACGCCGGAGACCCATGCCGAGGTCACCAAATACCTGCGCATCGTGAAGGCGACCCGGCCGGGCGCGTTCGCGGTGTCGCCCGACGGGCGCAACTCCTACTTCACCTATTGCGAAGAGATTTCCTGCGCCGCCCCGAGCTATACCCAGCCGGCGCTGCGCGGCTGCCAGAGCTTGTCCGGTACGCCGTGCGTGATCCTCTACGTGCGCAACGAGCCGCGCCTCGCCGTCGGCCGTACCGAGACCGCCGACAGCGGCGGCCGCCATGGCTCCGAAGAGCAGCGCGAGCTGGATTTCGACTTCAACGACAAGCGGAGTTGACGATTTCGTGATGGTCGCATTTTCTGCGCCGAACCGGCTTCCACTTCGGTGGAAAATGCTTCGGCTGTGAACGCAACGCGCGGGCGATTCCGGTTGTTCGAATCTGAATCGCCGGCGCGCATTGGCGTTGCGGCCGGTTGACGCGCCGCAATCACATTAAATTACGCGCCTCTGCGCAAACGTTCCCCGCCTCTCGATGTTTTCCCATCAGCGCCAGGGCGAGCCTCCGCGTGTCGCGGTCGTGCCGGGCTGGCGGGTAACAGTGGAGAGGCATATGAACAAGACAGCACTTGCATTCGGGATCGGCGCCAGTCTGATCCTGGCAGCCGGCACGGCCAGCGCCGCCGGCAGTTGCGGCGCGCAGGTCGCCGAATTGCAGCAGAAGCTCGGCACCGAGGAAGGCGCGAACGCGACCATCGGCGCGACCGATCCAGGCGTGCAGCAGCCGAGCCCCAGTGCTTCGGTTGACACCAGCACGGGCACGACCGCGAGCCCCAGCAGCGACCAGGTCGCGAACACCGACAACAGCGCCAACGCGACCGTCGGTGCGGCCGATCCGGGCGTGCAACAGCCGGCGCCGGAAGCGAACGCCAGTGCCGACACCAGCACGACCACGACAACCGAGGGCAGCAGCGCGACCGACACCACCGGCGCGAATGCGACCATCGGCGCCACCGATCCGGGCGTGCAGCAGCCGCAGAATCCGGACGCCACCGCGGACAGCTCGAGCTCCAGCACCACCACGATGCCGAGCAGCGGCACCGTGGAAGAGACCTCGCGCGTCGGCGAGCTGAATACCTCGGCCGGCGGCCGTGCGGAGGCCATCACCGCGCTCAAGAAGGCGCAGATGGCCGCCGATGCGGGTGACGAGAACGCCTGCATGACCGAGCTTGGTACCGCCAAGGCCGCGCTGGGCGTCGAGTAACCTCGGTTAACGCGACCCACAGCAGCCGCGCTTTCGGGAACCTTCCGGGAGCGCGGCCATTTTTCCCGCATGCGTGCGCGCGCTTGCGGCGCACATCAGTGCACGCCACACCGTTTAGGAGAGATGGATGAGCTACGACCCGAATGTTCCCAAGGCGACGCCCCCCGAGGGCGGTAATCGCGCGCTCTACTTCATCGTCGGCGGCCTAGTGGTGCTGGCGGCGGTGTTCGTGTTCATCTTCACCAACAACGATGGTGGGACCACCACGCAGGACACCGCGGCCCCGGCTGCGACCACCGAACCGGCAACGCCGGCGCCGGCACCGGCCCCGGCCCCCGCCCCGGCGGACAGCACCGGCGGCACCACGAACCAGTAGCGCGATTTTCAGCGTGCTTGCGGTGGGCGAGCCTCAGGCTCGCTCACCGTCGCGCGCACCTATCCGACATTGCGGCTGAGCTCTTCGACCAGCACGCGGACGTTCTCGCTGTAATCCACCGGCACGACCACCAGCTGCACGTCGCCATCCTTGAACGCGGCGTCGAGCGCGGGGGCGAGGCCATCGGCGCTTTCCACCCGCCGGCCCTTCGCGCCGTACGACTCCGCGTATTTCACGAAGTCGGGGTTGCCGAAGCCGAGGCCGAAGTCCGGGAACTTGTCGACCGCCTGTTTCCAGCGGATCATGCCGTAGGCGTTGTCCTCCAGGACCAGCACCACCAGGTTGAGCTTGAGGCGGACCGCCGTCTCCATCTCCTGGCTGTTCATCATGAAGCCGCCGTCGCCGGCGACCGCCAGCACGCGGCGCTCCGGATACAGCATTGCCGCCATCATCGCCGACGGCAGCCCGGCGCCCATGGTGGCGAGCGCGTTGTCCAGCAGCAGCGTGTTGGCGACATGGGTGCGGTAGTTGCGCGCGAACCAGATCTTGTACATGCCATTGTCGAGGCAAACCATGCCGTCCTCCGGCATCACTTGGCGCACGTCATGCACGATGCGCTGCGGCGTCAGCGGGAAGCGCGACTCCTCCGCGCGGTCTTGCAGCTTGGCCAGGATCTCGCCGCGCAGGGTGGCGAAGGCGGGGTCGATGTTGAGCTTGCCCTCGATGCGATCGGCCAGCAGCGCCAGGCTCGGTCCGACGTCGCCCACCAATTCGGCATGGGGATAGAACACCTGCTCGACATGTGCCGGCATGAAGCCGACATGGATCACTTTCGGCCCCTTCGGCCCCATCAGGAACGGCGGCTTCTCCACCGTGTCGTGGCCAACCGACAGGATCACGTCGGCGCGGTCGATGGCGCGGTGGACGTAGTCGCGCTCGCTCAGGGCCGCGGTGCCCATGTAGAGCTTGGAGCCGCCGGCGATCGCGCCCTTGCCCATCTGGGTGTTGAAGAACGGCAGCCGCGTGCGGCGCACGAACTCCGACAGCGCCTCGGTCAGGCGCGGCCGGTTGGCGGCGGCGCCCGCCATCAGCAGCGGCCTCTTCGCCGCCAGCAGCATCTGCGTGGCGCGCTCCAGCGCCGTCGGGTTGGCCACCGGCAGCGGCACTTCGTGCGGGGGCACCAGCGGCGCGTCCTTGATCTCCTCGCCGGCGATGTCCTCGGGCAGCTCCAGCAGCACAGGGCCGGGCCGCTCCTCCATCGCCACGCGGAAGGCATCGCGCACCAGGGTCGGGATGCTGGAGCCGGTGACGATGGTGCGCGCCATCTTGGTGATCGGGCGCATGGCGGCGATGATGTCGACGATCTGGAACCGCGCTTGGCGGCTGAACAGGATGCCTTTCTGGCCGGTCAGCATGATCATCGGCATGGCGCCAAGGTGTGCATAGGCGGCACCGGTGGTGAAATTGAGCGCGCCCGGCCCGAGCGTCGAGATGCAGACGCCCGGCCGCCCGGTGAGCCGCCCATGGGTCGCCGCCATGAAGGCCGCCGCCTGCTCGTGCCGCGTCACCACCAGCTCGATGCGCGACTTGCGCAGCGATTCGACGACGTCGAGATTCTCCTCGCCCGGCACGCCGAAGATCCGCTCGACGCCCTCGTTCTCGAGCGCCGCCACCAGCAGGTCCGAACCCTTGATCATCGCCGCCCCGTCGTCGTTTGCCAGCCGATCGGGCGAACACATGCCGTCATCAGCTGTTGAAAGTCGAGCTTAACCTACGCTCGCCGCGTGAGGTTGGGAATTGCCGGCTGAAAGCGGCGGGCGATGAAGGAGGATCGTCATGATCAAGACATTGCTTGTGGCCGGGACGGCGTTCGGCCTTGTGCTCGCCGCCGGCGCAGCCAGCGCGGGACAGTGCTCGACCGAGATCGAGACGCTGCAGAAGCAGCTGTCCAGCAGCGATGCCGGCATGGGCCCGACCGGCACCGGCCAGGTCGCGGAGACCGGCAGCAAGCTGCATCCGCCGACCGAGACGATGAACCAGGCCACCGAAGGCAAGGCGGCCTCGTCGGAGGACGTCGCCAGCCAGAACACCGGCCAGGCGACCGACGCCGAAGCCGCGCAGTCCGGCGAATCCGGCGCCTCCGCCGCGCCGATCGAGGCAGAAGCCTCGCTAGAGCGCGCCCGCCAGTTCGATCAGGCCGGCGACGAGGCCGGCTGCATGGACGAGATCAATAAGCTGAAGACGCAGTCCGGCGTCCAATGAGCTCCGGCGCCGCGCCCTCGACCGCCCCTAGCGGCGGTCCGAGGGTGACACCGGCTTGGTCGCCGGGTTGACCGGCTTACCTTCGGATAAGGTTTCGATCAGGGTGTCGAACATCTGGTCCGGCGACTGTTGGAAGAACGGCTTGCGCACCGCCGGCCTCGGCTTGTTCGCGACCGGCTTGGCCGCGGACACCGTGCTGGTCGCCTTTGGCTTCAACTGCCCCATCAAGTTCGGCCTTACACCGACAGCAGCCGACTGAACCGGCGCACCGGCGACCGGCACTGTCGCCGAGCCGGTGGTGGGCGCTCGCAGGAACGGCCCCTCGCCCTGCGCCGGCACGAACGGACGCGCGACCATCGGGTCGCTTGTGCCATTAGTCTGGCTGGCAAGATTCACCGTCGGGAGCGGCGGCGCAATTACCGGCGACTTGTTCACATCGCCGCCATCTGTCACGGCGCCGAGTGTGGTCGCCGGCTTCGAACCCGCGGCCGCCTGCTCGGCTTCAGGCTCCGCCTGCTCCGGAGCGCTCGGGGCGCTCGATTGCTGCGCCGTGACGGCTGGCACGGCTGGCGGGGTCTCCGGCTGTGGTGCTTCCGGCAACGTCGCCTCCGCCTGATCGGACGGCGGCTGGGCCGTCGTCGTGGCGGTTGTCGCGGGGAGCTGCTGCGGCGCCGGAGCGGGCGCCACCCGCGCGACTTGATCCTCCGCCTGCCGTCCCTGCTGCCAGATGGCGGCCGGCGCCGTGATGCCGGCGATCAGCAGAACGGTGCCGAGGCCGATCGCCCAACTGGTGCCGCGCCGTTCGCGGCTGGCATGGGTCGCGATCGCGGGCGGGATGTCCCATTCCTCCGGCCCGATATGGGGGAAGATCGGCCGGCGTGCTGAGAGCTGCGGATCCGCGCGCAGCGTGTCGACGCGCCGCACCTCGATGCGGGTCTCGATCGGGCGCAGCTTGACACGCGGCGCCGCGATCGGCGCAGCGGCAGGCTGGGCGGGCCGCACCGGCTCATCGATGGTCGGCTCCTTGCGGCCGGCAGCTTCGTCCAGCGCGGCGATGCCGAGTTCAGGCGAGTCGTCTTCAGGCGCGACGTCGGAGGCCGGCTCATCGGAGCGCGGCTCCGGCGCCGCCTCTATCCGCGGTTCGCGCGGCCGGTCGGCCGCCCGCACCGGCGGCTCGATCGCCGCTGCCTTGCGTTGGATCGGCTCGTCGAAAGTCGGTTCCTTGCGCCCCGCCGCCTCGTCCAGCGCAGCGATGCTGAGTCCGTCGTCGGCCGCATCGCGGTGCGCAAAGACTGCCGGTTCGGCTGCCGGCTGCGCGGCAGGCCGTGGGCGCAACGCTTCGGCGACAGCATCTCGTGGCGCGACTTCGGGCTCGCGCACGACGTCAGAGGTCTCGGCGTGTGCGACTGGCGGATCGAAGGTCGGCTCCTTGCGGCCGGCCATCTCATCCAGCGCGGCAAGATCGAGTGCGTGCGTCTCGCGCGTGACGGCACGGTCCACGACCGGTGCGGGCATCGCGCGCATGATGGGCGCATCGAACGTCGGTTCCAGGCGCCCGGCGGCGGCGTCGGATGCAACGCCGATTTCCGGCGCGAGCTCCTCAACTTCCGTCACGGCCTCAAGAACCGCGTCGCGCTCCGGCTCGATCGGCTGATCGAGAAGCAATTCGTCGTTGCTGGCCGCCTCATCCGGTTTCTCGTCAGGCAACGGCCTGTCGAGATTTTCTGCCGCTGCCTGCGGCGCGTGGGCCGATATGGCCTCGCCGCCAGTGTCGGCCATTGCCGGAACCTCCGGCGGCTCGACCGTCAGAGCAGCATCGCGGCCGGCCCCGGACGTGTCGATCGCATCGAGATCGTGCGCGGCCATCCAGCGCGCCTTGATCGCGCGCGCTTCGGCGCGGCGGCGTTGGGTGTCGTCGGGCTCGACCGGGATCGGCTCCGATGCCTGGGCAACGGACGGCGCCTCGACTGGATCGGATGGCGCGACTGCGGGCGCAGCATCCGCCTCGATCGCAGTTTCATCGATCGAGACGACCGGAGCCGGCTCGGTGAGCGGCGCGTCTGCGTTCGCCGTCATGGGCGCGGCGTCCACCGTATCGAGCGGCGGGTCGTCGTGACGCGGCTGTTCGAGCACCGGCGCGGCAATTTCGATCGCTGCCTCGTCGGCGCGCGTCGCAAGCTCGTCGTCCGTCGGCGTCTGAGGACGCGCGCTGCCCTGCTTCAGGCTGGGGGCCGGCGGCATGGCGCGGCGGGTCGCCGAGGCCGATGCGAAATAGGGCACACGCGGTGCCGAGGTTTTGGCGCTTCGCGCGGGTGAAGCGGGCTGCGGCGCCGGCGCGGCGGCTTTCGGCATCCGGGCCGGCTGCACGGGCGCTGCGATCGGCGGCGACTTTGCATCGGCGGACTTTGCCGCACTGCGAGAGACCTTCGCCTCATCGCCGGGGATCGTCGTGGATTGCGCAGCGGTACGGGTGCGCGCCAGCTTCCAGGCGGACATGCGCTTGGCGATCTCGGCGGCGACTTCGGGACCCGAGCGCCGTGAGATGTCGAAGGGATTGCGTTCCTCGAAAGTTGCTGGGGGCTTTGCGTTTTCGCCCGAACTCATGATCCGATCTGCTCCGTTCCAACCCGGACTGCGCCGCCGACGCGCGGGGCTAGCACAGTCTACGCCGCCGATGGAAATGATTGGGAGATGTCCAATGTTCCCAATCATGAGAGGTCACAGGTCGCTCACAGATATGGCAGCAATAGCCTCACAGCGCTGTCGCGCAATCGCACTGGAAATGAACGTGCGTTAATCTCGGCCAGCGTGACCTGGTCGCCTTGCCGCCGCTCGATGGCCGCGGCAACCAGGATGCCGAACTCGGGACAACATACTTCCATGTTGAGCTCGAAATTGAGCCGCAGGCTGCGCATGTCCCAGTTCGCGCTGCCGATCAGCGACCAGCCGTCGTCGACCACGAACAGCTTGGAATGCTCGAACGGCTTGGGTGCGCGCCACACGCGTCCGCCGGCGCGCAGCAGCGGGGCGATGTGCGCGCGCATCGCCCAGTCCAGGTACGGATGATCGCCGGCCTCGGGAATCACCACGTCCACCGTCACCCCGGCCATTGCCGCCAGGATCAGTGCGCTCATCAATCGGTCATCCGGCAGGAAATAGGGCGTCAGGATCTTCACCGAGCGCAGCGCGCAGCCGATCGCCTGCAGCAATGCGAACTCGATCTTGTAGATGTCTTGGTCCGGGCCTGACGTTATGACTCGCGCCGCGGCCGTCCCTGCCTCGGTCAGCGGCGGGAACCAGGCTTCGCCGCCGACCCGTTCGCCGGTGCAGAAGTGCCAGTCGGTCGCGAAGGCTTCGGCGATCTGGGTCACCACGGGACCCGTCACGTCGAAATGCATGTCGCGGATCGGGTCCGCCGGATTGGCCGCCAGCACGTTGTCCGAGCTGATATTGATGCCGCCGATGAAGGCGCGCGAACCGTCGATCACCAGGATCTTCTTATGGCTGCGCAGATTGAGGAATGCCATGCGCCACGGCACCAGCGTGTGCATGAAGCGCGCGGCCGGGATGCCCGCCTCCACCAGCCTCTGGTATGCCGGGGAAACCCAATAGCCGCTGCCGATCCCGTCGACGATGACCCGGATCGAGACGCCCCGCGCCTTCGCCGCCCGCAGCGCCTCGATGAATTTCACGCCGGTGCCGTCGGTCTCGAAGATGTAGCTGGCGAAGGCGATGCTGACCTTCGCCGCGGCGATCGCCGCCAGCATCGGCGGATAGGCCTCGTCGCCGTTGCGCAGCATCGTGACCTTGTTGCCGAGCCGCGGCGGGCGCCCGGTCAGCACGCCAATCGCGCGCTCTAGCGGCGCGAAGTGATCGTGCCGCGGATTGAGGAACGTGGCAGGGTCGTCGACCCAGCCCATGCTGTGGCGCCGCCCGGCGCGGTAGGCGCGGCGTTGCACGCGGTTCACGCCGAACAGGATATAGAGCGCGCTGCCGATGATCGGCGACAGCCAGGCGACGCCGATCCAGGCGACGGCGGCCGCGACGTCGCGCTTGCGCTCCAGCACGTGCAGCGTGACCGCGCCGGCCAGCACGACATGCAGCAGCGGCCCAAGGACCGCGCCGATGGTTTCGAGGTGGGAGAGGAGCTCCTGACCGGTCACAGCGCGACTTGGCTATAGCGGCGGCCCACTGTCAATCGCCCATCACGCGGTCGAGCTCGCGCATCTCCTCTTGCAGGAAGCCGCCGGACTGGCGCTGCCACAAGCGCCAATAGGTGCCGCGCCGTGCCAGCAGCTCGTGATGGGCGCCGGTCTCCACGATGCGGCCCTGGTCGAGAACCACCAGCCGGTCCATCCGCGCGATGGTGGAGAGCCGGTGTGCAATGGCGATCACCGTGCGGCCGCGCATCAGGCCTTCGAGCTGCTCCTGGATCGCCGCCTCGACTTCGGAATCGAGCGCCGCCGTCGCCTCGTCCAGCACCAGGATCGGCGCGTCCTTCAGGATCACCCGCGCGATCGCGATGCGCTGGCGCTGGCCGCCCGACAGCTTGACGCCGCGCTCGCCGACATGGGCTTCGAAGCCGCGCCGCCCGACCCAATCTTCCAGGCCCTCGATGAAGTCGAGCGCATGAGCGCGCGTCGCCGCCGCCCGCACCTCGGCCTCGGTCGCTTCCGGCCGGCCGTAGCGGATGTTGTCGAAGATCGAGCGATGCAGCAGCGAAGTATCTTGCGTCACCATCGCGATCTTGGCGCGCAGACTCTCCTGGGTGACGGCGGAGATGTCCTGGCCGTCGATGGTGATGCGCCCGGTCTCCAGCTCATAGAACCGCAGCAGCAGGTTGACCAAGGTCGACTTGCCGGCGCCGGACGGGCCGATCAGTCCGATGCGCTGCCCCGCCGCGATGGTGAGGTCGATGCCGTGCAGCACGCCGCGCTGCGTGCCGTAGCCGAAATGCACGTTCTCGAACTTCACTTCGCCCTTGGCCACGCGCAGCGTGCCGGCATCGGGCTTGTCCTGCATCTGGCGCGGCACGGCGATCGAGCGCATGCCTTCCTGCACCACGCCGACATTCTCGAAGATCGCCGTCACGTTCTGCGCCACCCAGCCGGCGATGTTGGCGATCTGCCAGGTGAGCGGCAGGGCCATCGCCACGATGCCGACGCTAATCGCCCCGTTCATCCACAGCCATACCGCCGTCGCCCCGGTTCCCACCACCATCATGGCGTTGAGGCTGGCGAGGCTGAGGCCGAACAGGGTGATGACGCGCTGTTGGCGGTGGAAGGCGTCGGTGTGCTCGTCGACAGAATCGCGCACCACCTCGTCCTCGTCGCGCGGCCGGGCGAACAGCTTCACGGTTTGGATGTTGGTGTAGCTGTCGACCACGCGGCCGGTGAGCGCCGAGCGCACCTCCGACATCTCCCGCGAGCGGTCGCGCAGCCGCGGCACGAAGACGCGCAGCAGCAGGTTGACCAGCGTCGATTTGCCGGCGCCGGAGGGGCCGATCAAACCGATGCGCTGGCCCGGCGCGATGGTGAGATCGATGCCGTGCAGCACGCCGCGCTGCGTGCCGTAGCCGAAATGCAGGTTCTCGAACTTCACC
>DATEOK010000238.1:0-2049 GCA_035274225.1 Dongiaceae bacterium
CCCGGGATCGGGCATGCACCCTTCCTCGAAGACTCCCCTCGATTCAACAGCGAACTCGCCGACTTCGTGAGCAAAGCAAGGGCCTCACAACAGAGGAGAGGGCGACATATCGCATAAGGACCTTTGTCGCTCTCATGCCCAAGCGCGGCCACGACGATCGGGATCGACAGCTACTGTATGGCTTGCTTGCGCGGTTTACCGCCCGCCTTCAGGCGGCTAAATCGCCGCTTGAGGCGCAGCAGCAGCACCGGCCCGCGGCGGGGCAGCTCGCCCAGGATCTTGCGCAGGTTCTTGCGCACGACCTTGGGTTCAATGTCCGTCTCGGTCCCTTCGCCGAACGGGATGAAATGCGCCTCGACCTGCGCCAGCTCGTTCGCCATGCGCTGCATCAGGGCCGGGCCGCGGCGGGCGCGGGTGTCGCCGACCTCGATGGTCATCAGGCCCGGACGCGCGAACAGGCAGTTGTGCATGCCGCTGCCCGACAGGCTCGCCAGCACTTCGCAGTTGGCGTAGAGCGCGAGCTGCTCGGCGATCGGCATCCGCTCGGGATTGATCACCCGGAAGCCGAAGCCGGCAAAAACCTCCTCCACTGCCAGCGGGTTGCCCAGCCGCTTCGACGGCACGCGCGACAGGAACAGCCGTCCGCTCGATTTCCGCCCGACATGGCGTGTCCTGATTCGCTCATAGACCGTGCGCATGTGGGCGTTGACCTGGACGTTGCTGCGCCACAGCTGCTCTGGCACCACGATCTCGTCGAACACGGTCTGGCTGCGCAGGATCGCCATGCGATCGATCGGCACGTCGAGCAAACCAGCGAGATGGCGATGGAAATCCTCGACCTGGATGTTCCCGTTGTTGTGCATGAAGGGGTAGGCGACGACATGGTCGACCGGCCCGATATCCTGCTTCCAGTAGCGCGACAGGCCCTCGGTGATGAAGTGACCGTAGTGGTTCATGAACGGACCGAGATAGAGCGTCCGCCCTGCCAGCCAGGTGCCGCCGCGCTGCTCGGGCGGCAGCACCGCCGGATCGATCGCCGCCGCCTGGTCGCCGCCGACGCCGCCGACCCGCAGCGAAAGGTCGACCCGCGCGCCTTCGGAGTCATACAGGCAACCGCGGGTGTAGGCCTTGAAACCCGCATGGCGCGGCGGCTGCTCCGGCGCGTCGGCCGGGGCGACCAATTCGAACGGAGTCGCGATCGCATCGCGCAACGTCAGGCATTGCGGCTCGGTCTGCACGACCAGGCTTGTCGTGGTCATGTCGTCCCGCGAGGCATCACTGATCCAATCAGCACGAACACTCCGACTCGCTCGCAGCGGTTCTAGTGGATGATTGGGGATTCCATGCGTTGACAGGGTTTTGTCAAGGCGGAGAGGGCCTGAACCTGGGCTGGAGGTCGGCCGACTAGCGCTCTGATTTCAAGGCATCTTTCCCGAGCATCTTGAGCGCCGTCCGGGCGATCTTGCGGTCCAGCGGCGGCAGCGACAGGTCGAGCCCCTTGCCCAGCTGCTTGACCAGGATGCCGAGGGCTTCGGCCCGCGCCGCCGGCTTGTCGTCGGACGGCACCACGTGCCACGGCGCGGCCGCCGTGCTGGTCTCGTCGAACATATCCTCGATCGCCTCGACATACTCCGACCAGCGGGCGCGGTTGCGAAAGTCGTCGAAGCTCAGCTTCCAGCGCTTCAGCGGGTCGCGCATCCGCTCGATCAGCTCGATGCGCTGCTGCTGCTTGCTGATGTGGAGGAAGATCTTCACCACCCGGATGCCGTCATCCACCAGCTGCCGCTCGAACGCGTTGATCTCCCCGTAGGCCCGCTGCCAGTCCTTCTTGGCCGTGAACTTCTCCACCCGCTCCACCAGCACCCGCCCATACCAGGACCGGTCGAACACCGCGATCTGGGTCTTCTCCGGCATCCGGGTCCAGAAGCGCTGCAGGTAGTGTTGCTTGGCCTCGATCTCGTTCGGGGCGCCGATCGGCCAGACCTTGAGCGAGCGCGGGTCCATGGCCCAGGCCAGCCGGCGGATGGTGCCGCCCTTGCCGGCGGCGTC